>JAVJPA010000029.1:0-4491 GCA_040216495.1 Amphiplicatus sp. | reverse complement strand
CTCGGGCGCGGCGGCTCCGATACGACGGCCGTAGCGCTCGCCGCAGCGGTCGGCGCGGAGCGTTGCGACATCTATACCGATGTCGACGGCGTCTACACGACCGACCCGCGCATTCACAAACTCGCCCGCCGGATCGACCGGATTTCCTTTGAGGAAATGCTGGAAATGGCTTCGGTCGGCGCCAAAGTGCTGCAAACCCGTTCCGTCGAACTCGCCATGGCCTATAAGGTTCGGGTGAGAGTGCTGTCGAGCTTCGACGATCCCGACGCGCCGGGCCCCGGCACGCTCATCTGCGACGAGGAAGATATCGTGGAAAAGAAAATCGTATCCGGCATCACGCCCTCGCACGACGAGGCGAAAATCTCGCTGATGGCCGTGCCCGACCAGCCCGGCAAGGCGGCCGATATTTTCACCCTGCTCGCCGAGGCGAACATCAATGTCGACATGATCGTGCAGAGCCCGTCGCGCGCGCCGGGCGGGGCGAACATTTCATTCACTATTCCCGAAAGTGATCTCGACCGCGCCGCCGACCTGCTCGCCCGCGCCAAGGACGAGGTCGGCTTTTCGCAGATGCAGGCGGACCGCAACGTCGCCAAGGTCTCGGTGATCGGCGTCGGCATGAAGAGCCACGCCGGCGTCGCGTCGGTGATGTTCAAGACGCTCGCCGATCGCGGCATCAACATCCAGAACATCTCGACCTCCGAAATCAAGATCAGCGTGCTGATCGATGCGCAATATTCGGAGCTGGCGGTGCGCGCGCTGCACCAGGCCTACGGCCTCGACAGAATCGCCGGCGCGGCGTGAGCCCCGGCGCCAACGCAGGAGAGGCATGAGCCTCGAAAACACACTGCCGCCTCACGGCGGCCACGGCGACCGCGGCATAACGGTGCTCCTGCGCCGGATGCGCGAAGCGGTGGCGCAGGAATCGACCGTGCAGGAGCGGCTCGACCAGCTCACCCGCATCATCGCCACGCACATCGTCGCCGACGTCTGCTCGATCTATCTGCGCCGCGCCGACGACAATCTCGAACTTTACTCCACGGAAGGTCTGAACCGCGAAGCCGTCCACCTGACCCGCCTCGCCTGGGGCGAGGGGCTTGTCGGCACCGTGGCGGCGACGCAGCGCCCGCTCGTCACCGCCGACGCGCCCCTGCACCCGGCCTTCGTCTACAAGGTGGAGACGGGCGAAGACCCGCTTCACTCTTTTCTCGGCGTGCCGCTCATCCGTTCGGGCAAGGCGCTCGGCGTGCTCGTCCTCCAGAACAAGGCGAGCCGTCGGTATACGGAAGATGAGGTCGAGGCGGCGCAGGCGCTCGCCGTGCTCCTCGCGGAAGTCGCCGCGTCCGGCGAACTTCTCGACAAGGAAGAGACCGCCGCCGTCGGCGAAATGCTGCACCGGCCGGAGCGGCTCGAAGGCTCGGGCGTCGTGCCCGGCGTCGCCATGGGCCGCGCCGCCTTCCACGAAGCGCCGGCCCCGCAGCATAAAGTCTTCGCCAGCGACGTTGCGGTGGAAGCCAAGCGCCTTGAAGAAGGCCTGACGGCGCTGCGCGCCTCGGTCGACGAGATGCTCTCCAACGAGGCGCTCGCAGGCGTGTCGCGCGAGGTTCTCGAAACCTACCGCCTCTTCGCCTACGACCGCGGCTGGAAGGACCGGCTGCGCGCGGCGGTGTTCTCCGGCCTCACCGCCGAAAGCGCCGTCGAACAGGTGAAGGCGGAAAACCGCGCCAAGCTGTCGGCGGCGCGCGATCCTTACCTTCAAGAGCGTCTGCACGATCTCGACGATCTGGCGCACCGGCTCCTTCGCCATCTCGCCGGCGACGGGGCCGAAACGCCGCGGCCGATTCCCGACGAAGCGATCATCGTCGCGCGCATGATGGGGCCGGCGGACCTTCTTGAATATGACCGCTCCAAGCTGAAAGGCCTTGTCCTCGCCGAGGCGTCGGCGACCTCGCATGTGGCGATCGTCGCGCGGGCGCTCGAAATTCCGCTCGTCGCCGGCGTCGACAACGCGCTCGATCGGGTGTTCGAAGGCGATGTCGTCATTATCGACGGCGAAACCGGCGAGGCGCATGTCCGTCCGACGACGGACATTATCGACTCCTACCGCGACAAGCGCGAGCTCCAGTCCGAACGCCAGGCGGCCTACGCCAAGGAGCGCGATCTCCCGTCGGCGACGCGCGACGGCGTCGACATTTCGATCCTGATGAACGCCGGGCTCGCGCTCGACATGCCGCATCTCGAAGCGACAGGCGCGGCGGGGGTCGGGCTTTTCCGCACCGAGCTGCAATTCCTGATCGGCGCGCAACTGCCGCGGGTCGGCGTTCAGGAGCGGCTTTACCGCGAAGTGCTCGACCGCGCCGGGGACAAACCCGTCGTCTTCCGCACCGCCGATCTCGGCGGCGACAAGGCGGCGACCTACATGAAGCGCCGTCTCGAAGGCAATCCGGCGATGGGCTGGCGCGGCCTCCGGATGGCGGTCGACCGGCCCGGCATCATTCGCCCGCAAGTCCGCGCGCTCCTCGCCGCCGCCGAAGGGCGCGATCTTTACATCATGTTCCCGATGGTGACGCTCGCCAGCGAGATCGACGCGGCGCGTGCGCTTGTCGACCGCGAGGTCGAGCGGCGCAGCAAACGCGGCGCGGCGTTGCCGGCGGCGATCAGGATCGGCGCGATGATCGAAACGCCGTCCGCCGCGTGGCGGCTTGAGGAGATTGCGCGCCGCGTCGATTTCCTCTCCGTCGGCGGCAACGACCTGGCGCAGTTCTATTTCGCCGCCGACCGCGAGTCCGAAATGACCCAGCGCCGGTTCGATCCGATCGAGCCAGGCTTCCTGAGTTTCATCCAGATGCTGGTCGAGAAGGCCGCGCGCGCCGGCAAACCTGTATCCTATTGCGGCGAGCAGGCGTCCGACCCGCTGATGGCCGCGGCGCTGATCGGCGTCGGCGTGCGCCGCTTCTCGATTCCGGCGACCGCCGTCGGGCCGTTCAAGCGGCTGGTGCGCTCGCTCGACGCGGCTTCGTTAACGAAATGGCTGGAAGAGCGCCTTTCTTCCGCCGGCGATTCCCTGCGCGCGCCGCTGATCCAGCACCTGCGCGAGCAGGGCGCGCAATTTTCACAAAAGCGCTAACCAAGATTTGGCGCCTTTGATGCTACATCCCCAAACAGGAACCTGACCATTTCGTAAGCGCCGCGCGCGGCGGACGGAATCAAGGTGTAATTCAAGGCTCGGGTGGGCTACTCTTGCCGCACCCTGTGTGCGTTAGGGGTTATGACTGTGGCGATCAACAACGGCTCGGCTGAAATCGTTAACATGGAGGACGCGCGCGCGCGCCGCCGCGCCAGCGAGCTTGAGCCGGGCGATTACCCGAGCGCCGCCGCCCATCTCAAGGCCGTCCGCGAAGCCTCCGGCCTGTCGCTCGTCGAGGTCTCGGAACGCACCCACATCAAGCCGGTCTTTCTCGACGCCATCGAGGAGATGACCCTCAAGGCCCTGCCGTCGCGCCCTTTCGCCATCGGTTTCGTCAAGGTTTACGCCGAGGCGCTCGGACTTGAGGCCGCAGGCGTCGTTTCGCGCTTCAAGGAAGACGCAGGCTGGTCGAGCCCGGCCGAAATCGAGACGGAGCGGTTCGAGGCGGCGCACGCCCCGGCGCCCGAAGCCGACCGGCCGCAAATGTCGCTTTGGGCGGTTCTCGGCGTCACGCTCTTTATTCTCTGGTGCGCGGTGCAGATCGCGACCAGCGCCCATGACGAAACGACGCCCTTCAACATGAACGGCGCCCGCGCCGGCAGGGACGCCATCGTCATCCCGAAGGCGACGCCGCCCGCGGACGAACCGGCGGAAATCGGTCAGGGGCCGGTTCTGACGGATCGCATCAGCCCGATTTATCCGACCCGCTGCGAGCTTGGCGCGGCCGCTGTCGAGACCGTCGAGGTGGCTCTTAACGTCACCTCCCAGGGGACGGTCACAGGCGCGCGCGTGGCGACATCGAGCAACAGCTGCTTCAACGACGCCGCCCTCAACGCCGCCCGCCGCTGGCGGTTCGAGCCGAGGACGGTCGACGGCGCCGCCCGTCCCGCCTACGACCAGCGCTTCACCTTCCGTTTCGAGCGCCCGGTTTAGGCGAAACCCGGCGTTTGCGCGGGTTTCCGCGCCGGCTCTTGACTTCTTAGCGGCTGCGGTAAAGTTGAGGGCGAGCCGATAGGGCGGGAGCGCCCAGAGGAATCTGTCATGTCCGTTCGTCCGTGGCGCGATATCGAGCGCCGCAAATCCCGCCAGATCATGGTCGGCAAGGTGCCGGTCGGCGGCGACGCGCCGATCGCCGTGCAGTCGATGACCAACACGCTGACCTCCGACGCCCAGGCGACCATTCGCCAGGTGAACGAGATCGCGGAGGCGGGCGCCGACATTGTCCGCGTCTCCTGTCCGGACGTCGAATCGACGGCGGCTCTGAAAGAAATCTGCGCGAACGTGCCGGTGCCGATCGTCGCCGA
>JAVJPA010000028.1:0-4540 GCA_040216495.1 Amphiplicatus sp. | reverse complement strand
GATAGAGTTCGGTGTGGCCCTTCTGGCGCCCGAAGCCGCGCGCGTCGATGACCGTCATCCCTTGCAGGCCAATCTCCTGAAGCGCTTCTTTGACGTCGTCGAGCTTGAAGGGTTTGATGATCGCTTCGATCTTTTTCATGGCCGGACACGCCTTTTCGCCGCTAAACGGGAGTCGGAGCCGGCACAATCGGCCGGTCTGCGCGAGAGTGTCAACCGGGACGCCCTATGATCCTGCTTACCGCCGAACAGTCGAAACAAGCCGACGCGCTAGCGGCGGCGCGCGGAATCGCCGGCGCCAGCCTGATGGAAAAGGCGGGCGCGGGGGCCGCCGCCATCGCCATGCGCGCATGGGACAAGCGCCCTGTCGCGGTGCTGTGCGGGCCGGGCAATAATGGCGGCGACGGGTTCGTCATCGCGCGGCATCTCAAAGAGGCGGGGTGGACCGTGCGCCTCGCGCTTCTTGGCCCGCGCGACGCGCTCAAGGGCGACGCCGCATTAATGGCGGGACTCTATGACGGCGAGATAGAGACGTTCGGCCCTGCCGTGCTCGAAGGCGCAGGCCTTATCATCGATGCGATCTTCGGCGTCGGTCTGGCGCGGCCGGTCGAGGGCGAGACGCGGGCGATGATCGAGGCGGCGAACGCGCACCCGGCGCCGGTCTTCGCTGTCGACATTCCCTCCGGCGTCGACGCCGATTCGGGGCGCATCCTCGGCGCGGCGATGCAGGCGGCGCGCACCGTCACTTTCTTCACACGCAAACCGGGCCATGTGTTGTTTCCGGGAAGGGCGCTCGCCGGCGCGGTCGACGTGATCGATATCGGCATCCCGCCGGATGTGCTGACCGAGATCGCGCCCAAGACGGTGGAGAACCAGCCCGGGGTCTGGGGGCCGCAGTTCCGCCGCCCCAATTTCGCGACTCATAAATACGCCCGCGGCCATGCGGCCGTGGTGTCGGGCGGCCGCCTGAAGACGGGTGCGGCGCGACTCGCGGCGCGCTCGGCGCTGAGGGCCGGAGCGGGGCTTGTCACTATGCTCACCCCCGCCGACGCCGCGGCGGAAAACGCCGCACACCTGACTTCTGTTATGCTGCGCGAAATCGCCGGCGCGGCGGACGTAACGGCGGCGCTCGCCGACAAGCGCTTCACCGCCGCGCTTATTGGTCCCGGCGCCGGCGTCAGCGCGGCGACAGCGGAGGTGGTGAAAGCAATCCTTGCATCCAGCGCAGGTGCAGTGCTGGACGCGGATGCGCTGACCAGTTTCGAGGCGGCTCCTGAGAGACTGTTTTCGTTGCTTCGGCCCGATGATGTGCTGACACCGCACGTTGGGGAGTTTTCGCGTCTTTTCAAAGAGGTAGACGGCGACTCTTCAGGCCGTCTTGAAGCTGCTCGTCAGGCCGCCGCGAAAGCGGGGGCCGTGGTGATCCTGAAAGGCGCAGACACAGTGATTGCGGCGCCGGACGGGCGCGCCGCCATTAACGCGAACGCCCCCGCGGATCTCGCGACCGCCGGTTCGGGGGATGTCCTCGCCGGCATCGTCGCCGGATTGCGCGCGCAGGGTATGTCGGGGTTCGAGGCGGCCTGCGCCGGGGTTTGGCTTCACGGCGGCTGCGGGCAGGCGGCGGGGCCGGGGCTGATCGCCGAGGACTTGCCTGACGCCCTGCCCATCGTGCTCAAGTCGCTCCTGTCGCCGCCACAGCAGGCGCCCCAGCCCCGGGATCATGAGCAATGACAAGCCTTGTCGTCCGTCCGGCGCAGGTGAGCGACGCTGCCGGGATCAATGCTGTCTACAACCCTTTCATCCGCAGCAGCCCGATCACCTTCGAAACCGTGGAGCATACGCAGCTGCAGCGCCAAAGCTGGATCGAAGCGCACGCACGCAGTCCGCGTCATCCTGTTTTTGTGGCGGAGGCGGGCGGAAGCCTTGTCGGCTACGCCAACGCCGCCGAGTTCGACCCCCGCACGGCCTATGAAACCTCGGTGAAAGTCTCTGTTTTCGTTGATCCCGCCCGCCACAAGACTGGCGCAGGCAAAGCGCTTTACGCCGCGCTGTTCGATGCGCTCGGCCGGCAGGATGTGCATCGCGCGTATGCTTTGATCGTCGCGCCCAACCCCGCCTCGGTGGCGCTGCACGAGCGCTTCGGGTTCGCGTATGTTTCGACCCTGAGCGAGGTCGGCCGGAAATTCGGCCGCTATTACGATGTGATGTGGTTCGAAAAGCGGTTTTGAACGCCTCGACAGCGGCCTTTTCTCTGATATAGAGACCCGCTCCGCCGGACCCGCCTGTCTCAAACGGGCGGGACGGCGGCCATTGCGGATGTGGCGGAACTGGTAGACGCGCTGGATTTAGGTTCCAGTGGGGCGACCCGTGGAGGTTCGAGTCCTCTCATCCGCACCATCTTTTACGGATTTTTGGGACGAGAAGGCCGGATGAACATGGAAGTCATTGAGAAGAGCGCCGAAGGGCTCGACCGCCGCTTTACGGTGAAGATCACCGCCGCCGAGCTCGACTCGCGCCTCGTGAAGCGCCTCGAAGGCATGAAGGGGCAGGTTCACCTCAAGGGCTTCCGCAAGGGCAAGGCCCCTGTCTCCTTCCTGAAGAAGATGTACGGCAAGGGCGTGATGGGCGAGATCGTCAACGAGATCGTCGCCGAGACGTCTCGCAAGGCGTTTTCCGACCGCAATCTCCAGCCGGCGACCAGCCCGCATCCGCATTTTCATGGCGACATGGAGGCCGTGATCGAAGGCAAGGCGGATCTCGAATATGACGTGCACGGAGAAGTGCTTCCAACTTTCGAGCCGATGGACGTGGCGACTCTAAAGCTGAAGCGGCCCGTCGCCGACGTTCCCGACAGCGACGTTGAGGAGGCCCTGAAGAACATCGCCGACCAGCAGCGCAGCTACGCGCCGCGCAAAGCGAGCGAAAAGGCCAAGACCGACGATATGCTGATCATCGATTACGTCGGCTCGGTCGATGGCGAGGCGTTCGATGGAGGGAAAGGCGAGGGCCAGGAGATCGTGCTCGGCTCCAACCGTTTCATTCCAGGTTTCGAGGAGCAGCTCATCGGCGCCAAGGCCGGCTCGGACGTGACAGTGAAAGTGACGTTTCCGGCGGACTATGGCGCGGAAAAGCTCGCCGGCAAGGATGCGGAATTCGCCGTCACGGTGAAAGAAGTGAAAGCCCCAGAGGAAGTCGCCATCGATGATGAACTGGCGAAGAAGGTCGGGCTTGAAAGCCTCGACGACCTAAAGAAGCGTCTTCAGGAGCGCATCGAGGAAGATTACAAACAGCTCTCCCGCGCGCATCTGAAACGCGCGCTCCTCGACAAGCTCGACGCGGCGCACGATTTCGAATTGCCGCCTTCAATGGTCAATCAGGAATTCGAACAGATCTGGGCGCAGGTCGAACGCTCCGAACGCGACGAGGAAGATAAGGACAAGACCGACGACGAACTTAAGGAAGAGTATCGCAAGATCGCTGAACGGCGGGTGCGGCTCGGCCTCGTTCTCGCCGAGATCGGCCGTCGCGCCGAAGTGCAGGTGCCGAACGAGGTCTTGCAGCGGGCCATCCAGGAGCAGGCGCTTCGCGAGGCCCGCATGATGCAGATGCAGGGGCAGGACGTGACGCCGCAGCAGGTGCTGCAATTCTTCCAGCAGAACCCCGGCGCGGTGGCCCAGATCCGCGCGCCGCTGTTTGAAGAGCGCGTCGTCGACTATATCTTCGAGCGCGCCAGCGTCACCGACAAGAAAGTGTCGAAGGAAGAGCTCCAGAAGGACCCGGAAGGCGACGACGGCGAATAGGCCTGGGGCGTCGAAATAGCTCACTTTCCTTTGGGAGCCGAAACCGTCTTTTAGGCGTCGAGGGACAGCTGCCGGCTGTCTTATGTTCGCGGCGCGGACGGACGTGTCGGCGCCGCGACACTGGCTTGCTATTTGCCGAGAATAACCCTCGCTTAAGCGCCGCTGGCCTAGGATGGGGCGGTTGGGAAGGGTGGCTCTGGGATTTCGGGTTCGCCGCTCCCATATTGATCCTGCCGGGCGGAGTTCTCTCCCGTCCGGCCCCGCCGCCGTCAGGACGCCCTATTCGCCGATTAACCCGAACCCTTGCAGGAAGCCGAGATGAAAGACCCCTACGATATTTATATGAACACGCTCGTGCCCATGGTGGTCGAGCAGACCAGCCGCGGGGAACGGGCGTTCGACATATATTCCCGGCTCCTCAAGGAGCGTATCATCTTTCTCGCCGGCCCGGTCCATGACGGGGTTTCGACCCTCGTGGTCGCCCAGCTCCTGTTTCTCGAAGCCGAAAACCCGAAAAAAGAGATCGCGATCTACATTAATTCGCCCGGCGGCTCGGTTTCGGCAGGCCTCGCGATGTATGACACCATGCGGTATATCCGCCCCGCGGTCTCGACCATGTGCATCGGCATGGCGGCCTCCATGGGTTCGCTGCTGCTCACGGCCGGCCAGAAAGATCTCCGGTTTTCGCTCCCGAACTCCCGCATCATGGTCCACCAGCCTTCGGGCGGGTTTCAGGGCCAGGC
>JAVJPA010000027.1:0-7991 GCA_040216495.1 Amphiplicatus sp. | reverse complement strand
GTCGGGCTCGACGAGGCCGGGTTGGCGCTGAAGGCTCATCTCGCCGACTGCCGCCGCTCTTATACGCTCGAAGACTGCGCGGCGGCGGCGGCGGAGGCGTTCGGCGTCGAGGTCGCCGACCTCAAGGGGCGTTCCCAGCGGCAGGCGATCGTGAGGGTGCGCCACGCCTTCGTCTATGTCGCCCGCGAGGTCCTGCGGGAATCCTTTCCGCGCATCGCGGCGGTGCTCGGCCGCGACCACTCGACGGTGATGAATGGCTACCAGCGGGCGCTGGCGCTTCTCGCCCGCGACCAGAAGTTCCGCGACGGGGTCGCGGCGATCAAGGCGGCGCTCGGCGCCTAGCTCTTTCAAGGCCGGTTGCTTTGGCTTGGCGGCGGCCTTTCGAGCCGCCGTTTGGCGTTTCGGCCTTGTTTTCACCGACGCTTTCCGGGGTGATCCCGCTATCTTGACGGGGAGACTGTGAGCGCAAATTCTGCGCCTGGCCTCCCGGGAAGAGCCGCATCCGCAAGGCCCGGAAAATGCGGCTCCCGCCGCGACGTTCGGGCCTATCCTCGCTGGCTTTTCGGGGGTTGTTTCGGCTATAATCCGGCGGTTATTTCGAGCGGCGATTCCCGGCGGCGGCGAGGCCCGTTTCAACCGGAGGATCGCCGGTTTTTCACTCGGAAACCCTTCCTTCGCGGCGGCCGTTTCTCGCGGCGCCAGGCGGGAGCGGCAAGTGGTCCGTACGGCAGGCGACAAAACAGGAAAGCGGGAAGCAAAAGCCCATGAAGGTTACGATTGAACGCTCGGCGCTGGTGCGCGCGCTTGGACATGTGCAAAGCGTCGTCGAGCGGCGCAACACGATCCCGATCCTGTCGAACGTGCTTTTGCAGGCCGAAGGCGGCGCGTTGACGCTCACAGCCACCGATCTCGACATGGAGATCTCGGAATCGGCGCCCGCCGACGTCGCCCAGAAAGGCGCCGCGACCGCGTCGGCGGTGATGCTCCACGACATCGTCAGGAAGCTCCCCGACGGCGCGCAGATCCGGCTCCAACTCGTGCAGGACGAGGGGCGCTTGCAAATCACCGCTGGGCGCTATGAAGGCTCGCTTGCGGTGCTTCCCGATGAAGACTTCCCGACGCTCGCTTCCGACGACATGGATGTGCGTTTCTCGATGCCTGCGGCGGACCTTATGCGCCTGTTCGCCAAGGCGCGGTTCGCCATGTCGCAGGAGGAGACGCGCTATTACCTGAACGGCGTCTATCTTCATCCTTATACGGAAGGATCGAAGAAGCTGCTGCGGGCCGCCGCGACCGACGGGCACCGGCTCGCGCGCCTCGACGCGGCGCTGCCTTCGGGCGCGGAGAAAATGCCCGGCGTCATCGTGCCCCGCAAGGCCGTGAACGAACTCGGCCGCCTTCTCGCCGACGCCGAAGAGACGGTCGAGATATCCGTTTCGGCCGCGAAAATCCGTTTCGGTTTCGGCGCGGGCTACCTCACCTCGAAACTGATCGACGGCGCCTTTCCCGACTATGAGCGCGTCATTCCGAAATCCAACGCCAATGTGCTGCGCGTCGAGAACGCCGACTTTTCCGCCGCCGTCGACCGCGTCTCGACCGTCTCGGCGGACCGCACGCGCTCGATCAAGCTGGCGCTCGATTCCGACCGGTTGCGGCTCACCGTCAACAACCCCGAAGCGGGCAGCGCGCTTGAAGAGCTTTCGGTCGATTATTCCGGCGATCCGATCGAGATCGGGTTCAACGCCCGGTACCTCCTCGAAGTAGCGCAGCAGATCGACAGCGACGCGGCGGTGCTGCGGCTCGCCGACCCGTCCTCGCCGACCGTCGTTCTCGACGATGAGGACGAGCGGGCGCTCTACGTGCTGATGCCGCTCAGGGTCTGACCGCGAGAGCGACAACAAGTCTGGCCGCATCCGGCGCATGACGCCGGCGGCGCGCCGTCAATACGAAACAGAAGAGCGTTTTTTGGCTGAAGCAGCGATGAAGACCGAAACCTATGCGATGGCGGCGCCGGAAACGGCGCGCGCCGCGCAGGGGCATGCGCGCTTCCGCCGTCTGACGCTCACGGACTTCCGCTCCTATGCCCGCGCCGACATCGCGCTCGACGGACGGCCCGTTGCGCTGATCGGCGCCAACGGCGCCGGCAAGACCAACATTCTCGAAGCGGTTTCGCTGTTCGGGCCGGGGCGGGGTCTGCGCAGCGCGCGCCTCGACGAACTGCCGCGCGTCGAAGGGCGCGGCGGCTGGGCTGTCTCGGCGCGGCTTGAAACCGCCGGCGACGAACGCCATCTCGGCGTGGGCGCAGGCGCCGACGAACCGGGGCGGCGGGTGTGCCGCGTCGATGAGGCGTCCGCCTCGGGGCCGGGCGCGTTTTGCGACCATGTCCGTTTCATGTGGCTGACGCCGGCGCAGGACCGGTTGTTCATGGAGGGCGCCGGCGAGCGCCGCCGTTTTCTCGACCGCATCGCGCTCGCGCTTAACCCGGCGCAGGCGCGCGCCAGCGCGGATTACGACCTCGCCATGCGCCAGCGTCAGCGCCTGCTCGACGAACGCAGCCGCGACGACGCCTGGCTCACCGCGCTGGAAACCCAGATGGCGGAAGCCGGCGTCGCGCTCGCGGCGGCGAGACGCGAGGCGGCGGGCGCGCTTGTCGCCGCCGAGATCGACGGCGAGGCCGGATTTCCCGCCGCCGAGATCGCGCTCGAGGGAGCGCTCGAAGCGGCGCTCGGCTCTGCGCCCGCAGCGGACGTGGAGGAAGAGTTTCTGGCGGCCTTGCGCGCCAAGCGCCACATAGACGCCGCCGCCGGGCGGGCGCTGACCGGGCCGCACCGCTCGGACCTCATCGTCACGCACCGCCAGAAAGGGAGACCCGCGCGGCTCTGCTCGACCGGCGAACAGAAGGCGCTGCTGATCGGGCTGGTGCTCGCCGCCGCCCGCTCGCTGGCGCTGCAGGGACGCTTCCGCGGCGGCGCCCCGGCGCCGCTGGTGCTGCTGCTCGACGAAATCGCCGCCCATCTCGACGAAGACCGGCGCGCGGCGCTGTTCGACATTCTGGACGGGCTCGGCTTTCAGGTTTTCATGACGGGTACGGACAAATCGCTTTTCTCCGCCTGGGGCTCGCGCGCGCAAGCGTTCGCAGTCGAGGGCGGATCGCTCAACGAGACGACAGTAAGGTAAGAAGAACATGGCGAACACCGCCGCGACGCATAACGACGACTATGGCGCAGACTCGATCAAGGTCTTGAAAGGCCTCGACGCGGTCCGCAAACGGCCGGGCATGTATATCGGCGACACCGACGACGGCTCGGGCCTGCACCACATGGTCTATGAAGTCGTCGACAACGCCATCGACGAGGCGCTCGCCGGCCATGCCGACGCGGTCGATGTCGTGCTGAACGCCGACGGTTCGTGCACGGTGCGCGACAATGGCCGCGGCATCCCGACAGACATCCATACGGGCGAGGGCGTTTCCGCCGCCGAAGTCATCATGACCCAGCTCCATGCGGGCGGGAAATTCGACCAGAACTCCTACAAGGTTTCGGGCGGCCTGCACGGCGTCGGCGTTTCCGTCGTCAACGCGCTGTCCGAATGGCTGGACCTGCGCATCTGGCGCGGCGGCAAAGAGCATTACATGCGTTTCCGCCACGGCGTTCCCGAAAGCCCGCTGGCGGTTGTCGGCGAAAATCCCGCGAAGGGCACGGAAATCACCTTCCTGCCGTCGGACAAGACGTTCACGGGCACTGAATTCGACTTCGCGACGCTTGAGCATCGCCTGCGCGAACTCGCCTTCCTCAACTCCGGCGTCACCATCCGCCTCAAGGACGCGCGCCACGCCGAGCCGCGCGAGGAGGTGATGCATTACGATGGGGGCCTCGAAGCCTTTATCCGTTATCTCGATCAGGCGAAAAACCCGCTGACGGATAAACCGATCGCGCTGAGAGCGGAGCGCGACGGCGTCACGGTCGAAGTCGCGATGTGGTGGAACGATTCCTACCACGAGAAAGTGCTCTGCTTCACCAACAACATCCCGCAGAAGGACGGCGGCACGCACCTCGCCGGCTTCCGCGCGGCGCTGACGCGCATCGTCAACAATTACGCGGAATCTTCCGGCATCACCAAGCGCGAGAAAGTCTCGCTCACCGGCGACGACGCTCGCGAGGGACTGACCTGCATCCTTTCGGTGAAGGTGCCGGATCCGAAGTTTTCCTCGCAGACCAAGGACAAGCTCGTCTCGTCGGAAGTGCGCCCCATCGTAGAGGGCGCGGTCGGCGACAAGCTCGGAAGCTGGTTCGAAGAGAACCCCGGCGAAGCGCGCAAGGTCGTGCAGAAAATCGTCGAGGCCGCCGCCGCCCGAGAAGCGGCGAGGAAAGCGCGCGAGCTGACGCGGCGCAAATCCGCGCTCGATGTCGCCTCGCTCCCGGGCAAGCTCGCCGACTGTCAGGAACGCGATCCGGCGAAATCCGAACTCTTCATCGTCGAGGGCGACTCGGCGGGCGGTTCGGCGAAGCAGGCGCGCAACCGCGAGAATCAGGCGGTGCTGCCCTTGCGCGGCAAGATTCTCAACGTCGAGCGCGCCCGTTTCGACAAGATGCTCGGCAGTCAGGAGATCGGCACGCTCATCACTGCGCTCGGCACCGGCATCGGCCGCGACGATTTCAACGCCGACAAGCTGAGATACCACAAGATCGTCATCATGACCGACGCCGACGTCGACGGCGCGCATATCAGGACATTGCTCTTGACGTTCTTCTTCCGGCAGATGCCGGAGATCATCCGACGCGGCCATCTCTATATCGCCCAGCCGCCGCTCTACAAAATCTCGCGCGGAAAGTCGGAACAGTATCTCCTCGACGACCGGGCGCTGGAGGATTTTCTGTATGCGGACGGCGTAGACGGCGCGCAGGTGATCCTTGATGGCGGCGAAACGATCAGCGGCGCCGATCTCGCCGATCTCGTCGCCAAGGCGCGCAAGGTGAAGGACGCCCTGTCAGAGTTCCCAGCCCGCTTCTCCCGCGACATCATCATTCAGGCGGCGCTGGCGCGCGCCCTCGGCGAGGCCCCGGCGGAAGGCGCCGAGGCGATCGCCGCGCGCGTCGCCGATCGTCTCGACATGATCGCCGAAGAATATGAGCGCGGCTGGAAAGGCGCGGCGGACGGCGAGGGCGGTTACGTTTTCGAACGAGAGCTGCGCGGCGTCACCGAACGCCATCACCTCAATCGCGACCTTCTCGTTTCGGCGGACGCGCGCAAGGTGCAGGCCGGCGTCGAGGACCTTGTCGACATGTTCGCCAAGCCCGCAATCTGGACCCGCAAGGATCAGCGGGAAGCGCTGACCGGCCCCGAAAGTCTCCTCGCCGCCGTGCGCGCCGCCGGTGAAAAAGGCGCTTCCGTGCAGCGCTACAAAGGCCTCGGCGAAATGAACCCCGAGCAACTCTGGGAGACGACCCTCGACGATAACGCCCGCGTCCTGTTGCTGGTGAAGGTGAAAGAGGCGGACGCAGCCGACGACATTTTCTCAAGGCTGATGGGCGACATCGTCGAACCGCGCCGCGAGTTCATCCAGACGAACGCGCTTAGCGCCGCGCTGGACGTGTAGGGCCGACGCCTCACGCGAAAATCACGAGCACCGCCGAGATCGTCAGGATCGAGAGCGCCGTGGTCGCGGCGATGGCGGCGACGGTTTCACGCACATAGCAGCCATACTGGCTCGCCATGACGAAAGCGCCGACGGCGGTCGGCGTGACCGTGAACAGGGCGGCGGCGGCGACGTAATTCAGGTCGCGAACGCCGAACGATGCGAGAAGAAGCAGCGTAAGGACAGGCAGCAGCGCCATCTTCACGAGCGCGATGGAAGCGACCTTTCCGCCGGATTCTTTGAGCGGCGGCAGTTTCTGCGTGGCGAGGAATAGCCCGAGCGAAAAAAGCGCCGCCGGTCCTGCCGCGTCGCCCAGAATTTCAAAGAACTTCCGCACAGGGCCGGGCAGCGCGACGCCGAGCGACGAAAATGCGAAGCCGGCCATTGCGGCGACGACAAGCGGGTTTTTCAGCGGGCGCAGCATTGCGTCGCGAAACGTTTTCAGATTTCGCGCATGTTCGTCCGTATCTGGCGCCGCCATCAGCGCCGCGCCGACGCCAAGGGTGACGATACCCTCGACCAGCATCAGCACGACGAAAGGGCGCGCCCATCCCTCAACGGCGAGCGCGATCGGCAGGCCGAGAAATACCGCGTTCCCCATCGACGAGGCGAATGCATGGGCGCCGGCGTCCGGCCGGTTGAGACAGAAGAGGCGCCGCCCAATCTGGTAGGCGGCGAACACTGCGAGCATCGCTGGCGCGCCGTAGCTGAGCGCGAGCCATCCGTCCGTAGACTGAAGGCCGCTTGCGCCCGACATCAGCCCGAACAGCGCCGCAGGCATGGCGAAGCGGAAGACGAAGCGGTTGAGCGCGGCGGAATCTTCAGCGCCCGCAAGGCGCAGCCTGCCAGCGGCAAGGCCGGCGGCTATCACCGCGAAAACCGGAAGAGCGACGGCGAGAATCGAAGGCATTCGGCTTCTCAGCGTTGTGGAAGGCGCTCCCGCTTGGCGGCTTTGTTGCGGCGCGTCAAGGCGTAAGGGCTGGGGCTTCCTTCTGGCTCTAAAAAAATCCCGCGCGGGGTCTTTACAAGGGCGAAGTCGGAGGGTATTAAACCAATAAGTTAATTAAATAGTTGGTTTAATAGACATGCCGACCGACCGCCTCAGCCAGACTTTCGCCGCGCTCGCCGACCCGACGCGCCGGGCCATCCTCGCCCGTCTTGCGCTCGGCGAGACCACGGTTTCGGAACTCGCCGAGCCGTTCGACATGAGCCTGCCGGCTGTGTCGAAGCATCTGAAGGTGCTGGAGCGCGCCGGGCTGATCTCGCAGGGCCGAGAGGCGCAGTGGCGCCCGTGCAAGCTGGAGCCTGTCGCCCTCAAAAGCATTGACGAATGGCTCGAAGAATATCGCCGGCTGTGGGAGCAGCGCCTCGACAGGCTCGAAGACTATCTGAAGCGGCTTCAGAAAACGGAGAAGAAAGATGGCGGACGCAAGCGGGGTAGTTAGCCTCGACGCTGATCGCGCGATCGTTCTCAGCCGCGTTTTCGACGCGCCGCGCGATCTCGTCTTCGACGTCTGGACGCACCCGGATCATATCGCCGAATGGTGGGGGCCAGCGGGTTTTGAAAATACGCGCGTCGATGTCGACCTTTCGGTCGGCGGCGCCTTTCGCATCCTGATGCGTGCGCCGGACGCTTCGGTGCATGAATGCGCCGGCGTCTTTCTCGAAATCGTCCGGCCGGAGCGTCTTGTTTACGAGGGCGATGCGGCCGCCGGCGACGCCTGCGGCGCAGGCCTTCCGCCGAAAGCGCGCGTGACGGTGACTTTCGAAGAACTGGCGGACGGCGCGACCAGGCTGACCATCGACACGCGCTTCCTGACGCCAGCCGCGCGCCTCGCGGCGCGCGCAGGCGGGTTCACGACAGGCTGGCTCGAAGGGCTCGAGCGGCTCGCAGCGGCCATCGGCGAGAGGAAAGCATGATGAAGATTGCCGATTCCGATCTCGCCGGCGCCGAGCTTTTCCTCGTTCGCACGTTCGACGCGCCGCGCGCTCTGGTCTGGGAAGCCTGGACCGACACTGAACATCTTAAGCGCTGGATGGGACCGCGCGACTATCCGGCGAGCGTCTACGAAGCCGACTTTCGCGTCGGTGGAAAGTGGCGCGCCTGCCTTCAATCGACGGAAGGCGGCGCGGATCTCTGGCAGGGCGGCGTCTATCGCGAGATCGTTCCGCATGAACGTATCGTGTTCACGTTCGTCTGGGACGAGCCGCATCCCGCGCACAGCCACAACATGCTTGTCACGGTCACGCTGGCCGACAAGGGCGGCAAGACCGAACTGACGTTCCGCCAGCAATTCCTGCCGTCGACCGCCGAACGCGACGGCCACGCTTACGGATGGGGCAGCAGCTTCGACCG
>JAVJPA010000026.1:0-2070 GCA_040216495.1 Amphiplicatus sp. | reverse complement strand
CGACGAGGGCGTGACTCAGTAAGAGAAGGGCTTTCGTTAAGACGCCGTTTGTCCTCTTGCGCCAAACTCGCCTGCTGTGAGCAAGCCCGACCCGACCATGCCCCATCCGCTTGAGGATTATCTCGCCGCGTCCGGCGACAGCCCGGCGGCGTTCGCGCGCCGCATCGGCGCGTCGGCTCCGGCGCTCGCGCGGATCATTCATGGCGACCGCGCGCCCGATCTCGATCTTGCGCGGCGTATTGTCGATGCGACCGACGGGGCGGTGGCCCTTTCCGATCTCTGCGGCGGCGACGTCGCCGACTTCGTGGCCTTTCTGCCCACGGAAAAACCGATCGAGACGGCGCTGCTCGCGCCGGTGCTGAAAGCGGCGCTTGAGCGGCTCTCCGGACAGGAAATCCCTGACGCGCTGGCGATGAGCGCAGCCGAAGCCGCCGCCGACACCCATGCGGCGCTGGCGCGGGTTACGACGCGCCGGGGCCCCGATCGTCTGGCTCAAGCTCTGCGGCCAGTGCTCGAAGAAATTCTGCAAGAGTCCGGGGCGTGTCTCCCTGCTCAAGCGGGGCGGCTCGAAGAGGCTGCGCAAGCGGCGAGCGCGCTTTACTTTCGGGCGCTCGCGCCGCGGCCGCGATAATTTCAGAGCCGGTCAGCGCTTCGCGCGCGCGCCGTTTCGCCGCCCGCCACATGGACCGGGCGACCCGCCGCGCATACACGTCTTCATTGTAAGTCAATCCAGAATATTCCCGCTATGCGCGAACTTTCTCGTGGCGCGCGCTCCTGACCTCCCGTTAAAGTTGTAACTGTTGCGTTCATCAACCTTAACGAAGGATGTCTCACTATGACCGATATTCGTAAAGAACAGTTGGCGTTGCTGCGGTTTGAAAAACAGCTCGTCGCGTTGGCGGCGACGCTCGTCACCGTCGGCGGGGCCGCGAAAGCGGCGGACGCCAAGCTCGGCGTCACCAGCGGCGCCGACGCTTTCGCCTCGCTTCAGAACACGCTTATGACTCTCGCCCAGGCGACAGGCGAGGCGCATGCGGCGCTCAACGCCAAAGCCGCCGAGGCGGGCGCGCGGTTGCTGACCGCTTCGGGGGGCATTCCGAAGACCGAACCGGAGACACTCGTCCGATCAATACTGGGCATTGGATAGTCGTTTCGATCTATCTCGCCGCCTGCGGCGCGACGCTCGCGCTCGCCGGCAAGGCGCGGTCGCCGCAGATATTGGCGGCCGCGCAGCTTCTGGCCGCGAGCTGGCTCGCCTCGGTGTCGGTATGGCGATGGGTTGCGCCTGACCTGCGTCTTTACGGTTTCGCTTTCATCGACCTCGCGCTCGCCTTCATTTTCTTTTCGATGTCGCGCGGAAAGTGGTTTCCGGTGCCGCTGTTTTTCCTGCACGCATCGCTGATCGCCTATCATGTCTATGCGCATCTCGTCGGGTCGGGCATCGGCTGGATCGGCGCTTTCCTGAACCGCGCTTTCGAGACGGCGCTTATTTATGTCATGGCCTGCGCCGCCTTTCGCATCTGGCGCAGCGCGCGCAAAAGAAAAGACGCGCCGTTCCCGGCGCGCCTTTCGGTCGATGACGGTCCGTAAAAGGATTAGTGGAGCCGCAAGCAGCCCTTAGCCTCGACGGGCGGCTTCTATCGCGGCGACATCGATTTTTTTCATTTTCATCATGGCGTCGAACGCGCGCTTGGCTTCGCCGCCGCTGGCGGCCATGGCCTCGGTCAGCACGCGCGGCGTGATCTGCCAGTTGAGGCCCCATTTGTCCTTGCACCAGCCGCATTCGCTCTCCGCGCCGCCATTGCCGACGATAGCGTTCCAGTAGCGGTCGGTTTCCTCCTGATCTTCGGTGGCGATCTGGAAGGAGAAGGCTTCGGTGTGCGGAAACTGCGGCCCGCCGTTGAGGCCGATGCAGGGGATGCCGACGACGGTGAACTCGACGACCAGCGCATCGCCTTGTTTGCCGTCCGGATAATCGCCCGGCGCGCGATGCACAGCGCCGACGCTGCTGTCCGGAAAAGTCTCTGCATAAAAGCGCGCGGCGGCTTCGGCGTCGCCATTGTACCAGAG
>JAVJPA010000025.1:0-1592 GCA_040216495.1 Amphiplicatus sp. | reverse complement strand
ACTTCTTCTTGCCTTCCTTGCGGAAGATATACTCGCCGGCGTACCGAACGCCCTTGCCCTTGAAGGGCTCCGGCGGACGGTAGGAGCGGATTTTAGCGGCCGTCTCGCCGACGAGCTGCTTGTCGATGCCGCTGACGATGACTTCGGTCGGCTTCGGCACTTCGATCTTGACGCCCTCGGGCGGCGTAAACTCGACATCGTGCGAGAAGCCAAGCGCCATGGAGAGCATCGAGCCCTTCATCGTCGCGCGATAGCCGACGCCTTCAAGCTCCAGCTTCTTCGTGTAGGCGGTCGTGACGCCCGTCATCATGTTGGCGACCATCGTCCGGCTCATGCCCCACTGGGCGCGAGCAGGTTTCGACAGATCGACAGGCTCGACCGAGACCTTGCCGTCGTCGAACGCGACGCGGCAGAGATCGTTCACGACGAAGTTCAACTCGCCTTTCGGGCCCTTGGCCGTGACCGACTGGCCGTCGACCGTGACGGTCACGCCCTTCGGCACTTCAACAGGCTTTTTACCGATACGGGACATCGATCCCTCTCCTCGTAACCTTTAGTAGACCTGGCAGAGAACTTCGCCGCCGACATTGGCTTCGCGCGCCGCCTGGTCCGACATGACGCCCTTCGGCGTCGACAGAATTGAAATGCCGAGACCGTTCCTGACCGAAGGCAGGTCGCTCACCGACGAATAGACGCGGCGGCCGGGTTTCGACACGCGCTTGATGTTCGAAATGACCGGCGCGCCGTCGAAATATTTCAGCTCGATTTCGAACTGCGGCTTCTCGCCGTCCTTTTCGACGCGCGCGTAGCCGCGGATATAGCCTTCGTCCGCGAGCACGTCGAGCAGCCAGCCGCGCAGCTTCGAAGCCGGCGCCGTGGTGGTCGCGTGACGGCGCAGCTGCGCATTGCGCAGGCGCGTGATGAGGTCACCGATAGGGTCGTTGATCGACATTTCGTTCAGTCTCCCCTTACCAGCTTGACTTCACGAGGCCCGGAATCTTGCCATCCGAACCAAGCTCGCGCAGTGCAATGCGGGACATTCTCAACTTGCGGTAAACGCCGCGCGGACGGCCCGAGACTTCGCAACGGTTGCGAATCCGGGTCTTCGACGAATTGCGCGGCAGCTCGGCGAGTTTCATCGCCGCCTCGAAGCGCTCTTCGGCGGGCTTGCTCTGATCGGCGATGATCGCCTTCAGGCGGGCGCGCTTCGGCGCCAGACTTTTAGCCATGCGCCGGCGCTTGTCGTTGCGCTCAACACTACTTTTCTTAGCCATTTCGTTCTCCGTTAAGCCGGTTTCCGATTACCGTCGGACCTTGCCTATTTCCTGGTCTCTTTGCGGAAGGGGAAGTTGAAGTTTGCGAGCAGCTCGCGCGCTTCGTCGTCCGTTTTCGCCGTGGTGCACACGATGATGTCCATCCCGCGTACTTTCTCGACCTTGTCGTAGTCGATCTCCGGGAACACGATGTGCTCCTTGAGGCCCATGGCGTAGTTGCCGCGGCCGTCGAAGCTCTTCGCATTCAGGCCGCGGAAGTCGCGGACGCGCGGCAGCGCAACCGTGACCAGGCGGTCCAGGAATTCGTACATCCGGTCG
>JAVJPA010000024.1:0-7046 GCA_040216495.1 Amphiplicatus sp. | reverse complement strand
GAAGGGCGCTGAAATCGCGGCTCGACATCGCCGTTGCGGCCGCGTCGTTCGCCGCGCTGGCGCTTTTCGGCGCGCCGTTTCCGCTGGTGATTCTAGCGGCGATGGCGGCCGGATACTTCTCAAGCAAGCCGGCCCAACCTTTGAACGCGGCGCCCCAGGCAAAGCTGAATGCGCGCGAAAGCCTCAGAACATCGCTCGTCTGGACGCTGCTATGGTTTGCGCCGTTGCTCGTCTCTTTGCTTTTGCTCGGGCCGGAGCACGTGATCACGAAAGTCGGCGTTCTTTTCGCGACGCTCGCGGTCGTCACGTTCGGCGGCGCCTACGCCGTGCTCGCCTATCTGGCGCAGCAGGCGGTCGAAGCGGAAGCATGGCTGACGGCGGCGCAAATGCTCGATGGGCTTGGGCTTGCGGAAACGACGCCGGGGCCGCTCGTTCTCGTCAACCAGTTCGTCGGATTCCTCGCCGGCTGGCAAGCGCAAGGCGGCGGACTCTGGGTTGCTGTCGCCGCCGCCGCAATGGCGAGCTGGCAAACATTCGCGCCGTCTTTCGTGTGGATTTTCGCCGGCGCGCCATACGCCGACCGCCTGCGGGCAAACCCCCGCGCCGCCGGCGCCTTGCGCATGGTGACGGCGTGCGTGCTTGGCGTCATCGCCTCGCTCGCCTTCTGGTTCGCGGCGCATGCGCTCTTTACGCAGACAATTTCACTGACGACGCCCTGGGGCCACACGATCGCCGCGCCGGATTTGGCGAGTCTCGATCCCTACGCCGTGCTGATGGTCGCGGCCGCCGCGGTCGCTCTCATGCGGTTCAAAGCGAATGCGGTGCTGGTCGTGCTCGCCGCCGCAGCCGCAGGCTATGCGCTCCGACTGGCCGCAGGGTGAGGAGACCGCCTGACCTATTGCAGGCGGAACATCGTCCCCGCCGCGATGTCGGCGGCGGTGATGAGGCGGCGCCCCGCCACCCGGACCGAATGGAGCGGGCCTTCGAGCTCGCGGCTCCAGAACTCGAGGAACCGGCTCAGCACCGGGAACCGCGGGGCGATGTCGTAGTCCTGCCAGACATAGGTCTGGAGGAGCCCCGGATGGTCAGGCAGATGATAAAGAATCTCCGCCGTGGCGAGCCGATAACCGCCAAGCTGGCGGGCGAACGCTGGATCGTGGGTCATACGCAACCTCCTCCGCGATGCGGATTCGTAACACAGGAAAGCTTGCGCAAGCCTTCCCGGAGAGGCAAGGCCTTGAGCCTAAATTTTCACGCAATTTCAGATGGTTAGCAGCCTGGTCGCTCTAGTGCTGCCAAAATCGGCCTGAAAAATCCGGGCCGTTAACCCGAAATTTTCTTTACAATCGCCCCAACCTTTCTTATGTCGCGTTTTCGCCAATCCCATGGAACCCCCGCAAGATTGGCGCTTGGGTGAAGCAGCCTTTGCGAGGTTCCATGAAATGGACAAATCAACATCTGCGCTTACGCTGGTCCTAGCGGCTCAGCCGGACCTTCCTGTTCATTGCGTCAGACCTCACGCGGCCAAAGCGGCCGCCGGCTGGTTCATGCGCAATTTTCCAGGCGACGTTCTTTACGCCGTCAAGGCTAACCCGCATCCGGCGATCCTCGACGCCGTGTACGCCGCCGGCGTGCGCTGGTTCGATGTCGCCTCGATGCCGGAAGTCGAGCTGGTCGCCAACCGTTTCCCGGATGCGCGCCTTGCGTTCATGCATCCGGTGAAAGCGCGCTCGGCGATCCGCCGCGCCTATTTCGACTACGGCGTGCGCATCTTCTCGCTCGACAGTCTCGACGAGCTGAACAAGATCGTCGCGGAGACGAATGGCGCGAAAGATCTCAACCTGATCATCCGCCTCACGGTCTCGGGCGACTACGCGCAGCACAAGCTCTCGGGCAAGTTCGGCGCCGCCGGCCCGGAAGCCGTCATGCTGCTCCGCGAAGCGCGCGCGCACGCCGCGGAGCTCGGCGTCTCGTTCCATGTCGGCTCGCAGTGCATGCGGCCGGAAGCCTGGCGCGTGGCGATGGAGACGGTCAGCGACGTGATCCGCCAGGCCGGCGTCACTGTCGACATCGTCGATGTCGGCGGCGGTTTCCCGGCGGCGTATCCGGGCCTCACCCCGCCGCCGCTCGATCAGTATGTCGCCGAGATCAAGGCCGCGTTCGATGCGATGCCGGTGCTTGAAAACGCCGACCTGTGGTGCGAGCCGGGCCGCGCGCTGTGCGCGGAAGCGGGCAGCCATATCGTGCGCGTCGAAGCGAGGAAGGGCGACGCCCTTTACCTCAACGACGGCGGGTACGGCGCCCTCTTTGACGCCGCCCATGACGGGCTCGTCTTCCCGACCAAGCTCCTGCGTCCGAAGGGGACGCCGCGCCGCCCGATGAAAGCGTTCAAGCTTTACGGGCCGACCTGCGACTCGATCGACGTCATGGCGGGGCCTTTCTTCCTGCCGGCGGACGTGCACGAGGGCGACTATATCGAGTTCGGCCTCACGGGCGCCTATGGCGGCGCGCTGGCGACGAAGTTCAACGGGTTCGGCGAGTATCTCGAAGCCGAGCTCGAAGACGCGCCGATGACGTCCATGTACGGCCTCGCCGGCCGGCGCCAGACGCAATCCAACGTCGTCGCCATGGCGAAAGCCAAACAGGGTTGACGGTTCGATAAAAACGGGCGGGATCGATAGAATTCGATTCCGCCCGTTAACGCTGCATTCTCCACCCCCTGCTACCTGTTGCGGATCGTTTTTTCGGCGCCACGGAGGGCGGCTGAAGGGCGTTGCGGGGAGAGACTGTTGGCGTCGACAAAACGGAAATTCGCCGGTCATCTCGGCGAAGCTGCGCACAAGGCGCTGGCTTCGTGCCGGACGTATGCGCCATCTCACGTGTTGCTCAATCCGCTGACGCGCCCCCTCGCCGCGCAGATCGCGCACAGCGACTGGCGCGCGACCCACAAGCAGATCAATTTTCCGTACACGCTCGAGGACGCCGTCATCGGCGGCGAAAACTGCGTCCGCTACCGCACGTCGCGCACCGACCCGGCCAACCCTGTCATTCTCTATCTGCACGCCGGCGCCTTCGTGTGCGGCTCGCCGCGCATCAACGCGACCGGCGTGCTGCCCGCCTGCGAACTCTCCGGGTGCGAAGCGATCGGCGTCGACTACGCGCTCGCGCCAAACGCGACCTATCCGACCCAACTCGACCAGATCGAGCGCGTGTACCGCGCCCTTCTGGATCAAGGACGCTCCCCATCGCGCATTCTTCTTATGGGCGATTCCGCCGGCGGCACGCTTGCGCTCGCCAGCATGAACCGCTGGCGGCGCGCCGGCCTGCCCGCGCCCGCCGGCATCGTCACGCTATCGGCCATGACTGACGCGACCGGCGCAAGCGATACGCATCTGACTCTGGCGCAGCATGATCCGGTTTTCGGCTCTCACGCCGCCGAAGGCGTGCACACCGTGACGCGCCTTTACGCGCCGGGCGTCGATGCGGGCAACCCGGAAATTTCGCCCGTTTACGACGATTATCGCGGAGCGCCGCCGATGCTGATCCATGTGGGCTCGCGCGACGTGCTGCTCGGAGACAGCGCGCGCCTCGCCGAGCGCGCCCGACGCGCCGGCGTCGATGTGACGCTCAGGGTGTTCGACGGCATGTTCCACCTCTTCCACATGCACTGGGCCCTCGAAGACGCGCGCGCCTCGTTCGAAGACATCGCCGACTTCATCGCGCGGGTCGCAACGCAAGAGCGCCGGGCTTGCACGGCCGCATGACCCTGGGGCCGTCCCAGCAAAATCGTTAACGCGCAAAAACCTGCTTCGCCGCGTTCAAATTCGCGTGGCGGCTGCATCGGCGCGCTGTTAATCTTCTGTTAATTTTCCGCTATCGGCGTTATAGAACCCCCGTACCGCTTAAGCGCGACGGGGCGACAGGCATGGCGTATTCAGACGATGCGAAACCGCTCACCGGCCGGCCGTTCGAATGGCTGACGGCCGAAGAGCAGGAAGAAGCGACGCGCACCTCGCACGGCGTCGCCATCGCGCTGCTCGCCGCTCACTTCGCCGCGTACTTTATCACATTGTATCTGGCGCTGGCCCCGATGCCCGGCCCCGGCTGGCTCGGCCTCACGCTCAACATCTTCTTCGCGGTGCTCAACGGTTGGGCCATCGGGCTTCTGTTCGTCATCGGCCACGACAGCTTCCATGACGGTTTCGCGCCGTCGCGCCTCGCCAACCAGATCATCGGCCGCATGGTGTTCATCCCTTGCGCCCACGCCGCCGGCCACTGGGAGATCTGGCACAACAAGAACCATCACGGCAAAACCAACTTCCGCGGCGTCGACGCGGTGTGGCGGCCGATGGATCTTGAAGAGTACCGCGCCGCCAGCCCGCTGCGCCGCTTCATGGAGCGCCTCTACCGCGGACCGGCGGGATCATTCTTCTATTATTACATCGAAGTCTGGGCGCCGCACCTGCTGCTGCCCATCGACAAGGACATGCGCAAGCACTGGCGCCGCCTGATGCCGGACACGATCCTGACCATCGGCGGGCTGCTGCTCACCATCGCCGCCATCCTCGCCGCCGGCAAGGCGATCTTCCCTGAACGGAGCTATCTGACGATCTTCCTCGTCGGATGGTTCATTCCGTTCTCCTACTGGAATTACATGGCCGGCTTCTCGTCCTACGTTCAGCACACGCATCCGAACGTGCACTGGTACGAAGACCCGAAGGAGTGGTCGTTCTACCGCGCCGCCATCGAGGGCACGACGCATGTCGAAATGCCGACGCCTTGGCTGGTTCTCTACCAGAACGCCATGGAGCACACGGTGCATCATGCGCTGCCGAACGTCCCCTCGCTCACCCAGCGCAAGGCGCAGGCGAAACTGCTCGCCAAGTATGGCGACGCCGTCACCAAGGTGAAGTTCTCCTTCCCCGCCTACTGGGCGATCACCAAGGCGTGCAAGCTCTACAATTACAAAGACCATTACTGGATGGATTTCGAGGGCAACCAGACCGGCCCGAAAATGACGATCGATCCGGCGGCGCCTGTCGTTCGCGCGACACGCCGGCAGGCGGCGGCGGCCGAAGCCGTCTAGCGCGACGGGCGCTCGCAAAAAATTCACGGAAAATCGCAGGAGCCCCTATGGCGCGCGCCAGACCGTTCCTATATAGCGCCCGCACGCGCCGGGTTGACCGGCGCTCGCACTGACGGCCCTCCGCGCGTCCCGAGCTTTTCAGGGGATGCGGCCCGGATCCGGTTTTAAGTAACTCGGACGGAAGAAGGACCCGACCAAATGACCGAGAAAACCAAGCCCGACAACCGCAAGGCCGAACTCCTCTCCTCGACGGTCGAGCATATCGACATCGCCTCTTTCGACGCGCGCCCGATCATCGACGCGTGGGAGAAGATGAGCTTCACCAGCCGCGACGCCGCGCGCGCCGCGCGCATTCTCAACATGGCGATCGAGGACGAGAAATGCTCGCCCTGGCTGATCATGGCCGGCTCGACGGGCGCGGGCGGCTGCCTCCACGTCTGGCGCGACATGGTCGAATACAACATGATCGACGCCGTCGTCGCCACGGGCGCCTCGATCATCGACATGGATTTCCTCGAAGCCCTCGGCTTCAAGCACTATCAGGCGAAAGAAATCCCCGACGACAACGTGCTGCGCTCGCTCTATATCGACCGCATCTACGACACCTATATCGACGAGGAAGAACTCCAGAACGTCGATCACACGATCTACGACATCTGCGAACAGCTTGAGCCGCGCCCCTACACGTCGCGCGAATTTATTCACGAAGTCGGCAAGTGGCTCGCCGCCGGCAACGCCAAGAAGAAGGACTCGCTGATCCAGCGCGCCTACGAGAAAGGCGTGCCGATCTTCGTGCCGGCGTTCTCCGACTGCTCGGCGGGCTTCGGCATCGTCAAGCATCAGGTCGAGCGCCGCAAGGCGGGCAAGCCTTACCTGACGATCGATAGCGGCGGCGACTTCCGCGAACTGACGGAAATCAAGCTCGCCGCCGGCACCACCGCCCTCTTCATGGTCGGCGGCGGCGTGCCGAAGAACTTCGCGCAGGACACGGTCGTGTGCGCTGAAATTCTCGGCCACGAAGATGTCGAGATGCACAAATACGCCGTGCAGATCACCGTCGCGGACGTGCGCGACGGCGCTTGCTCTTCTTCAACGCTGAAAGAGGCCGCGAGCTGGGGCAAGGTAGACACGGTGCACGAGCAGATGGTGTTCGCCGAGGCGACCAGCGTCGCGCCGCTCATCGTCTCCGACGCCTACCACCGCGGCGGCTGGAAGAAACGCGAGCCGCGCAACTGGGCGAAACTGTTTAAGTAAGCGCAGCGCTCATCGTAGAAACATGAAGGCCGCTCCGAAAGGAGCGGCCTTTTGCATCTAAGCCGGCGCGTAAGTCAGCTTGACCGTATTCTCGCCAACGAGGTCGCTCCCCACAAGCTGCAGCTTCGGCTGAACGCCGGCGAAGAACGGGACGCCCTGCCCGAGCGCGACGGGGTGGATGTAGAGCTGATACTCGTCGATCAGGCCGAGTTTCGTCAGGCTCGCCGCGAGCTTCGGTCCGCCGACGTCGACCCGTCCATCGAGATCTGCCTTCAGTTTGCGGATCACCGCCTCGAAATCGTCGTCGATCAAGGTCGCATTCGGGCCGACCGATTTCAGCGAGCGCGAGACCACCCATTTCGGCTGGGCCCGCCACGCCTCCGCAAATGCGCCGAGCGCTGGGCCGCGCACCGGATCGTGCTGATCCCAATCGTCGCCATCCCAATAGCTCATCAGTTCGTACAAGCCGCGGCCGTATAGGCTGCCCGCAAGCCCGCGCGTCTGCTCGATGAAATGCCCGAACAGCTCAGGCCCCGGCGCGAACTTGTCGTGATCCACATAGCCGTCCAACGACATGTTCATTCCGAACACGAGTTTCGCCATGTTACATACCCCTGTCCGAGTTCTTTCAAATAGCTTCGGCCGCTGCTGCGCAGAAGCGGGACCGGAACGCCTCGCCTGTCTCTTTGTTTCTATCACGCAATCT
>JAVJPA010000023.1:0-9525 GCA_040216495.1 Amphiplicatus sp. | reverse complement strand
CCGATGGCGAACAGGATCGCGGCGACGGAGAGATAGGCGCCCAGCCCGATTTCCATAAGCTAGATCCCCTGCCCCGGCTTGACCTTGACGAGTTCGACGCCCTCGGCGCGGGTGCGGCCAATCTGGCGCGACGCATCCTGCTTCTTGACGCCTTCGCGAGTCCTGAAGGTGAGAACGATGGCGCCGATCATGGCGACCAGCAGGACCATGCCGGCGATCTGGAAGTAGTGAACGTAGTCGGTATAGAGGATAAGCCCGAGCGCCTCGATATTGTTCGGGCCGGTCGGATCGGCGACGGTCTCCGCCGCGGTCGCATACGGGTGTGCGCGCGCAAGCTCGGCGTCCGACGGGAAAGTCCAGACCGCCACCACCATCAGCAGCTCGACCACGACCGCGACGGCGATCGCCCCGCCGATCGGCAGGTACTGGAGAAACCCCTGTTTCAATTCGACGAAATCGACGTCGAGCATCATTACGACGAACAGGAACAGGACAGCGACGGCGCCGACATAGACGACGACCAGCACCATCGCGAGATATTCGGCCCCCATGAGCACGAAGAGGCCCGCCGCCGAAATGAAGGCGCTGATCAGGAACAGCACCGAATGGACCGGATTGCGCGAGGCGACGACCATCAGCGCCGACAGGATCGCGGCGGTCGAAAATACCAGAAAAGCGACAGTTCCGATCGTCATTAAATCTTCAGCGCAAGGTTGCGGCCCTTAGGGGCGGACTGGGCGGGAAAAGGCTCCCGAAACGGGCTGGGACGGCGAGAACGGTCCGCCCGCTCTGTGCGACTCGGGCGGAGTGGAATTCGCGCGCTTTTAGACCGGCTTAGCCCCGATTGCAAAGGGGAGAACCCCGGCAGGGCGGGGGCATTCGGTCGCGATGGGCGCAAGGCCGCTCCCCGCATCTTTCGGGTGGCGCGACGATCCTGCGAAGACGTAAAATCCGCTCTGCCCCGAAGGAGACGGTCATGGCGCAGGAACGCGACTACTATCTCGGCACGCAGGACGACGAAGTGCGCCGGCTCGGGCTTCAGCACCGGGTCTGGCGTCCGCATGTCCTCGACGCCTGGCGGCGGGCGCATATCACCGTCGGCTCCACCGTGATCGACGCCGGCGCCGGGCCGGGCTACGCCAGCCTCGACCTCGCCGAGATCGTCGAGGAGACGGGCAAGGTCATCGCGCTTGAGCGCTCCGAACGGTTTATCGAAGCCCTCGCCCGCGCGGCGGCGGCCCGCGGCCTTTCCAACATCGAGACGCGCAACATCGACCTCGTCACCGACGCCATTCCCGCCTCCGGCGTCGATGCGGTGTGGATCCGCTGGGTGTTCGCATTCCTGTCCGAGCCGATCGAGGTCCTGAAGAAGCTCGCCGCCGCGCTCCGGCCCGGCGGCGTCATCGTCATTCACGAATATATGGACTGGGGGACGCTCAACTGGGCGCCGCGCAGCGCCATCCTCTCCGAGTTCGTCGAGGTCGCGATCAGGTCGTGGCGCGCCTCGGGGGGCGAGCCCGACATCGCCGTGCAGCTCCTCCCCATGCTGCCGAAGGCCGGGCTGCGCCTGAAAGAGACGCGCCCCATCATTCACGCGGTGAAGCCCGACAATTACGTCTGGCGCTGGCTGGCGACCTTCATTCCGAACCACGCCCGCAATCTCGCCAGGGCGGGAACCGTCACCCCTCAGTGGGCGGAGGAAGTGATCGAAGCCTTCGCCGCGGCGCAAGCCAACCCGGATACTATCATGACGACGCCCCTCGTCATGGAGATCATTGCGGAGAAAGTCTGACCCCGGAAACGGAGCCACGGCCCCACGTAGCGCCGCGCTCCGCCGCCCGCCGGTTGAAATCGCCGGACAGGCGAATTCCGGAACTCTGGAAGGCGGCCGAAAAACGCGCCCCGCCATTTCCGCGGCCTCCAACCCGATATTCCGGATTTGCGGCCGCAGCATCGGGCCGAATCTTCCGGAACGCGCTTTCGCGAAATCGTTCGCTGTTTCGCCCATTCTCCAACTCTCCTTTCGCGCGCAAGATCGCGCGCAGGAGAGTTTAGGGCCGGCCCGAAAGACGGGGATAACTTTGCCCGCGGATTTTTTTTGGGCAGGCGCGCGTCCTACCGGTACGGCGCGTCAAGCTCGAGATTCTTCGCGATCTCGCGCTCCCAGCGGTCGCCGTTCGCGAGCAGGCGGTCCTTGTCGTAGAACAGCTCCTCGCGGGTCTCGGTGGCGAATTCGAAGTTGGGGCCTTCGACGATGGCGTCGACCGGGCACGCTTCCTGACAGAAACCGCAATAGATGCACTTCGTCATGTCGATGTCGTAGCGCGTCGTCCGGCGCGAGCCGTCGGCGCGCGGTTCGGCCTCGATGGTGATCGCCTGCGCCGGGCAGATCGCCTCGCAGAGTTTGCAGGCGATGCAGCGTTCTTCCCCGTTCGGATAGCGGCGCAGCGCGTGCTCTCCGCGGAAGCGCGGAGACAGCGGGCCCTTCTCGAAGGGGTAATTGATCGTCGCTTTCGGGCGCACGAAATATTTGAGCGCCAGCCAGAACGCGCCGAAGAAATCCGTCAGAAAGAGGCCTTTGACGGCCTGCGCCATGCGCGACATTACTGCCTCCAGCTCTGGAAGTGGTCAGCGAGCCCCGGGAATGCAAGGAGGACGCCCGCCACCAGCACCACCCAGATCAGCGACATGGGCAGGAAAATCTTCCAGCCGATACGCATCAACTGGTCGTAGCGATAGCGCGGCACGATGGCCTTCACCATAGCGAACAGGAAGAAGAAGAAAACGACCTTCGCGCCGAACCAGAACAGCGGGATCGCCTCGAGCGGCGCCCACGGGATCGGCGAATGCCAGCCGCCGAAAAACAGAATCGTCAGCATCGCGCACATCAGGACGATGTTGAGATATTCCCCGATCATAAAGAGGAGATAAGGCGTCGAGGAATATTCGACCTGATAGCCGGCGACGAGTTCGGATTCGGCTTCCGGCAGGTCGAAGGGCGGGCGGTTGGTCTCCGCGAGCGCCGAGACGAAGAACACGAAGAACATCGGCAGCAGCGGGATGAAGTGCCAGTTCAGGATGCCGCCGCCGCGCGCCTGGCTGTTGACGATGTCGGTGAGGTTCACCGAGCCGACGAGCAGCAGCACGCAGATGATGACGAAGCCGATGGAGACTTCGTAGGAGACCATCTGCGCGGCGGAGCGGAGCGAGCCGAGGAACGGATATTTCGAGTTCGACGCCCATCCGCCCATGATGATGCCGTAAACGCCGAGCGACGAGACCGCGAAGAGGTAGAGGATGCCGACGTTAATGTCCGCGACGACGAGGCCCGGCCCGACCGGGATCACCGCCCAGCCGACAAAGGCCAGAATGAACGAGATCAGCGGCGCGAGGATGAACACCGTGCGGTCGGCGCCCGCCGGCACGACGATTTCCTTGAACACGAACTTGAAGAAGTCGGCGAAGGACTGAAGCAGCCCGAACGGACCGACGACGTTCGGACCTTTCCTCATCTGCACCGCCGCCCAGACCTTGCGGTCGAACAGCAGGAGGAACGCGAGCGCGATCAGCAGCACCACCATCAGCGCCAGCGTCTGAAGGGCGGTCGGCACGAGCCAGCCGAGCCAGCCGGCGTCGGTCGGGCGCGTGGAAAGGTAGGTCCAGACATTCTCCATGGGCCGGCTTGATAGTGCGGAACGCGCCCGGCGTCACGGGGGGAATTGCCGCAATCGCGCGCCCGCGGCCCGGCCGGGCTCCCCTTTTCAGCGTTCACAAGCTTTGGAGAGACCCTTGTGCAGGCTGGCGGCGCCGGGTGAGCAGGTCGATACGGAATATGGAAACGCCCGATAGCGCCTTCAGAGCGTCATTTCCCTCAAGGGCATTGCAAAAGATTCGCAGATGACCGGCTCTTCAGCAGGTCCAGTTTCAGGAGGCTTCCATGGAATACAGACAGCTTGGCCGCTCGGGTCTTCGCGTTCCGGCGCTTTCGTTCGGAACCGCCACCTTTGGCGGCGAAGGCGACTTCTTCAAAGCGTGGGGCTCGACCGACAGCGACGGCGCGGCGCGCCTCATCGACATTTGTCTCGATAACGGCGTGACCATGTTCGACACCGCCGACGCTTATTCCAAAGGACGGTCGGAAGAGATTCTGGGTCAGGCGATCAAGGGCAAGCGTAACCGCTTGCTGATCTCCACCAAGACGACGTTCTCCGTGGGGGACGGACCGAACGACTACGGCTCGTCGCGTTTTCATCTGATCGACGCTATCGACAAAGCGCTTGCGCGGCTCGGCGTCGATCATATCGACCTCTTGCAGCTTCACGGGCAGGACAACCATACGCCCGACGAGGAGATCCTCTCCGCGCTCGACCAGATCGTCCGCTCCGGCAAGGTCCGCTATGTCGGCGTCTCCAACTATAATGGCTGGCGGCTGATGAAAGCGCTCGCCGTCGCCGACCGCCACGGCTGGCCGCGATATGTCGCTCATCAGGCTTATTATTCGCTGCTGAACCGCGACTATGAGTGGGACCTGATGCCGCTGGGCGCCGATCAAGGCGTCGGCGCGGTGGTGTGGAGCCCGCTCGGCTGGGGCAAGCTGACCGGCAAGATCCGCCGCGGCCAGCCTGCGAAACCCGGCACCCGCGCCCATGACATCGCCGAGACCGGCCCGCATTACGAGGAAGAACGCTTGTTCGCCATCGTCGATGCGCTGACGGAAGTGGGCGAAGAGGCCGGCAAATCGGTTCCCCAGGTGGCTCTTAACTGGCTGCTGCAACGCCCGACCATATCCACTCTGGTCGTCGGCGCGCGCAACGAAGAGCAGCTGAAAGAAAATCTGGGCGCTGTCGGCTGGTCCCTGAGCGCAGAGCAGATGACGCGCCTCAACGAAGCAAGCCGCGTCGAGCCGCCCTACCCGGTCTGGCACCAGCGCGGCTTCCCGATGCTCGGCCACACGGAGGTCTGACGGCGTTCAAATGTGGAAGGGGCCGCCCGGCTTAGCGCCGGGTCGGCCCCTTCCTGCGCTCAGCGCAGCGCTTCGACGACCGGGCCGAGGCCCGGTCGATCAGTGAACGGAAATATCGGAGAACATTCCCGCGTTCTTTTCGACAGTCGCAGGCGAACCGTAGATGTCGATGTCGCCGATGCCGCTGATGGTCGCCTTCGCCGACTCGCTGGCGTAGACATCGGCGTCGCCGACGCCCGACACCGTAATGTCGGCGGTTTTGCATTTGAGGTCTTTCGCATCGAGATCGCCGACGCCGGAAAGGTCGGCGGTCAGCGCGCCGCATGCGCCCGACAGATCCATGTCGCCGACGCCGGATATCGACACGTCGAACGTCTCGCTGTCGACGCCGCGCACTTCGCCGTCGACAACGCCGGAAACATCGATTCCTGCGAGCGCCGGCATTGTGACGCGCGCGGTGATCGACCGGTCCTTGCCCCAGCGGTGACGTTTTTCATCGCGAAGGTCGAGAACAAGCTCGCCGTCCTCGACGCGCGCCTCGACGCGCTCCATCTCATCCGGCGCGCCGGAAACCTCCACCGAAAAGTCGCCGCCGACCGTCACGTCGAGCTCGAAAACGCCGCCGAGTTCGATGCGGTCGAAGCCTGCGAGTTCATAAGTCCGGCTGATGTCCTTGCTGCGGTCCCGATCCTTGTCGAACGAGATGTTCTTGAGATCGCCGAACGCATAGTAAGCCGCCGCCGCCGCGATGCCGACCGCCGCGAGCAAGCCGATAAACAGTCCGGAAAAAAATTTCATTGCCGCCTCCCATCCATGTCCGGGATCTTTTTAGCATCCCGGGATCAACGGCCCAACGCCGTTCGACGCGCTCGGGGAGCGCCTTGGCGATTAGGAGTGGGAGTTGAAACGAGCCGTCAGCGGATCGAAATGTCGGCGAACATGCCGCCGCTTTTCTTCACGTGCTTTGGCGAGCCGTGGACCGTGATGTCGCCCATGCCGCTCACGATCGCGTCGACCGCGTCGATGGCGTAGACCGTCGCCTCGCCGACGCCGGAGACAATCACTTTCACGTCGCGGCATTTGAGGCCTTTGCTGTCGAGGCCGCCGACGCCGGACACTTCCGCCTTGAGCTGGTTGCATTCGCCGGCGATGCGCATTTCGCCGACGCCGGAAATCGCCACTTCGAACGTGTCGCTGTTGACGCCGCGCACTTCGCCATCGACGACGCCAGACATGTGGAGGCCGACGAGCGAGGGCAGCGTGACCCGGGCCTCAATGCCCTCATGCTTCCCGCGCTTCTCGCCGAACCGGCGGTCGCGGAGGTCGAGCTTCAGGGTCGAGCCTTTAAGATAGGTCTCCACGCGCTCCATCTCGTGGGCCGGGCCGGTCAGCTTCACCGAATAGTCGCCCCCCACATCGACTTCGAGATGATAAACCCCCGCCACAGCAATCCTGTTGAAATCCCTGAATTCAAAAGACTTTTCTGTTTCCTGCGCAGACGCGCCGGCAAGCGGCGCAATCAGGCCCGCAAAGGCGGCGGCGGCAAAAACAGAAACTCTCACAGGCGACTCCATCCGGGTAGTAAGTCCGTATCATAGGGCAAGGCAGGTCGCCCGGCGAGCCGCCCGGGCGCTCAATAGGCACGCCTCAGCGAATAGGCTGTGGGGGCTCTCCCCGGCGATTTGTCCTGTTTTGGCGCCTCAATGGACGATACGGAGCGGCGGTTTCGGCGCCTCGTTCTCCATTTTTCCCGCCCGCCACAGCGGCTGGATGCGCCGCCAGAACAGGCCCGCCATCAGCAGCCCCGGCGCAAATATGAGAAATGTCGCCGGTTTCTCAAACAGAGGCGGCGGCCCGAAGATTAGCGCATGAGCCGCATACTGAAGAATGACCGCCGCGAGGATATAGGGCCACAGCCGGCGGTAAGGAACTTTCTCAAGCGCGAGAAACAGCGGAACGCCGACAGCGACGACGGCGCCGAAGCCGACGAGAAAAACGACAAAAGCGAACCAAACCGCGTCGAGTCCCGTCGCCAAGAAGATCGCAAGACTCCATCCGCCCTTGGCGAGCGAGACCGCATTGTTGACGACGAACAATGCAGCGGCGCTGACGCCGGCGCCGATCAGCACCGAGACGAGCATGTGCTCGAAAGCGATGTGCGCCTTGATCTGGGCGACAAGCTCATCCTCTCGCGCTTGGGGTATCTGCGCCGTCATGCGCTCAGTCCTTGTCAGGCGTTTTCTCGCCGGCGCGCAGCGCGAACTGGATATGGGTCAGCGCCAGCGGGCAGTTGTAATGCGGCGAGCGCGCGCAATAGGGATTGTAGGCGCGGTTGAAATCGACGGCGAGCGCCTTCGGCGGGAACGGGCCGAATTCCGTGAATTCGAGATATCGCCCGACGCCGTAGGTCTCGGCGCCCGTCGTCTCGTCGGTGAAGGAGACGAAAAGATAGTCGATCTTCGACGGATCGTCGCTCGGCGCGTAGAGCGGCAGGTCGACCTCGCCGCCCTTCACTTTCGCGCGCGCGTGCCCGGCGAGATAATAGCGCCGCCACAGGCCCCGCTCGGTCTGGAGATCGCGCGGCGTCATCTCCGCAGCGGGGATGAACCTCGCTTTCGCCGCATAGGCCCCATCGAACTCGAACCAGTTTGCGCCTTCAAACGCTTTCGCCTCGGCGCGGTCCTGATCGAACAGCATGACGCGCAAGCCCTCGACGCCGGGTTCGAGCGGCGTCTTGCCGCCGGCGAGATCGTAGCGGTCGGTGACGGGATAGCGCTTGGCCTCAGCGAGAAACGGCAGGAGATCGAAGGAAAGCGCGCCGCGCTTCAGATCGGCTTTCTCGCCGTCATAAGCCACGGAAAGAATGTCGGACTTCGACTCTTTCAGCGCCAGCCGCATGACGCCGTTGGCGTCGGCGGAAAGATGCGCTGTCTCGCCCGGCTTTAAATAAAGAACGTCAGACGCTTTGAGGATCGCGAGGCGCGTTTGCGCATAGTCGGCTTCGACGCGAGCCCGCCATTCTTCCCAGCTTCGCGCGTCGCCGCCGCCGGCCTGCGCGGTCGCTGCGAATGCGGCCGCCAAGAAAAGAAAGACCGCCCTCAACATTGATCGCCTCACTGGTCGCCGGTTCAGGCTGCGCCCCCCGGCTGGCTAAGCGCCGCATGCAGTTCAGGCTTGAGAAAATAAGCGTGCGCCGATTTCGCTTTCGCGCCTTCCGCCATCGTCGCCGAGCACTCCGCCATGGTCTTCGACGCCCGCGCGATCGCGTTGGTCATGTAGAAATCGCCCACCGGCGAGAGGAACGGTTCTTTTCCGAGCGCTCCCGCCTTGCCGATTTTCGAAAGATCGAGCGGCGCGCCAGCCTCCGGCCCCTGATCGATGCGGCCGAGCGACGGCGCGTCTGCGATCATCGCCTGCCTCAGAGCGAAAAGATCGTCATAGGGAAGCGTCTTGCCGACGCGGTCCGACAGGGCGCGCAGGATCGCCCAGTCCTCGCGCGCCTCGCCCGGCGGAAAGGCGGCGCGCTGCGCCATCTGCGCCCGGCCCTCGGTGTTGACGTAGATCGCGTTCTGCTCCGTGTACGCCGCCGCCGGGAAGACGACATCGGCGACGCGCGCCGCGGCGTCGCCATGATGGCCCTGATAGACCATGAAGGCGCCGGCCCAGTTGCGCGGATCGATCTCGTCGGCGCCGAGATTGTAGACGACTTCAATCTCGCGCGACTTGCAGCCTTCGATGATGCCGGCGAGATCGCGCCCGCCCTCCGCGGGCAGGAACTTAAGATCGAGCGCGCCGACGCGGCCCGCCGCCGTGTGCAGAATGTTGAAGCCGTTCCAGCCTTCCTTGACCGCGCCGATAGCGCCGGCGAGCTTCGCCGCTTCCGCGAGAACCGCTTCGCCGTCCGGGCGCGTCAGCGCGCCCATGCCGATGACGATCGCGGGGCGCTCGGCGTTCTTAAGCGCCTGGAAGAAATCGCCTTTCCCGGCGGCGAGACCGGAAAGCGCCTCCGGCCCTTCGCCGAGATGCTCGTAGTCGAAGGAAAGGTCCGCCGCCTCGCCGATGACGCCGATCCGGATGCCGAGATGGGCGAGCCATGTTTTGCGCAGGCGCGCATTGATCATCGCCGCTTCCTTGCGCGGATTGGTCCCGACAAGAAGGATCGCGTCGGCGCGCTCAAGCCCTGCTATCCCGGTATTGAAGAGATAGCTCGCGCGCTCGCCGCCGAGCTTCGCGCCGTCCTGACGGCAGTCCATGTGCGGCGCGCCGATGGCGGTCAGCAGGTCTTTCAGCGCCTTCACCGCTTCCGTCGGCGCGAGATCGCCCACGACGCCGGCGATCTTTTCCTTCGGCGTCGCTTTCAGTTTCTCGGCGACGACCGTTAACGCCTCGTCCCAGCGCGCGGGCCGCAGCTTGCCGTTTTCGCGAATGAAAGGCTGATCGAGGCGCTGGCGGCGCAAGCCGTCCCAGATGAAGCGGGTCTTGTCCGAGATCCATTCCTCGTTCACCGCCTCGTTGAGGCGCGGCAGGATGCGCAGCACTTCGCGCCCGCGCACGTCGACGCG
>JAVJPA010000022.1:0-10687 GCA_040216495.1 Amphiplicatus sp. | reverse complement strand
TCGTGCGTCACCGGCGCGCCGTCGAACGCGGTCAGCCGGTTGAGCCCGTCGAACGCCGCCGTCAGGTCGATATTGTTCGCCTGCGCGAAGTCGTACAGCGCGTTCGCCGACGTCCGCTGCGTGATCTGCGACGCCGGGTTGTACGAGAACGTCAGCGTCTGGTCGTGCGCCGTTCCCGCAAGATCGTGCGCAAGGCTCGAAAGCTGCGAGGCCGTGTTGAACCCGTACGTCGTAACGACCCCGTTGCCCCGCGTCAGCGACGTCCGCCGGCCGAGATTGTCGTAGGCGTAGGTCGCGAGCACGCCGACGCCAGACGTCGCCCCGTTCTCCCGGACCTTCGTCATCGCCCCCGAATTGTCGTAGTCGTAATCGACGTAGAACGAGCCCGGATAGGTGACGCGCGTGTTGCGGCCCGCCACATCGTACTGGTAGCTCACCGTTCCTTGCGGCGCGGTCTCGGACAAAAGCCGCGACAGCGCGTCATAAACGTAGCTGACATTGAGGCTGGTGCCGGACTGCGTCGCCGAGACGAGCCGCCCGAGATTATCGTAGGCGAAACTGGTGTCGGCGATCGGCGCGCCCCCGCGCGAAGTCTGCCTGTTGAGCAGGTCGTATCCGTTCGTGATCGTCTGCCCGTCGCGCCGGCGCTCGGTGAGGACGCTGCCGACCGCGTTGTAGGTCCATTCCTCGTAGTCCGTAGTCGAACTCGTCCCGGTCGTGCTCGGATGCGGATAGCGCAGCTTCTTCAGCCGGTCGAAGCCGTCATATTCGTAAGTCGTGAGGTTGCCGCTCGCGTCCTTGATTGTCGCGAGCAAGCCGTTCGACGTGTATGTCGACTGACTCTCATCGATCGCCTGACTGACGCCATAGGCGAGCGTCGTCTTGATCGCATGTCCCGCCGCGTCATAATAAGTGCGGCTGATCCGATCCGGACCGAAAGCGCCTGCCGTCGCGCCCGTACAGGCTGACGAGGGGAGCGAACCGAATACAGACGGATTCATTCGAAACGCCGTACATTCTGGGCGGCTGTCCCCGTCATAGCTGTACTGCGCAACAGAATGAGTCGCGCCGCCGGCCGAAAAACTCGCCTTGGCGAGGCGGCCATAGGCGTCATACTCGTTGGCCTGCGTCTGAAGCGCCGAGAAAGTTATGAAGTCTATGGCGAAACTGTTCGTCGTGCCCCGCTCGACCGTCGCCGGCAGGCCGCGGCTATTGAAGGTGGTGCGCACGGCTCGGAACTTCAGCGGCCCAGAGCCGTCGGGATCTGGCGTGATATGGCCGATCACCTCGCCGTTGACGTTTCGGATGAAGCGCTCGCGGTCGACCGTGCCGGAGAGCGGCCCATCGGTATAGTCGACGAGCCGCTGATACGTGTAGCTGATCGTCGTGGTCGATACGACGGACCCGTCGCCCGACTGCACAGTAATGCTCGACGGCAACCGGTCGTCGGCGGTATAGGCGATGACGGTTTTTGTTTCGGCCGCGTTTCCGGCGCAGGTCGAGACCGTCGTCAGCGAACAGGCGGTGATCGAGGTCAATCGCCACACCGACCCTGAATAAGCCCCGAGCGACGAATACGTGTATGTCGTTTGCGGCCGCGCGATCCCCGCTCCCGGCGAGGGCGCCTGCACGGTGAGCAGCCCGCCATGCGTCGTATTGTAGGTGTAGTCGGTCTGACGGCCGAGCGCATCCTTCGTCCAGGTTGGCTGGTTGCAGGTCTTGGGGTTTGAACAAGTCGCCGGATAAGACGCCTGGAACGTCGTTATAGGCGAGAGACCGGAACCGCTTTTTGGCGTCGCCGTCACCGATGTCAGGTTGCCGCGCGAATCATAAGCGTATTCGGTGTAGTTGCCTTCTGGCGCAGTGATTTTTTTCAGGCGTTTGGACGCGTCATATTCATACGATGTAACCTTATTCAGCGCATCCATATCCGACGTGACGCGGTTAGTCGAAGTGTTCGAGATGATGACACGCGCATGGTTCAGCGGGTCGGTGATCGTGGTGGTTCGCGCCCAACCATCGTCCAAATACTGGTAGGTCCACGTCCCGCCGAACTTAGTGATGCTCGACACACGCCCGTTGGTATAGGCGATAGTCACATCGTTAGACGAACTCCCGGGGAGCTTGATGCCGGTGATATTTTCGTTCGAATCCTTTGTGTAAGTGTAGACGCGCCCGAGAGCATCGGTGACTGTTTGGGTCTGCGCGCCGGAGAAGCTCAGCGATTGCCAGACTGGCGAACCGCCATTCGAGACGTCTATGGCCTTGGCGCCGATTGGCCTGTACCAGGCGGCGTTACAGCATTCCGCTGTCGAACTATATGTGTAGTCGATTCGATAGCCGAGACTGCTCGAAACGCTTGTGGGCCGGCGCATCGGAACTTCGCTGATGCATTCTCCCGAAAGCTTTTCGATACACCAAAGATCATATTCATAGTTGAAAGTCAGCGTCTCGCCAGTCGGATAGGCCAGCGAGACGATGCGCCCCTTGTTCGCCTGAACCGGGATCGACGTGGTGACGTCGCCATCGAAAATGGCGACGGCGCCGCTGGGCGTCGTGTACGTATAGTCGTTTGTTCCGGAATCATACGTCAGCGTTCCGCCCTGCCCCTCGGCTGGCGCGAAGGTTCCGCCGGAATATGTCCACTCGCTCGACGCGCCCATCAGCGTGACGGTGTAGGCGGAGCCGCTGGCGTTGATCCCGCCATAGAGACTGTCGTGATAATCGGTGCGCCCGCGGCGCGTGAACACGAGCGGCGCAGAGCCTTCCGTCCCGATCGAGATCGACGGCCAGCTTGGATAGAACGCGCCGGTGATGACATCGACGCCGTTGCCGTCGATCGACGTGTGCGACGGGATCGACGGGATCGAAGGCTCGTTGGCGCGGGCGGGCGCAAAACCGAGCGTGTAGGAGAAGGCCGCAATCAACGTCGCTGCAAAAACGCGAATGCCTGAAAATCTCATCATCGCCCCGCCAAATTTATTGGTTTGTTTTGCTTCATTCGGCGGATAATCTGATCGCCCGCCGCTGGTCTCAGGCGCGCCTCACTCGTCAGCGACGAGACAGAACACGTCTTCTGGACCAAACTGGTAGAGAGTAAGGTTTTTTTCTGGGAGCGGCATGGTCTGCAAAAGGCTCACGCCGTGCGAGGCGGCGTCGAACGCGCCGATGTCGGCGACATTCGAGACGAAGATGCGCTGCGATCTTTCGTAGCATTCCATATGGAACGGTTGCGGCTCTTCTGCGCGCGCCGATAAACAAACAAGAAGCGCGCCTGTCGCGACTGCCCCAATTAAACCTGCATTCGACAAGTGCGCTCCGCGTTGTTCCAACTCCATCGCCCTTCTCCCGCTCCCGCGTCAGATCATTCTACTCGCAAATGTGTCGCGTCAGTCTTCGCGCAGTTCGCAACCGTTCCCAGTCCAGCTGTAGCCGGACGAGAGCGTCCCGGATTGATCGCAATACCCATCGCCCTCGAATTCATGGACAGCGGTATGAATGACGAAACTGCCTTCTTTCGTTCTGTGAATGTATTGATTCAAAGATGGTATTTCTTGCGTGTGCTGCGTATATCCCGGCTGAAGGATCCCCCAATAATCCCTCACATACTGCACGAACGGGTCGTCATTATTAATCGTGCCGACGCCCTGACCGTCACCGATAGTCGCACCGTTGGTCGGAGTTGAAAGATTGAGATAGAGCGTCTCGTTCGCCTCATAGGTAGTTTCTTGCGCGGTCGAAACGTTCACGACCTTCGACGTCTCGCTCATCGTGAAGGTTAGCGTTCCGGACGCTGCCGTGAAATCAACGCCCGATGTCGCCGTGTCGCCTGCCGTCCCGTAGTTGACAGCGTGCGTGAGCAAGGTTGCGCCTGTCTTCGTCACTGTGAAGGCAAGCGTCCCGCCTTCAGTAACAGCGACATTGTTCACCGAGAAGCTCGGCGTGTTGTCGGGCAGTCCTTCTGTCGTCTCAACAATGCGATTGCCGGCGGCGTCATAGGCGTATTCGACTGTTTCTCCGTTCGGATACGTGGCGGACACGACACGTCCCAGCACGTCATACTCGTATGCCTGGGCCAGAGCAGGAACCCCCAACCCCGAAGCGCATATGCAAGCCGCCGCGATGGCGGCCAGGTCGATCGAATACCGGATTGTCGCCCCCTTTAATAAAATCAGCCCCCTACGACATGCCACAAACATGTCGCGACTCGCGTTCAAAATCTCGGATTACGCAACAGAATAGTCTTCTATAAAGAAGAAGAATCAGACAATTCGAATATAAAATCCTTCTGCCCGACTCTTATATCTGAGAAGATGAGTGATAATTCATCCTTCGTCAATCGCTGTAGTCGACAGCAATCGCAAATCTTCACTACATTTTTTCCGCACCGTGCAAATGTTGCTCAACGAAACGACTGCTCGCCTTCAGTCCTGCTTGTGCAGAAAGGAATTCGTGCGCATTCAGGTCAATCTCAATTTTTGTGATTAGACAGAGCTGCCCGCTTGATCTGGAGCAAAGCAAAAGCGCGAGGTCTCGCGCATACGCTCACTGGGATGATCAGAGCGGTGATGCTCTGAAGCGAACCACCTGCGTCACAAAGATTGCGCGAGATCGGGAGGGCAATGTTTATCAGCGTCACTGTGGCCGAAGCGGCTCACCCACTGAAAGATTGCCTCGCTTCCGCCCAAGACGCGAAAGGCGCCCGCGAGGCGCAACGGCGCCAAGGCGTCGCCTTCTGACGTTGCTGCCGCCTCAACGGCGAAGCTGCGCCCCGCTGCGCTCGCGCGCGACGCCGTACCAAGCGCTGCAGGAACCATTTGCCGGTCGGATGCGTCGCTGACTTCTGCGTCAGCGTCAGCCGCCGCCTCACCGCTCGCAAACAGAGTGAGCGACGGCGTCAGGCAATGGACGAGCGCCGGGGGCAGTCCGATTATGTTGTGCAGTTCGCCGACGCTGTAGAAGTCCCGGTTCCCGATCTTGAGGTTTTTCACGCGATACTCGCGCCCTTCGGCGCCGTTCGGCCGGACGAGATCGTCTTCGTCGCGCCAGTCGGCGATGCGCGCAGCATAGATTTGCGCCTCTTCCGGTTCGGCGCCGGCCTCTCCCAGCGCCTCCGCCCATATTTCCTCGCTCGCGAGGTTGATGTCGAGCTTCCGGCTTTCGGCGGAGGGCTCGACGGTCACCGCAAACCCGTTGAGCGCGAAATTCTCCACAATCGCGTCGCCGTCGGGCCGCGCCTCGCCGACCGCGACGCTCCACGCCGCATAATCAAGCGCCGAGCGCAACGCCTGCTCGCCGAGGAAACGCTGCGTGCGCGCCGCCGCGATGCGCGCCTCGATGCGCGCGCTCGCGATCGCGCCGGCGGTCAGCGCCGAGAGCAGCAGCGCCGTCCATAAGACGATGAGGAGCGCCGCGCCCTTCTGGGCGTGGCGCTTCGCGCTTGCTCTCGCGTCGCCATTCACTGAACCGGCTCGCCGAGGCGGGACATTTCGCGGCGAATATAGCGGATGGCGTTTCGCGCATCGTCGTCGGTGCGGATGATGCGCGGCGTCAGGAAGACGACGAGCTCGGTGCGCCGCTTTCTCACCTCGCGCGACTTGAACGCGTAGCCGAGCACGGGCACGTCTTTCAGCAGGGGGACGCCGCTCTGGTTGTCGCTGTAGACCTCGCGGATGAGGCCGCCTAGCGCGACCGTGCCGTTGTTCGTCACCGCGACCGTGCTGGTGAAGCGCCGCTGCTGGATCGTCGGGGAGTCGATGCCGGAGGTCGTCGTCTCCGTGACGTCGCTTACTTCTTGGCTGATTTCGAGGACGACGATGTCGCTGGCGTTGATGCGCGGCTTCACTTCGAGAATGACGCCGGTCTCGCGAAGCTGCAACGTGGAGACGATCGGCGCGTCGCCGTCGACGACGCTCTGCGCCTGCTGGGTGACGATCGGGACTTCGTCGCCTACCTGCAGATTCGCCGTCTGGTTATTGAGCACCATGATCGACGGAGCGGACAGGACCGTGACGTCGGTCACCGAGCCGAGGGCGTCGAGCGCGGCGCGCACATTGGTCCCGAAATACGTATAGTTGAATCCCGGAAACACCGACCCGATCGAACCTGCTTCATTGTCGGAGAGGACGAACCTCGATTTGTCGTCCTCGAAGAACCACCTGACGCCGTAGCTCAAATTGTCGTTGAGGGTCACTTCGGCGATGGTCGCCTCGATGAGAACCTGTGGCGACTGCACATCCATATGCTCGATGAGATCGACGATCTCGCGATACTCCTGATCCGTCGCGCGAATGAGCAAGGCGTTGTTGATCACATCGGTCGCGATGGAGACGCCCTCGCCGCTCGACGCGCCGCCCGACCGATTGCGGAACCCCGGCTGCACGGCGCTGCCGGGCGCGGACGACCTGCGCTCGCCGAGAGGGCTCGCGTCTGCAAATGAATTCGCGCTCTCGCTGTAGCCGCCGCTATAGCCGTTACCAAACGCGGCCCCAATCTGCTCGGCGAGGATTTCCGCCGACGTGTTCTGCACCGGGTAATAGCGCAGGCGTCGCGCGTCGCCGCCGGACGGCTGGTCGAGCCGTTCGATCCAGCCGCGCGCCTCGTCAAACCCGGCCTTCGTCCGCGCCGTGACGAAGATCATGTTGAGGCGCGGCAGCGCCAGAAGCTCCGCCGCGCCGGCGCCGTCCGACGCGTCAAGCACCGCGAGTATCTCTTCGCGTATCTCGGCGGCCTCCGAATAGCGCAGCTTGAACATGCCGACCGTGCGGTCGGTGAGATGGCGCGTGTCGAAGGTCTCGATCGCATCCTGCGCGCTGGCGATGTCGCTCTGGGGCCCTCTCAAAATGATGGCGCTCCGCGCATCATCGGCGGTCATGGTCAACCGCTCTGATACGAAAGGCGCGATCAGCGCGACAATGTCCGAGGCTTGCGCATGGCGGATGGGGGCGAAGGCGACGCCGTAGCCGATTGCGGCCCCGGGCCGGTTGAGGCGCGGCGTTTGCCCTTGCGCGTCCTGCAAGGGCGCCAGCAAATAACCGTTGTCAGTGCGCAACAGCGCGAGGTTGGATTCAGCGAGCACTGATTCAAGCGCCGACAGCGCCTCGACCGCGGGTATGGGCTCGGCGACGGAGAGCGTGACGACGCCGCCGACGCCGTCCGCGATCGAGACGGGTTCGCCGAGCACGTCGCCGATGACCGTGCGCGCTACATCGGCGGCGGGCGCGTTGACGAAGGCGAGCCGGATCGTCTTGCCGGAAAGACCGGCGTTGGTCTCCGCGCGCGTCGTCAGCGAGCCTTGGGCGCCGCTGCGATAGACGAGACGGTCCGGCGGCGCGCTCGCTTGAGGGGCAGGCGGCGCGGGTGCGCCCGAAGCCGGCGCAACCGCCGCGTCCGGCGCTTCAACGCCGGCGGGCAGGACAATGCGCTGTTCCATTTTGGGAACGACGCCGCACCCGCTCTGGGCGAGCAGCAGGCAGGCGAATCCAACACCTGCAACGGTCTTCGCTGCGCGCGCCCTCATGCAAGCCGCCCCTTCCATCGTTAAGACATGGGTGAGCAACAACCGCGCCATGCCGTGCTCAGTTCCGGATCGGCAGCGAGACGGCCATGCCATCGCGCTCGAACTCGGCGGCGGCGGCGTCAAACCTGACCAGAATGAACCCCTCCAGGTCCTCGCCGGGCGCCAGCGCCGTCACTGCGCCCTCTCTTTCAAACAACGCCCGCCCGCGCACGCCCGACTCGGCGCCGCCGACGAAGACGTAGCGGCGCAGCGCGGCGGCGGGGTCCGCGTGAACTTCGCGCGCCGCAGGCGTCGAGGCGCGCTCCGGCAAGCGCGACAGATCGAACAGCGCCGTCAGCCGCGCCGCTGCTTGTTCGTCTCGCGTCGCCGCCGCGCGCTCATCGACTGAAACCGGCGGCGATGACGGTCCAGGCGACGGCGCTGGCGCGACGAACAACACGACGCCAAGGACAGTCGCGGCGGCGCCGGCGGTGAAGAACAACACGTCAGCTTTCACTGTCCGTCTCCGTTGATGCGTTTTCCGAAGGCGCGCGGCTCGCCGCGCCGATGAGGCGCGCCTCGATCTCAAGGCGCTGCGACGCCGGGCCGGCGCCGCCGCGCACGGTCAGGACGCGCGCTTGCGCCGGCGGCGCCAAGGCTTCAATGACGCAGGCGGCGAACGCGCCGAGGTCTCCGCGGCCTGACCGTCGCGCTGAATATTCGGAAAGTCCTTCCGTCAGCGGACGCTCTTCGATCACGCACGGCGCGCTCGCCGTATCGGCGTCGAAAACCGAGCAGATCGTTTCGAGATGCGCGCGCAGGCGCGCGGGTTCCTCCAGCAGCGGCAGATCGCCAGGTGTCGCGCCCAGGCGATGAAGCGTGGCCGCTGACGCCTCTTGCGATTCCTGGAGCCGCAGCTCCAGCGCTTCGATGCGCACGGATCTCCGGTTCAGTTCCTGGAAATCCGCGGCGAGGCCGCCGATCGCTTGCGCGAGCATAAACCCGATCGCCGCAAGGAGAATAATCAGGATCGCGCCAGCCGCCCCTCCATGAATCATATCCGCCGTGCGCATCCGGTTCATGGCGCAGGCTCCAGCGGCGCCGTCATCGAATAGACGGCATAACCAGGGCGGTCCCGGGCCGACTCGATCGGCGCGGCGTTCGCCGGCGACGGCGCGTCGACCGGCGCATGGAAAGTCGCCGATACGCCCGCCGCGTCGATTCGCGCTTCTTCGATAAACGCGCTTTCGGGCATTGAACGGATCAGCATATCGAAAGCTGCCGAAATCCCCTGACCATCGAGGCCGGGCGTCAGCGCGACTGCCCCCGCCGTGAACGTCGAAGCGCGCGCGCGTTCCTCCTTGATGGCGGCGAGCAGGCTGGATTCGTAGGCGGCGCTCGCCTCAATGCGCCGATCCAGATGCGCATTCGCGCCGGCGAGAAGCGCCGCAGCGCCGAGAACGAAAGCGCCGGCGGCGAGGAGCGTGCGACGACCTGCGCGGCTGCCGCGCGGCGCTTCGTAAAAACGATATGTGAAGTCGCCGTCCGGTTTGAGACGCGCACCGATCTCGGCGAGCGTCGCGCTTCGATAACGGTCGATAATCGCTTCAACGTCGCGCTTGCGTGCGATCGCAATCGACGCCTCGGTGCGGCCGGAGCCCGCCTGCTTCGTTTCCCCGATGCTGAAGACGACATCCTCAGGCGGCAGCGGCGAAATCTCGTCAAGCCGAAATTCGATCGCCTGACGAAGATCGCGCGCCGCGGCCGGCAGTTCGACGTTGGCCTCGAAGATCGACGCCTCGTCCAGCGCAGCAGCGACAGGGAGCGCGTCTACGATCTCACCGTTTCGAACGAGCCTCGACACGCCGAGAAGCGAGCGTTCGCGCACGCACTCCTCTTCATCCGACAATATGCGCGCCGTCGACCGCCAGCCCATCTCGCGCAAACGGCGCGGCGCGAGGCGCGCGAGGCCGTCAAGCTGCCATTGCAGCGCGCGCTCGAACGAAATGTTTCGCAAGGACGGCAGCGGTTCGTGCAGGAATTTAAGACTCAAGAGCGGCATCGCCGGCTCACCTGATCGAAGACGCAATTGAGCGGCGCGCGCGCCGCCACATGAAAATCCATTGCAACGTCGGCGTCCGCGCGCTCAACGCGGACGAGCAAAGGCGGCGCATTGGCGTCCCAGCTTGATCGCCATGCCGGCTCCTCGCGCTCGTCCGCCGCGCCGTAATAGCGGAAGCGCGAGACGCCTTCGAGAAGCATTGCTTCGGGCGTTCCGTCGCCATCGCCGTTGATCGCGATGTCGGACGCTGAGGCGAAGTAGAGAACGCCCGATCGAATGACCAGATACGCCGTCTCCGGATCGTCCGCCGGCGCATCGAGCGTTACGATCTTCAACCGGTCCGGCGCGCCCTCGAACCAGGGCGTTTCAGGCGCGGCGCTCAGCGTGATGGCGCTGTCGAAGACGGACTTCAAGAGGTCGCGCGCGACGCGCTCTTCCTCCGCCTCCGAGGCGAAGACGGCGATGCGCCCCGAGGCGCGTACGCTCGCGAAGAGCGCCGGCGCCAGGACGGCGGCGATCGCCGCCAGGATAGCGACGGCGATCAGCGCTTCGATAAGGCTGTAGCCGCGCTGGGCGCTATTGCGATCCGACCGCCTCATGATCGGCGGCGCGCCGCCGACGGCGCAAGCAGCGCGAAAGAAAAGTCAGCATCGCGCGCCGAAGCGACCGTCACGAGATCGAAATACGCCTCGTCGCTGCGCCGACTTTCCGCATACGGCGCGCGCTCGATCGTCCAGCGATCGAACCCCGCAAGCGCAGCGTCATCGTCGAGACCGGCTCTGAGGCGCGCAGCGATCGTATCGGCCTCGTTCAGCAGCGCCGCGCGTTCGGCGGTCGCGCGATTAAGCCTGACGGAGACGGCGATCGATTGCGCCGCCGCGGCGATGACGCCGGCCGCGATCGCTGCGGCGATGAGGCTTTCCACAAGCGAGAAGCCGCGCTGGCCTTGGCGGGCGCTACTCGGCACGATGGATCTTTCCCGTCGCCGGCGCGATCCGCACCACGGCGCGCGCGTTCGATTTCGTGAGCGTGATCGTCGCGCCCGCGCCGCGCGCGCCCGCGCCGATCAGGACCGCGCCTTCCGGTTCGCCGTTCCAGGTGATCGACAGCGTTTCGGGAAAGCGCCG
>JAVJPA010000021.1:0-50313 GCA_040216495.1 Amphiplicatus sp. | reverse complement strand
TCTTGAAATGATCGACATCGCACAGGATCAGCGACAGACGCGTGGAATCGCGCTCCGAGGCTTTCATGGCCTCGCGCATCGTCTTGTCGAACCGGCGCCTGTTCGCGAGCTTGGTCAGGAAGTCCGTATGAGCGTCCTTTTCGATTTCCTTGATCGAGTCGTGCAGCGTGTTGATCTTTCTGGCGGCGGCGATGAGTTCGTCTTCAAGCTCCGCGTTGCGCCGCGTCGCCCTTGACGCAGTATCGACGAGCAGGTTGACGAAACGCTTCAGTTCGCCCTGGGTGAGCGTCACGCCCTGCACGTCGTTTGAAATCGCCTTGATGTCGGAACCGAACTCGCTGGCGCTGTCGGCGAGCCCTTTTGCGACACCCTGCAGGCCGACGACCTCGCCCATGATGCCTTCATAGTGCTGGTCGAACGCGGCGCGCAGATGATCGAAGCCGCAATGCTTGTAGTAGAGCCCGGTGATGAAATCCGTCGTCAGCGCTCCGCCCGCGGCGAGCCGGTCTTCAATGTCCTGCGACAGAGGAAGATTCTGGTTCTGCAAGTGCAGAAACCAGACTTCATAACATTCGGGAAGCGGCGCAATGGCCAGGCGCTCGAGGTCGGCGAGCGCTTTCGCCGCCATGTCATTCAACGCCTGCTTTTTCGAATCCATATTTTTGCTCTCGCCGCGCGCCTGGGCCATCGGCGCGAAGACGCTCCCCCCTGAATGGAGCCGCCAGTAACGCATGGAAGATTTGAATATTTGCTAACCAAGCCGGAGCGCGGGGCCCGACTCCTTAACAAATACAGAAGATGTCAATAATCGGCGGTTAGATCACGCCGGTTTTCGCACCAGACGCTTCAAGACGATCAGCGCGATCATGATCGCCGCCATCGGAACAAGCGATAGATAAAACGCCGTCGCGCCGCCGAAAGCGGCGAATGTCCGTCCCGTGACGAATGAGCCCGTCGTGCCGCCGAGCGCAGAAAACACGACGATCAGTCCCGCCATCGCCGCATGACGTTCGCGTGGGAGCGAACTCAGGATGACGGAGTTTATAGCCGGATAGATCGGCGCCATGAACAGGCCGATCAGCGGCACCACATATGCGGCGAGCGGCGCGCTTAGCCAGCTCATCTCCGGGTCAGGCTCTAGCCCGGTCGCGAGCGGCAGCGCCAGCAGGATCAGCGCCGCCATAGCGGCGACGCAGATGACGAGGAGCCAGAACCAATCGATAAAGCGCAAAATCACGCCCGCGCCGAGCCGCCCCACAGCAAGCGCCAGCGCATAAATGCTCGCCGCCTGCACGCTCATCGCCGCAGGCAAATGCAGCACTTCATTATTGAAAGTGGGCAGCCATGTGCCGATGCCCTGTTCGATCAGCACATAAAGAAAGGCGGAAATGACAAACACCAGCACCGCCGGCTTCCATAGCAGCGCGAACATGGCGGCGAAATCCGCGAGCAACCCGCTGCCCGGCGCCGTTGAAACCGGCGCCTTCGGAAATTTCGCCAATAACAAGATGACGACGTTCGCCGCCGCAACGGCGGAAAGCAGCCAGTAGACGTTCACCCATGTGAGCGAGGCGGGATTGGCGGAATCAATGAACGCTGCGAACACCCAGTATCCCGCCAGCACCCCTAGCATGAAAAAGCCTTCGATCAGGTTGAGGAAGCTCGCATGCTTGTTGCTGTTGTCCGTCAGGAGACCAATGGTCGAATAAACCGACACTTTGATCAGAGCGAACGACGCGCCGATGGCGAAGAACAGAATTTTCGCCGTCGCGAAGGCAGGCGCGAGCGGCATCAGCAGGCAGGCGCCCGCCACCGTCGCAAAGCCAATGACCATCGCGCGCCGGTAGCCGAGCCTCGGCAGCAGCGATGCGACGAGGAACGACACCGCAGCGATGGGCAAGTCCTTGAACGCCTCAAGGATGCTCGCATCCTCTTTCGACACGCCGAAGCTGACGATCGACTGCAGGATCACCGTGCCGACGCTGTTGAGGAGGATGGCGAAAAGGAAATAAGCCGAGAACAGCGCGATGCGCACGCCGATGGCAGTCATCGCGGCTTCCCCTCTTCCTGCGTTTCCTGCGCGCGGCGGCGCGCGCTATTGGTGTTTTCGCCACTATGAGTGATGGCAATCGATTGCGCAAGAGCCCAGCCCTGCTATAAGGGCGAGAGGGAGCAAGCGCGGCGCGCAAGAAGAGCGAGAGGACGGCTGGAATGAACGAGTGGTGGCGCGGCGTCGTCTATCAGGTCTATCCGCGCAGCTTCTGCGACAGCGACAATGACGGCGTCGGCGATCTCAAGGGCGTTCGCTCGAAGCTCGACTATCTGAAACGCCTCGGCGTCGATGCGATCTGGCTGTCGCCTTTTTTCCGCTCGCCGATGCGCGATTTCGGCTACGACGTCTCCGACTATTGCGACGTCGATCCGATTTTCGGGACGCTCGCCGACTTCGACGCCCTGCTCGAAGACGCGCACAAGGTCGGGCTCAAAGTCATCATCGATCAGGTCTATTCGCACACGTCCGACCAGCACGCCTGGTTCAAGGAAAGCCGGCGCTCGCGCGACAATCCGAAGGCGGACTGGTATGTCTGGGCGGACGCGAAACCAGACGGCGGCCCGCCCAACAACTGGATTTCGCTGTTCGGCGGACAAGCATGGTCATGGGACACACGCCGGCGCCAGTACTACATGCACAATTTTCTCTCCGAGCAGCCGGATTTGAACTTTCACAATCCAGAAGTGCGCAAGGCGATTCTCGAGGCCGCGCGCTTCTGGATGGACCGCGGCGTCGACGGATTTCGGCTCGATGTGGCGAATTTCTACTTCTGCGACAAAGGGCTTCGCGACAATCCGCCAAAACGCCCCGACGGCGGGTTCGCCCGCCCCTATCAGCATCAGCGCCATCTGCACGACCGCTCGCAGCCGGAAAATCTCGCCTTCATGGAGGAGCTGCGGAAGCTGACCGATAAGTACAAGGACCGGATGACGGTCGCCGAGATCGGCAGCGATTCCTATATCGCCCGCAGCATCGAATACACCGAGCCCGGCAGGCTGCACACGGCCTATAACTTCATGTTGCTTGAAAACGGCCCGCTGACTGTAAACCTGATCCGTTCCGCGCTCGAAAGCTGGACGAGCGATACAGCGTGGCCGAGTTGGTCATTCTCCAACCACGATGTCGTCCGCGCGCGCACGCGCTGGGGCGGCGGAGAGGCGGGCGAGGCTTTCGCGCAACTGCTGATGGGTGTCCTGATGTGCTTGCGCGGCACGATTTTCATGTACCAGGGCGAAGAACTCGGCCTTCCGCAGGCGGACGTTCCTTTCGACAGGCTGCGCGACCCTGAAGGCATCCGCTTCTGGCCCGACAGTCTCGGTCGGGACGGCTGCCGCACGCCGATGCCGTGGCGCGCAGGCTCGCCCAACGCCGGCTTTTCCACGGTAGAACCCTGGCTTCCGGCGGACCCCCGTCACAGCGCCCTCGCCGCCGACCTTCAGGAAAAAAACGCCACTTCGACGCTTACCCTGACGCGCCGCTTTATCGAGTTCCGCCGCAATCACGGCGCGCTGGTCGCCGGCTCCATCGAATTTCTAGACGCCCCTGAACCGTTGCTCGCCTTTCGCCGAACGGACGGTGAGGAAAGCCTGCTCTGCCTGTTCAATCTCGGCGACGCGCCGCTCGACTGGCGGGCGCCGCAAAGCGCCAGGGCCGCGCTCGATTACGGGCTCCCGGGCCGCTTTGAAAACGGACGAGCGCTTCTGCCCGCTTTCGGCGGTCTCGTGCTTGAAGAGGCGACATGAGCAGCAACGGCGCACAGCCGGCCTCGAAGCAGGCGCGCACCATGGCGGAAATCGCCGACCTCGCCGGCGTCGCCGAATCGACCGTATCGCGCGCGCTTGCGGGCAGCCGGCGCGTCTCGGAGGAAACGCGCGCGCGCATTCTCTCGCTGGTGGAAGAAAGCGGCTATCGCATCAACGCCCGCGCCAGAAGTCTGCGCACCCAGAAAACCCGCACTATAGAAGTCGTCATCGCGATTTCAGAATCGAACCGCCAGCATTTCTCCGACCCATTCTTCAGCCAGATCGTCGCCTCGATCGCCGACGCGCTCGCTGAAAACGGCTACGATTTGCTTCTGTCGCGCGCCTGTCCGTGGACGGACATTATGGGCGCCGACGCGCTCGCCTCGAACCGCGCCGATGGGGTCATCATTATCGGCCAGGGCCGCAACCCGGAGCCGCTCGCGCGTTACGCCGAAACGCGCAAGAACGTCATCGTCTGGGGGGCCGACATACCGGGACGCGATTACGCCGTCGTCGGGAGCGACAACTTGCTCGGCGGCCAGCTTGTCGGCCGGCATCTCCTCTCGCAAGAGCGAAATCGAGTCGTTTTCCTTGGCGATATCCGCCACGTGGAGATTGGTCTCCGCCATCGCGGCTGCATGATGGCGCTGACATCTGCCGGCGCCGCGCAGGATCAGACCTTGACGCTATCGATGCCGTTCGACAGCGCTTCCGCCTATCAGGCGACGCAATCGCTGTTCCGTTCCGGGGCGTGGCACGACGCCATCTTCGCAGCGAGCGATCTCCTCGCCATCGCCGCCATGCAGGCGCTCGCCGATCTCAATATCCGCGTGCCCGAAGATGTCGCCGTCATCGGCTATGACGACATCGCGCTTGCTTCCTACATGACGCCGGCGCTCACCACCGTTCGTCAGGACACTGCGGCGGGCGGCCGGGCGCTGGTGGAGAATCTATTGACGCTGATCGAAGGCGGAACCGCGCGCGACGTCGTCCTGCCGACCGAGCTGATCGTCCGTCGATCTTGCAGCGCAAAATAACAGGCACACTTGCGCAAAACTTGCGCAAGAAGCGTTGCACGCAAACATCAGACGCCAATATTTTCCTGATAAAATAGCAAAACCCTTGTGGCAATCGATTGCGCATATGCGAGCGTCCGGGGCATGCTCCGTCTCAATGTCGCTCCCTGCCTGTCGGCGTGCGCAGGGCGTGCAAGACCACACGGCGATCCACGCCGGCGCAACAGGGAGGATACCTATGAGAGACGTGCAAACGAGAAGCCGTAAGCTGAAATTCGTCCGCCGCTGCTTCGTCGGGGCCGGCAGCGTATTCGCGCTGGGCGCGGCGAGCGCCGCGGCGCAGCCGAGCGACGCGCCTGTCGACGAGATCGTCGTCATCGGCACTCCCGGCGGCGCCGGCGCAAACCGTCAGGCGGCGAGCTTTGCAGTGACGACCATCAATCCGGACGAGATCACGAAGTTCTCGCCGCAGAGCACTGCGGATCTCTTCAAGGCGATCCCGGGCGTGTGGGCGGAAAGCTCCGGCGGCGTCGCCGGCGCCAACATTGACGTGCGCGGTCTGCCGGGCGGCGGCGACGCGCCGTTCGTGCTGCTCGCCATCAACGGCTCGCCGATCTACGGCACCGAGATGCTTTCCTTCTTCGAGCAGTCCTCGATCTTCCGCATCGACGAGACCATCGCCGGGGTTGAAGGCTTGCGCGGCGGTCCGAACTCGGTGTTCGGCAAGGGCGAGCCGGGCCTTACCGTCAACTTCAACTTGAAAGAGGGCGGCGAAGAAACCGAAGGACGCATCAAATACTCGACCAGCGATTACGGATTGCAACGCGTCGATGCGGTGCTCAGCGGCGAAATAGCCGACGATCTCTATTATATGATCGGCGGCTATTTCCGGTCATCTGACGGCGTTCGCGACACGCAGTTCAAGTCGGAGGAAGGCCATCAATTCACGGCAAACCTCACCAAGGTCTTCGAGAACGGCAAGATCAACGTGTTCGGGCGCTGGACGGACGATCACGGCCAGTGGATCCTGCCGATGGGCCTCAACACCGGCAACGATCTCGGGACCTTCGCGCAGATAGGCAACGCGACCCGCTTCCGCGAATTGCAGGTCAGCGCCTCTGGCGACACCGAAATCTTCGACTTCGCCGACGGGCGCGGCTGGGACGGCATCGTCACCGGCGGCAGCGCCGAATTCGATCTCGGCGCCGGTTTCACCATTCGCGACAACTTCACCTACATGACCGGCGACGCCGACACCTACGGCTTCGTTCCCGCGGGAAGTCCTGTCACCGCCGGCGCGCTCAGCGCCGTCATCGGTGGCCCTGTCATGACCGCGGGCGGCGTGACGCTCGGCGCGGACGATTACGTCCAGACCTACGGCCACTGGGTCGTTCAAAAAGATCTGGAAGCGCTGATCAACGATCTCAGCATCAACAAGAATATCGCCGGACACGACATCACCGTCGGCTATTATCAGGCGACGTGGTCATCGGACGATTTCTGGACCATCGGCAACCCGATCCCGGTGCATAACACGCAAAACGGCGACCTTCTCGACGCCTCCATCACGCCGGACGATATCGCTGCGGCCGGCGGCAATGCGGGCTTCCTGTTCGGCATCATGTCGGCGGGCGACGCCCGCGCCGACGCTATCTACGCTGCAGATTCCTGGCAGGTGTTCGACCGCCTGCGGATTGACGCCGGCATCCGCCACGAATGGCTCGATCTCGACTATACGCTCGACAGCGGACCGGGCTTTCCGGACGGAACGACCGACATGACCGTCGATCTCAACGGCAGCGAATGGGCCTATACGGGCGCCGCTAACTTCGACGTCACCGACGATCTCGGCGTCTTCGCCCGCTACACCAAGGGATTCCTGTTCCCGCACTTCGACGAAATCCGCGAAGGGCGCAACCAGGTCGATAACGTCAAGCAGATCGAAGGCGGTGTTAAATATTCGGGCGAGTGGCTCAAGCTTTATGCGACGCTGTTCCGCAACACCAACGACGCTTTCAGCTCCACGGTCGGCGGCGTGGTGCCGGCGACGGCCTTCAAGACGCGCGCCATCGGCGCCGAAATCGACGGCGAAATTCATTTCGGCTCGTTCTCGACCTCGGTCATCGCCACCATACAGGATGCGGAGATCACGGAATCGACCACCGCATCGGATGTCGGCAACCGCGTGCTGCGCCAACCCCGCTGGCAGACGCGCATCTCGCCTGCCTATACGTTCGAGGCGGACTGGTTCGACGCGACCCTCTACGGCGCGGTGACGCTGGTCGGCGAGCGTTTTGGCGACAACGCCAACACGGTCATCCTGCCGAGCTACGAGAAGATCGATCTCGGCCTGCTCGTCAACACAGACTCCGGCCTGTTCTTCCAGGTGCATGCGGACAATCTCAACGATTCCGAAGGCATTACGGAAGGCGATCCGCGCAACCCGTCGGCGCCGAACGGCCGACCGATCTTCGGACGCTCGGTGATGCTCAGCGTCGGCTACGACTTCTGAGGTTTCGCAATGACGCTCCGCGCCGCTCCCTCCCTTGGCGCGAGGCCCGTCTGACTGCGAACGGCCGCCGGATGCGTTCCGGCGGCCGTTTTTATTTTGGGCGCATGGCGTCATGATGAGCGCGCCGAAAATGCGAATGAACAAGAGGGGTAACCTTTGAATTTTCTTTTGCGCTCCGTCCTTGGCGTCTTTCTGATCTGCGCCGGCTGCGCGCCGGGGAATCGTCATACGATGCGGCTTGCGCCGGTCGATGCGGATGACGTTTTGCAGTTCTCTATTTCCGAGGGCCGCGCGCTTAACGAGTTTTATCGCGCCGGCCCGGTGGCCGCGCATCTTGTGCTGACGTCTGGCGCGCAGCCGCGCTTAGTCGTCGCCTTTCCCGCGGGCAACAGCGGCGTCAGCCTGTGGTTTGAAGATGCGGCGCGCGCGGCCGCGTGGCGCGTCTCCGCCGCGCCGCGCGGTGTCAGGCTGACCGACGGCAAGGGCCGGACGCTTTACGGGATCGAATTCGAAGCGACGCTGGAAGGGCCTGCCCTCTCTGTCGAGCGTGCGGTTCTCGGCAATATCCGCAGCATTCGCGGCTATGGCTATACGGGCGAAACGCCGGCGCAAATTGATACAACGCCCACCCTTCAAGGCGGTCGCGTCGAGTGGCGCCGCCAGCGGCTCGATGACGGCGGAGGCTATTATCTTTCTCTTGAAGCGCTCGAAGGCGATATTGAAGAAGCCGAAGGGCAGGTTCGCCTCATTCCCTCAGGCGCTGGATTAGTGCGGCTGAAAATCGCCGCTCTAACCGGCGACGAACCGCTGACGCCGATTACATTGGACCGGCTTCTCGCCAATCGGGCGGCGGACGATCCTGCATCGAGAAACATCCTCGCGTTTCTCAGCTATAAGGAAAAGCTTCTCGCGGGGTCTTGGCGGTTCCTCACCTATTTCGGCCGCGACACGCTGCTCAGCCTGAAAATGCTGATGCCCGCCGCGTCGCCTGAACTTATCGAGGCCGGTCTCGCCTCTGTGTTCGAAAGGCTCGATGCGCAAGGCGCCGTCGCGCATGAAGAGGACCTTGCAGAATTCGCCTTGTTGCGCCGGCTTGAGACGGGTGAGGCGCCGTCGACGGCGCCGATCTACGATTATGCTATGGTCGACGACGATTTCCTGCTGGCGCCGCTCGCCGCCGACTATTTGCTGAAGCGCCCTGAAGGCCGCGCCCGCGCCGCCGCGTTTCTGCAACAACGCACAAAAAGCGATGAAGCTTACGGCGCAGCGCTTACGCGAAATTTGCGATTTATCATCGACGAGACGCGCGCTTTCGCCGACGCGCCGGGCTGGACGGCCCTGATCCGCCTCAAGGACGACAAACATGCGGGCGAATGGCGCGACAGCGAGGAGGGACTTGGCGGCGGACGCATCCCGTACAATGTCAACGCCGTGCTCGCGCCGGCGGCGCTGCGCGCGACAGCGCGGCTCGCCGCGAGCGGCCTGCTCGATCCCTATCTCTCCGAAGAACGCAACGATCTCGCCGCCGCAGAGTCCATGGCGGCGATCTGGGAACGCGAGGCGGCGCCCCTGTTCCGTGTTCGCATCGAAAATGAAACGGCGCGCGCCCACGTCGCCGCATACGCGAAATCACTAGGCGCGCCAGCCGGCGATGCGCTGGCGTCGCTTGGCGATGAGGATGTCGTCTTTAACGCCGTCGCGCTCGACGCCGAAGGCGCGCCCATTCCTGTTCTCAATTCCGACGAAGGTTTCCTTCTCGCTTTCTCCGATCCGCCCCCGGACGCTCTCGTCCGCGCGCTCGACGCGACGTTTCGCCCTTTCCCGGCCGGCCTCCTTTCGCCCGCCGGCCTTCTTGTCGCCAACGCCGCTTACGCAGCGCCGCCGCTTCAGGACGACTTCTCAAACAGTCACTATCACGGCGCCGTCGTCTGGTCCTGGCAGCAGGCGCTGTTAGCATCAGGGCTGGCGCGGCAGCTTCAGCGCGAGGATATAACCGACGCGCTTCGCGGCCGGCTCGAAACAGCCGAACGCGATCTCTGGCGCGTCATCGAAGCGGGCGAAGCGGTGAAGACATCCGAACTCTGGTCGTGGTCGATCAAGGACGGGGCTTTCGTCATCGAGCCTTTCGGTCAGCGCGACGGCGACGCGACGGAATCGAATGCGGCTCAACTGTGGAGCACGGTCTATCTGGCGGTGACGCCGCCCGCTCCGCTGACGGACTAGATCAGAAGTCGCAGGACGTCTCGCCTGAACCAGTCACAAGCCTTATGTCGGAAAGATGAAGGGTCAGCCCTTTCGCGCCTTCAAGCACGAACGGCGCCGACACCGCCGACAGATTGGCGCCGGCGTCGCTAAAGCAGGAAAGCGAGATCGCTGCTTCGCGCCAACCCTTTCCTTCAGCGCTAGCCACATCGTCCGATATGTCGAGAAACCCTTCGCAGGCCGGTCCGCATGACATGCCGAGCTTCACCGGCCCCTCACGCTCACCAGTCTTCTCGACGGCGTAAGCGATCAGAAGCGCCATCCCCGTCTCTTCCTGCGCTTTCATGTCGATGGCGGGGCCTTCTATCGCGAGCGCGGCGTCGTCATTCCAGGTCGCGATGCGCGCATCTTCCTGCGCGTAGCGGTCGACGGATTTGATGCTCGCCTTGCCGCCGAGAGACGCGGCGGGGCCTTCGACCCGCGCGACCTCTGCGCCGGATTTCAGTAACAGTTCGAAAGGCGCTTTCACCCGGCCGGAAAGAAGGAAAGCGGTCGCGGCGGCGCCCTCGCCTTCCGTGAGGCCGGACTCTTCGCTGAGCTGGCCCAGCGGCGCGCCGGGAGCGGCGTATGTCAGCCCGAACCCATAGGGGAAAAGCGGATCATACTTTTCGTCGCCGACATTCAGCGGCGTTTGGGTCGCAAGCTTCGGCCAGGAGAAGGACAATTTGCCGGTAAAATCGTAATTGACCGTCTCGTTGGCTTTTTTCAGCAGCACGTCGGCGACGCCGCCGCCTTCCGATCCCGGAAGCCAAGCGGCGACGAACGCATCGGCCGCGTTCAACTCCGGATTGACCCATAAGGGCCGACCGGAAAGAAAGACCGCGACGGTCGGCACGCCCGCACGCTTGAACTTCTGCAAGAGAACGAGCCCGTCGTCGCTAGGGTAATCGACATTGGCGCGGTCGCCTTGATACTCGGCATACGGTTCTTCGCCGAAAACGATAATCGCCACGTCGGGTTTTGCGCGCGTTTCACCGTTTGCGCTTAGGATGGCGCGGCCGCCTGCGGCCTCAGCCGCCTCCTTTATTCCGTCGAAAATCGACTTGCCGCCGGGGAAATCCTTTTTCGAGTTGCCTTCGCCCTGCCAGGTGATCGTCCAGCCGCCGGATTGCTTGCCGATATTGTCGGCGCCGTCGCCCGCGACGAGGATGGTTGAGGCCGGATTTATCGGCAGGAGCCCGCCTTCGTTCTTCAACAGGACCAAGGATTTGCGGACCGCCTCGCGGGCGATGGCGCGGTGTTCCGGCGCGCCGATCACAGCGAAATCGCCGCCGCCTGCGCGTTCGGACGGCTTCGGCGCCTCAAACAGGCCGGCGCGCAGTTTCACGCGGAGAATGCGCGAAACCGCATCATCGAGCCGTTCCATTGAAATTTTTCCGCTGCGGACATCCTTCAGCATGTTCCCATGCAGCTCCCGCCAGTCATCCGGCGCCATGAACATGTCGATGCCCGCATTGAAAGCCTCCGCGCAGGACGCGTTTGTGCATCCTTTGATCTGGCCGTGCGCGTTCCAGTCGCCGACGACGAAGCCGTCGAATCCCATTCGGTCGACAAGAACGTCCGTGAGCAGCGCCTTGCTGGCGTGCATCTTGACGCCTCGCCAGCTCGAGAAAGAGGCCATGACGGTTTGCACGCCAGCTTCGATCGCCGTGACGTAACCGGCCCCGTGTATGGCGGCGAGCTCCTCTTCGCTGGCGAGATTGTCTCCCTGATCGACGCCGAGATTGGTGCCGCCGTCGCCGATAAAGTGTTTGGCCGTCGCAATTACACGGCCTGACCCCAGAAACCCTTCGCCGCCCGGCGCGCCCTGCAATCCTTCGACGATGGCGGCGCCATAGGCTGCGACGATTTCCGGCGATTCCGAATAGGCCTCATAGCTTCTGCCCCAGCGGTCGTCGCGCACGACGGCCAGCGTCGGCGCGAACGTCCACTCGATGCCGGTCGCGACAATCTCGCGCGCCGTCGCCTCGCCGATGCGCCGCATGAGATCGGGATCGTTGGCGGCGCCCAGCCCGACATTGTGCGGAAACAGCGTCGCGCCGACGACGTTGCTGTGCCCATGCACGCCGTCCGTGCCCCATATGACCGGCACGCCGACGCCGCCGTCGGTTTTATCGACAGACGCCAGATAGTAGGCGTCGGCGAGCGCAAGCCAGTCTTCAGGGGGCGAACGATTTTCGCGATTGGGACCGGAGTTTCCGCCATTCAGCACTGATCCCAGATCATACTTGCGAACGTCATCCGGGGTTACGGCGCTAATGTCGGCCTGAATGGTCTGGCCGACCTTCTCTTCGAGAGTCATCGCCGACAGGATGTCGCGAATTCTCGCCTCAAGCGCCTCATCGTGCGGCAACGGCGAACGGCTTTGCGGCCACTTCGCCGGATCGACCGAAGAAGAAAGTTGCGCCGAAGCGGCGCCGCTATCGTCCCGCCCGGCGCTTGCTCCGCTTTCAGAGGCGCAAGCCGATAATGCCAATGCGGCCGCTGAGACCCTGAACGCCGCCAAAAATCTCTTGCCCGTCATTCTATCCCCTGGTTTCAAGTTCCGGCGGCTGAGCAATCGCTCCCTGAACGCAGCGCCCGGGAAGAATCGAGCGAGGGAGGATGTCGCTCAATTCTTCCCCGCGCCTTGAGGCTTGCGCCGGAGCGCAGCCGCGCAGCGATGGACATCAGCCGCCAGTGCGGGCTGACCGTCATGGCCGCTGTCGTTCTTGCAGTTTGAAAAGAGACCGCCGGGCGCCAATGCGGCGCCGGAAATGGCGGCCCCTGACTGAAAAGCGGTTTCACTCCCGTTGATTTATGACAACCTTGTCTTTCTACAAAGATACGGCGCGCGCGCCGGGCGGTCAATACCGAAAGGCCCGGTTTTCCCTGAAAGACGCGGCGGATGCTGGCTGGCGGTGCAAGCGCGAATAGAGCGGAAGATGGCGCAGCTGGCAGCCAGGCTCCCCCAAGGGAGATCAGGCCCGCAAGGGCGCCGTTGAAAGGCCGATAATCAATTTATGGGGAAGAATGATCGGGGTCGATGCGCGGGGCGCGGTTCCCGCATTGATCAAAATTGACACGGCCGTCTCCCCTAACAGCCTTGTCGGCTGCAACACGGTCGTCAGGCGAGGCCAGACCACTTTGGAGACCGTGCCGCCGTCAAATCCGCATACAGACAGCTTGCCCGGCACTGCAACGCCTTTTTCATGCGCATAGGCGAGAGCGCCGGCCGCGGTTTCGTCGTTGCCCGCAAAGATCGCTGTAGCGGGATCTTTCAGACCGAGAAACTGCTCCGCGCCGCTTGCGCCCGATTCAAAATGGAAGTCGCCGCGAAAGACGAGATCCTCATCGTACTTGATCCCGGCTTTCTCAAGCGCCGCCCTGTAACCGGCGAGGCGCATAATCGTCGCAGCGTGTCCCGGGATGCCCTTGATCAGCCCGATGCGACGGTGCCCCAACGACATCAAATACTCGGTAACTTCTTTCGCCGCAGCGAAGTCGTCTATCGCGATATATTGCTCGCCTTTCTTGGGTTTTCTCGGCGAGATGCGCACATAAGGCACGCCGAAAGAAGCGCACGCTTTCAACACCGCCGGATTGTCGCAAACCGGCGGCGTCATCAATACGCCGTCGAGCCGGGTCTGCGACAGGAACCGCGTCGTCTGCTCGCCCATGTTCCGGCCACGGAGAACCTCGACTACAAGGTGATACCCATGAAGCCGGCAATAGGCCAGCGCCCCATGCAACACGTCCGCTGGATAGTCCCCTTGCGGGTTTTCGTAGAGAAGCCCCAGGACGAGCGAGCGGTCCGCGCGCAGCCCTCGGGCGAAAACGTTGCGTTGGTACCCGAGCGCCTTGACCGCCGCGAGAACCTTGTCCCGCGTTTTCTCTCTTACGCTTGGCTCGTCGTTAATGACGCGCGAGACCGTTTTAATAGAAACGCCCGCCCGATCCGCGACATCGATGATCGTGGCCGTAGCGTTTCTTTTTCCAGCGGACATGGTCGAGGCTTATCCCAGAAATTATATCAGCGCCCTGCCTATCGGCGGCGCCGATGATACGGTCTCTTTTAGCGGCGGCGCACAGGATGACAACAAGCATTCGCTCATGGCACAGTTCGGGGACGGCACGCAAAGCGAAGGGGGCACGGCGTGAGCCATTCATCCGCCTCTCCGTCCCGCCTTGGCTGGCGCGAACGCCTCAGCTATGGCGCGGGCGATTTCGGACTTAATTTTTACTGGCAAGGTGCCGGTTACTTCCTGCTGTTTTACTACACCGATGTCGCCGGCCTGCCGAGCACGGCCGCAGGCGTCGCTTTCGCCGTCGGCGGGCTGGTTGACGCCGTCACCGATCCGGCGATGGGCATACTCGCCGACCGGACGCGGTCCCGCTGGGGTCCCTACCGCCCTTACCTGCTTTACGGCGCCCTCCCGCTCGGGCTGGCGTTCATGCTTTTGTTCACGCTCCCGTCATTCGCCCCGGCGGGGTGGGCGCTGGGGGCTGCACTTGGCACGCATGCGCTTTTTCGCATTTGCTATACCTGCGTCTCCATTCCCTACGGCGCGCTTGGAGCCCGGCTGACGTTTAACGCCTCCGAACGAACGACGCTCGCCGGCGTGCGCATGATCGGCGGCGCCCTTGGCGGCGTCGTCATGGTTCTGACCGTTTCGGCGTTGCGCAATGCAGCGCCCGATTCGACTGCATTCGTTGTCGCGAGCGCGCTTGCGGGGGTCGCGGGCGTAGCGCTTGTCTGGGTGACCTTCGCCGGCGCGAAGGAGCCGGCCATCCTTCGCGCGAACGAGAGCGATGACGGCCCGGAAACCTACAGCCTCGCCCGCGTATTTAAGGCGCTGACGGACAACAGGCCGTTTCTCATCACCGTCGTCGCCATTTTCCTATTGACGGTCGCGAACATGATCGTGGTCAAGACGGCGCTTTACCGCTTTGAACATATTCTTGTCGCGCCTTTGGCGGCCGGCCTTGCGATCACGCTGATGACGGCAGCGCCGATCGCCGCGATTCCGATGTGGGTCTGGATTTACATAAGGATCGACAAACGGCCGGCGTTCCTGTGCGGATGTGCGATGGTGATCGTCAGTCTGGCGACGCTCTACCTGACGGGAGCCCAGAATGTGTTTCTCGCCATCGTCGCTTATACGGCGGTGGCGATCGGTTTCAGTTCCTTCGCTGTCGGATTCTGGAGCGTTCTGCCTGACACGATCGACTACGGACATCTGAAGTCCGGCCTGAGAGTCGAATCAGGCGCGATCGGCCTCGCCTCCGCCATCCAGAAGATTGCAATCGCCCTTACTGCGCTGGGGATCGGCGTCGTCTTCGACATTATCGGGTATCAGCCGGGCGAAGCGCAGGACCCGGCGACCGCGACCGCTCTCCATCAATTCATCTCGTTGGCGCCAATCGTGTTCATGCTCGTCTCGGCGCTGGTTTTCAGCCGCTACCCGATAAGCTCCAGCCGACATGCCGACATCGTCGCGCGCCTCCGGCGGGCAGATGCGCCTGAGCGTTAGCGTTCTCTCGCGAATGCGCGCTCATCCGCCTTGCAGTAGCGCTCCAGCACTTCGTGATGCATGGGAAACGAGGCGGCGACCAGCGCATGACGCGCACGGATGCCGCTGAGAAAGCTCGAAAGCTCTGCGTCCGTCATCATATCGACAATCGGGTGATAGCTCTTAGGCACGAGCCCTTGCCCGGTCATCACGCGCGCCCATGATCCGTCAAAGAACAGTTCAAAATTCTCGCGAAAAAACCGTCCGCCGCCTGCGAAAAGATCGAGGCGGCGCCGAAGCGACGCAGGCGGCTCCATGGTTCGGCAATAGTTCCAGAACGGCGTGTCGCGGCGCTGGGTGACGTGATAATGCAGGATGATGAAGTCGCGGATATATTCGAACTCGAGCTTCGATTGCGCGTTATACTCGTCGACCTCCGCCTGAACTATTTCGCTCGCTGGAAAGAGTTGCATCAGCCGGATCAGTCCGGACTGGACGAGATAAAGACTTGTCGATTCCAGCGGCTCAAGAAAGCCGCTCGCAAGACCGAGCGAGACGCAGTTCCGGTTCCACTGCTTCAACCGACGCCCGGTGCGAAACCTGATCAGGCGCGGCTCCGTGATCATCTCGCCCTCGATATTCTCTACAAGCGCGGCGCGCGCTTCGTCATCCGACTGGTGCGCGCTGCAATAAACGAGCCCGTTGCCGACGCGGAACTGCAAGGGAATGCGCCATTGCCACCCGGCCTCGCGCGCAATGGCGTGCGTATAAGGCGCCGGCGTTTCGACGGCGGTTGTCTGTACGGCGATAGCGCGGTCGCAGGGAAGCCAGTGCGTCCAGTCTTCGTACCCTGTGTGCAGAGTCTTCTCTGCAAGGAGCGCGGCGAAGCCGCTGCAGTCGATGAAAAAGTCGCCCGCGATTTCCTGCCCGGAAGCTAACCGTACGGAGCGAATATCGCCGCTGTCCGCATCGGTCGCGACATGGACGATTTTTCCTTCGATGCGTTTCACGCCCTGCTTCTCGCTGAAGGCGCGCAGGAACCGCGCATACAGAGTCGCATCAAAGTGATAGGCGTAGAACAGATCCTCCTTGGCGTGCAGCGCATACTTTCCAGCCCGCGCGACATGCTGATGAAGCGAGTACTCGCCAAGATCGGTGTCGTCGCCGGCGAGGCGCGCCTTCACCCAAAAATGGTGGAAGTTGCCCGCCCAGCAGTCCTGCCCGAGATGTCCGAAGGCGTGAAGATATTTCTCTCCGACCGCGCCCCAATTCTCGAATTCGATGCCGAGCTTGAACGTCGCCTGACAGGCGCGCATGAAATCCGCTTCATTGACGCCGATTAGTTGATGAAACGAGGTAAGAAGCGGGATCGTCGCCTCGCCGACGCCGATGGTTCCGATTTCGTCGGATTCTATGAGCTGGATATCGAGATTTTTTCCCAGCAGCCTGCCGAGCCCTGCCGCCGCCATCCAGCCCGCCGTGCCGCCGCCGACGATAACGACCTTCTTCATGCTCGGCGTTTTATGGGGCGCGTCGTTCATCGTTCAGCCCTACCTGTTCAACCGATTGAGGAGGATGGCGCGCAGCCGCCGCGCGGCCGCGTCGTCCATCGGCCCCAGCGATCCCCTAGCTTGCTTCGGAATATGATCGGCGCGCCCGCTCTCCCAGTCGAAAATATAATGATCGAAAAAGCTGCGCCAGCGAGCGCGTTCGGCTGACGGCAGATCGCGAACGCTGAGCAGCGCATGGGCGAGCGCATCCATCGGATTGCCCATGAAGGACGGCGAATTCCGCCACCAGTAATTCACCAGCACATTGAAGGTGTCGAGGCTTTCGACGTGATGCCACCAGGCGCTCGGAATATAGAGCGCATCGCCGGGACCAAGCTCGGCGACCAGCGCGCGCTCCATCGCCGCCGCAAAACGCGGATGTTTCGCACTATCCCAATTGTTGAAATCCACAAGGCTGACAGGCTGGCCCGCTGGCGTCGGATCGAGCGGACCGATATACAGATTATCTATTTCTTCGGGCGGAAACAGCGTCACGCGCCTGCGTCCCGCCGCGACGCAGGCGATGTTGTAAAGCGCATCGAAATGCGCGCCGATGATGGCGCGGTTGCCGATCCAGATGCTTGCCAGCGCCTGACGGCCGCCAAGATCCATATCGTTCTCGTCGCGCAGGCCCGGCAGGCATTTGTCGATCGTTGTTGATCCGACGTAACAGACGGGCGCTGCAGGATTGACGCTGTCATTGTCGAGGATCGACAGCACTTCCGCTAACGGCTTGCGCTCCATTGTGAAATTGAAGCCGGTGAGGTCGTCGTTGTAGCCGAGGCGGCGGTCATCGCCGGCGCGTCCCAACGATACCGTAACCGTCGCATCGCCGCAGAAGCGGCGCAGATAGTCGATGCCGGCGGCCGGAGAGCGCGCCGCTTCCTTGACCAGCGGCCATGCCGCCGCAAGCTCGCGAAACACCAGCGGTTCCCGCGCTTCTTCAATCCGGGCGAAAGCGTTCGGCCCGGCGCCGGGCGCTTCTTCGACTTTCTGGGCGGTCTTCATCATCATCAAAGTCCGGAGCGCTTTTCGCCTTCCTGCTTCCAGCGGATCAGCTTTCTAAAATTGGAAAGCGAAGCGAGCGCCATATAAGCCGCTTCGAGAAATCCTCTCCGGTGCAGCGCTTCAAGCGCATCGCCGTCAAGCGCGCCGAGCGTTTCTTCGCTGATCGTATGGAAGCCTTCCATCCGCCGCCGCACGCCGTTGTTCAATTCGACATCGAGGGCGAAAGGCTCGAGCAGGTCATACTCAACCAGCAGGCCGGAAAACGCACGATTGGCGGCGTGCCCTTCATGGATTGCGCGCAGGACGGATCGTATATGATCGAGATAGGGCGTCACGCCGCCGAACTCGAGGAAGATGGGCTCGCCCTCGCGCTCGCTGACGCGCTTACTGTCCAGGTCGATATGGACCGACATACGTTCGTCCGCATCCGGCCCTTCTTCCTCCAGTCCGATCAGGAACGGCTGACGCTCGACCGACATGGGGAGATAGGAAGCGTCCCAGCCGGCGCCGCGCAGAAAAAGATTCTCGCCTGGCTCGAAACCGAACACCGAGACCGGTTCGTAAGCGCCGGTTTCCGCGAGTTTGCGGAAGACGATCGGGTAGTCCGCCTGAAGCGCGCGGAACTCGACCGGAAAGACGCCCGCCGCCGCGACATTGTCGCCAAGCTCGGCGGCGCGGCGCGTGATGATTTTCAGATTCTTGTGCGCGACATTGTCGAGAACGACGTGACGAGCCATGAGCGCTCTCTATCCTCCGAATATCGGCCCGCCAGCGCGGACAGCTTCTACAAGCGCGCGGGTCGACGGCAACGCGGCCAGCATCTGCGCGCGTTTGCGCTCGACTTCGCCGAACGCAGCCTCGGCTTGCTCCAAATTTTCAACGCGCCGCCGCGCTGCGCGCTCGCGCGTCTTAAAGTTCATGCCGTATAGCACGTACTGATAGCTAGCCGCGGAGAAAATCTCGTCGACCCTGTCGAAGTCCTGCTTCCATGGCGCGCGCTCGCGCCAAACCGTCAGCGCTTCCGCAAGGCGTTCGGGCACGGTTTCGGCCCTGCGGTTGTCTCGCCAGAAATCGCCCTCGCGCGCGCTTAGAACATAATGCAGCTTCAGGAACTCTATGACTCGCCGCCAGTGATAATGCAGCTTTTCATTGAACCGCTTCGCCGCGGCGTCCATCGCGTCCCGGGAACGCGGCAGGTTTTCTGCGAGCATCTGCGCCGAAAGTTCAGCGAGCACCAGCGCGGACGCTTCCAGCGGCTCCAGAAATCCCGCCGCCATGCCGACGGCGACGCAATTGCGGCGCCAGAAGGTTTCGCAATGGCCTGGAGAGAAAGCGATTTTACGAGGCGCGAAACGATCCTGCGCCAGACCCGGCTCAGCGCGCACATAGGCTGCAAGCGTTTCTTCGGCGGCCTCATCGGAAACATGCGCGCTTGAGTAAACGTAGCCGACGCCGCGCCTGGTCGGCAACGCGATGTCCCAGACCCAGCCGGCCGCCTGCGCCGTAGATGCAGTCGTCGATGCGATGACGCTATGCGGCGCGGCGTACGGCGCCTGTATGGCCAGCGCCCTGTCGGCGAACAGGACGCTTTGCTGCTCCACGAAGCGCACCCCAAGATGCCTGCGCAACAGCAACGATGCGACGCCGGTGCAATCGATGAAAAGATCGCCCTCGACATCGCCATGTTCTTTAGTCGACAGCGAAGCGATATCGCCGCTTTCGCCAGCGTTGACGCGGTCTACATGCGCGCGCAAATGCCTGACGCCGAGCGCGCCGACGCAATGACGCGCGAGAAACTCCGCGAACTTGCCCGCATCCAGATGATAGCCGTAATTGACGACATAGGCGTATTCCGGCGTCGCCGCCTGCTTCGGCGCCAGGCCTTCGTCGCAGAGACGCGGCTGAGGCGAAACGCAGTCGGCGAAAGGAGCGCCGGCGCGCCTTTCCAGCCAGGCCGAAGCGAGATTCGTTTTCAGATAATCCTGCGGCAAGGTGAACGGATGATAATAGGCGTCGCTCGCAGCGCCATTCGTCCAGCCCGAAAACTTAGTGCCCTGCTTGAAGGAAGCGTCGCACGCGCGGATAAAATCGGCTTCGCCAATCCCAAGCTTGCTCAGCGTCATGCGCATCGTCGGCCATGTGCCCTCGCCGACGCCGATGATCGGCACGTCGGGCGATTCAACGAGCGATACGTCAACGCTGTCTTCGCCGGCGCCGCCATGTTCGGCGGCGATCATGCCGGCGACGATCCAGCCCGCGGCGCCGCCGCCGACCACCACAACGCGTTTTACATTCCTGCTCATCTCGCGCCGCTTGCGCTGGCCGAAATAACGTCGAAAAGGCCGCCCCATGGGCGGCCTTTCCTTATCGCGTCGCCGCCCAAAAGCGCGGCGTCAGAAATCGTAACGAAGACCGACCGCATACCGCGCGCCGAACTGGTTGGCTGTCTTGAGCTGGTTTTCATAGCGGTTGTAAATTCGCTGGGACTCGTTGGTGATGTTGATGCCCTCGGCGAATATCGTCAACTTTTCGGTGATGTCGTAGCTCAGCCTTGCATCAAGCTGACCGAACGACTCGGTGAACTGCGGCTGGTTGTCAGCCGTGCCGGAAAGGAACTCGCCGCGCCAGTTATAGGCGATGCGCGCCTGCAGCCCGTTTTTGTCGTAGAAGCCGATCAGGTTGTAGGAGTCGCTGAGGCCCGGCAGCACGAACTGGAAGCCGACCTGGGATACATCGACATCGATATCGCCGTCCACGAGGGTCGCGTTGGCGGCGAGACCGAAACCGGTATCGCCGAAAACGTGCTGAATGGCGAATTCGAGCCCGTAAAGCTCCGCCGACTCGAGGTTCGAGGGCGCCGTAATCCGCCAGTTGATAAGCGGATCGTCATCGTTCTGGACGATCGGCGTGCCGATCGGATTGCCTTCGTTGATGTTGATCTGGTTGTGGATCAATACCGGGTCAGTCGGATCCATGCTCATCGCAGCGAGATCGGCGGCTGCCTGCGCGGCGCGCGGACCGGCCGATGGATCGCGAAGATTGTCGATGATCTGATCCGTCTGCTGATTGACGATGAAATTATCGACCTGCTTGTGGAAAGCGCCGATCGAGAAGTAACTGCCTTCCTGATAATACCACTCAAGGGACACGTCGATATTGTCCGACGTGAACGGCTGGAGCGCCGGATTCCCGGCTGTGCCGAGACGCTCTCCCGGCTTCGGCCGGTCGGTGACAGACGTGGTGCCCTGCATGCTGACGAGCGTCGGCCGCGTGATGGTCTTGCTGTAGGAGAAACGAGCGAGGAAGTTCTCGAAGATTTCCGCGCTGAAATCGAGGTTCGGCAGCCAGAGGCTGTAGTCGGCGGCGACGTCCGAATATGACTGGTCGGCGGCGCGATTGACGCTCCACTCCGTCGAATTGACCCATACGATCTCCTCGACCTTGATCTGCAGGCTGTTCGCCGTGACGCTCGTATCTTCGTAGCGCACGCCGCCAGTCAGGCGGATCGGGATATTGTTGAAGTCGCCGGCGGCGTTGAATTGCAGATACGCAGAGTTGGTCGTTTCGTTGATCGTGTGATCGAAGATGGGCGTGCCGTCCAAGTCGGCTTCAAGACGCTGACCGCCGTTGAAGGCCTGCTCGAAGGCGGCGATGCCGGATTCAAAATCCCAGTCGTAGTAAAAACCGGGCGAGATATTCTCGCCGCCGCCGGAAAACGCCGTAAGCAGATTTTCCATGCTGACGCGGGTAAAGATCGAGTCGTCATAGACGCCCTGGTTGCCGCCATACCAGCCGGCTGCGATCTGGCCGCTGTTGAACGAGCGCGTCCGATAGGTGTTGTTGACTCGACCGGCGCCGAACTGAATGCTGGTAAGACCGCTATCGACTCCATTTTCCCATTCGCCGGCGAACTGGTACTGGCGGATGTCGGATTCATTGACGTTCGAGCCGGCCTGGCCGAACAGCGAGTCGTAGCTGCCCGCCGTCGGCTCGCCGTTCGCTTCAGGGTTCGCGCAACCCGCCCAGGTCACCGCCATGTCCGGAATGTCGTTTCCGGTAAGGAAGTCGGCGCTCTTGGTGTCAAGGCAGTTCGCCGCAAGAATGAGGAACACGTCGTTGCCGCGGTCGACCCCCTTTGAGATCGCGTCGGAGTCGTGGAAGTCAAAAATGAGATTCAACCTGTCGGTCGGCTGAAAATCGAGATTGAAGCCGATCGAATTGTTCTCATTGCGCGACTTGTTGAGCCGCTGGTTCGAGGAATAGTCGCAGCACGTATCTTCAACGAACGCGTACGTTCCGTTTTCGTCTATCGTGACCTGTGTCGTCTGCGGAAAATCGCCGAACCAGATGCCGACGCCCTGACGAAGCCCTTCATTCTCGAACTCGGAATACGTGTAGTCGAGCGTCGCGCGCAGCGTCTCGACCGGCTGGAACTGCAGCACAGCCTGCCCGTTCATGCGGGTGCGCGAGATGTTCTCGATGCCGAAACCGTAATTGCGCGGGAACCAGGTGTTGGTCGGGCCGGTCCGGAGATCGGTGACGACCGTCGAGGCCGGAATAAGATCGTCGATATTCTCGCGCCACAGGGCGACTTCGGCCTGCTCCTGCCGGCTGTCGCGTTTCTGATAAGAGTAGAAGAGGCCGATCCCGAACATGTCGTCCGCGAACGTTTTGGAGAAAGTCGCCGCGACTTCCGGCGTGATGTCGCTGCCTGTCTCGTTCGTCGTGTCGTGCAGGGCCTTGGCGCCAAGAGATGCGATGAACCCCGGCCTGTCGAGCGGGCGCGCGGTCTTGATGTTGATCGTCGAGCCGATGCCGCCGCTCTGGATCGCCGCGTTCGACGTCTTGTAGACTTCGACGCCGCTGACCCCTTCCGACGCGATGTTCGCGAAGTCGAACGAGCGCGTCGAATCGCTTTGCAGCGAGGAAGTAGGCATTTGCCGGCCGTTCAACGTGATCAGGTTGAATTCAGGACCGAAGCCGCGAACCGTAACCTTGCTGCCTTCATTGTTCGAGCGGTCTATCGACACGCCTGAAATGCGCTGGATAGATTCGGCGAGGTTCGAGTCCGGAAAAGCGCCGATATCTTCAGCCGTGATCGCATCGACGACGCCTGAGGCGTTGCGCTTGATGTTCGCCGAAGATAGCAGCGATCCCCGAATGCCCGTGACGACGATTTCGTCCGATCCCGGCTCATCCTGGGCGTACGCCGGCGCGGCGATGGCCACCGATGAAACGCTTCCGAAAAGCAACAGCGCGGCTCTTTTCCCGCATGCGCGATCGCCCGCCCGGTTTTTATAACTCATTGTTCCGCTCCCTGTATGCGCGCCTTGCATGCGTCCCCGCTGCGCGCCGCCTATCTCGCGGCGAGCCCTTCAGGCGCCGACGCGATTTCTTTCAGCCTTGAAAATTCGAGAGAGACCGGTTTTCAGACCCGCCCTTGAGTCCGCCTTCCTCGCTGGCTGAGCAGCAACATGCTGCGCGCGCCCGAAGCCTCGCGCGCTGTCCACATTCGCGCCGATAGCGCGGTCGCGAATGCCCGTCAGTGAAGAATGCAGCCGATCATTTCCTCCCGAATTGACAAGGTTGTTTTTTTTCATGAGTAGCGCGGGACGTCGCGAGCTGTCAATGACAACTTTGTCATTTCTGGCATTTTCTGCGGAGGCGGTCGCCGTTTCTTAAGCTTTGTCGCGCAACCCGGGGGGCGCGCAGTTGAACCAGCGCGAGGCGAGAAAGAATGGTGCGGCGCCAAATAAAATCAGCGTCAAGCTGAGAGCGGCGCGTCTTTGCAAAGAGAAAAATCATACGCCGGCGCAGAGCGAACGTTGACCAAAGCCTGATCCGAGATGCCTTACGCACCATCCGCGGCGACCACGTTTCGCCATCCAGATCCCTCGTCGATCAGCATCGCTGTCTATAAAGAGTGAGGCCCCGGTATAGGCGCATTGCTAAAACGGAACGGGCGCCGTATCGCGCATTAGGTGAAGCGCGTCAGGTAAGAGCGGGAGACGTCAACACAATGGCGCGCGATCGCGCATTGCATGACAGTCGTCGACCAGCCAAGCAGAATTTTAAGTCTCACGATCCCGAGCAGGCGGATCCTACACCGTCTTTCCGACCACGGCGGTCTGTCCGCGACCGCTCCTCCAGCATGTCCGCCACGCGCCTTCTCAGCGTCTATGCGGTTCACGAGCCGGCATCAGCTCAGCGCGTCCTATATCCGCTCGCTGTTCTATGACGAAGGCGAGACCTTCAACGAATTGTCACGGCAGCTTACCAAGCCAAGTACAAAGATGGGCATAATTCATATTCCTTAAGCAAGTTATGCAAGCTCATCTATATCAACGGCATCGTGCGAACAAAAAACCACAATTCCAGCGCCTTTACCGTGCTTTAATTCTCGCAGACGCCGCTGATTGCGGCTGCGGGACACACGATCCGTATCCATTATACGCTGATAGAGAGCGAGACCGTGCGGACAATGCGGGGGCTCCTGCATTTGGCCGCGATGAAGATAGGAGTCGCCCGCATGCAGCAACCAGCCCCGCGCTGTTTGAACGGCAACGCCGGCGTGACCTAGAGTGTGGCCGCGTAACGGGACCATCAGGATTTCCGGCGGCAACCCGTCGAGCGCGCGAACGGTGCCGAATCCGAACCATTGCTCCCCCTTTTCTTCATATGTTCGCCAGTCACAAACATTCTCCCATTGCCGGGGACGATACCGCTGGTTGGCGACGAATCCCCGCGGCTTTCGCGAAGCTGCTTCCCATTCGGCAGCCATGACATGAACGCGCGCTTGCGGAAAATCCTCGACGCCGCCGGCATGATCGAAATCAAGATGCGTCAGCACAATGTGGCGAACGTCGCGGCCGGAAAATCCTAGCGCCTCAATCTGGCGCAGGGCGGTGTCGCTTTCGCGCAACCGGACATTCAACAGCGTGCGCCAAATTCGCGGCAAGCGCGGATGCGGGTGCGCGACATCTCGGAGCCCGTATCCGGTATCGACCAGAACGAGCCCGCTCTCTGATTCTATCAAGAGGCAGTGCGTCGGTATCCGTGCGAATAGCACGCTGCTTTCGCCATCGAACAAGGCTCCTCCGAGCGGGCAATGCGTGCCGCAATTAAGAATATGGACACGCATCGCCCAAACCCGCCATTGTCAGGCGGCGGCTTGCGCCGCCTTTCCTTCGATAAACGCCAAAAGATCCGCATTTATCGTCTCGGCATGAGTCGTCGGCATGCCGTGCGGGAAGCCGTTATACGTCTTGAGGACGCCGTTTTTCAGGAGCTTTGCAGAAAGAGGAGCGGAACCCGCGTAAGGCACGATCTGGTCGTCGTCGCCATGCATCACCAGCACCGGCACATTGATCTTCTTCAGATCCTCGGTGAAGTCAGTTTGCGAGAAGGCGACGATGCCGTCGTAATGCGCCTTCGCGCCGCCCATCATGCCCTGCCGCCACCAGTTCCAGACGACGCCTTGCTTGGCTTCAGCGCCCGGCCGGTTGAATCCGTAGAAGGGACCTGCCGGAACGTCGTAATAAAATTGCGCACGGTTTGTCGCGACCTGCTCTTGAAACCCGTCGAACACTTCCTTAGGCAGACCGCCCGGATTCTCTTTGGTCTTCACCATCAGCGGCGGCACGGCTGCGATGATCGCCGCCTTGGCGACGCGCGCTTCGCCGTGGCGCGCAATGTAGCGCACGACTTCGCCGCCGCCGGTCGAGTGCCCGACATGGATCGCATCCTTAATGTCGAGATGGGCGGTCAACGCGGCGAGATCGTCGGCGTAATGATCCATGTCGTGGCCGCTATCGATCTGGCTTGAACGACCATGGCCGCGCCGGTCATGCGCCACCACGCGATAACCGCGATTGAGGAAGTACATCACCTGTGCGTCCCAGTCGTCTGAAGACAACGGCCAGCCATGCGAGAAAACGACCGGACGGCCCTTTCCGAGATCCTTATAGAAAATTTCAGCTCCGTCTTTGGTAGTAATAAACGGCATCCTAAGTCTCCTTCTGCGATGCGCTATGCGGCGCGGGAACCATTGATTGAAGTCAGCACGCTCGCTCCGGCGCGAGCGTTGCGGACCGCCCAGTCGAGCGCGAAGTCGGCGACTTCCTCCCATCCTGCGTCGAGGCACGTCCAGTGCGACCTGTCGGGAAACAATTTGAATTCCGTCAGAGCGGGCGCGCGCTTCTGCTTATTGTAGATCGCCTTCGTCATGCTAGCGTCGGCGATATAATCCTTGCCGCCGGCGATCAGCAGCAGCGGAGCGCGTTCGGAATTTTTCCAGTTGATCGGAATCGGTCCGATGACTCCGTCCCAATAGACTTTGCCCGGCGTCGGCACGATAAAGCGGTCATATTGTTCGTCTGATCTGTCGGCGGGAACGGTCTGCGCGAAGCGAGTGCGGAAAAACTTGCGGGTCATATGCATGACCTTCCCGCCGCTGAACGGATCGCCCAAAACCGGCAAGGCTGACACGATCGCCTGCGGTCCGAGCGGAACGCCAGGAGTCGGAGCAGGGTTGATGGCGACGCCGGCGGCGCCGAAGCCGCGATCGAGCAGATGCTGAACGAAAACGCCGCCAAGCGAATGGCCGATGAGTATCGGCTGCTCAGGCAGCCCGCGGATCACATGCTCGTAATAGTCGATGATCTGCCGCTGGCCGAGCTTTTTCAGCTCCTTCGCCGGACTAGCGCGAAGTTCAGCAGGGGAGCGCTCGTCATAAGGCCAAGAGCATGACAAAACCTTGTAGCCGCGCTCTTCGTAGCGCGCCTTGAAGCCTTCCCAACTCTCGCCGTTGAGCCAGGCGCCGTGAATCAGCAAAATGGCTTTTGTCATCGCTTGGCTCCCAGTTGTCGCGGTTCGAATGAGGCGCTCGCGGGAGACTGTGGTCGACGCACGCAGGCCAGCCAATTCTACGCTCGGGTTTGTGTCTCATACCAAAGTATGAGCGCCCCCTTATTCAGGGGGAGCCGCCGGCAATGAGAAGCTGAATACGGATCCGTACGGCTGGTCCCGTTCTGCCCAAATGCGCCCGCTGTGCGCCTCGATGATCGACCGGCAAATCGACAGGCCCATGCCCATGCCGGCGGCGCGTGTCGTGAAGAACGCCTGAAAGAGCCGCGCCAGATCGGCTTCTGCTATGCCGCAGCCGGTGTCGCGCACAGAGACGGTGAGTGATCCGTCCTCACCGCGCGCGGCGCTTACTGTCACCTCGCGTATCTCGCTGCGAGCGATCGCCTGCAAGCTGTTCATCAGTAAGTTGACGATGACCTGGTGCATCTGGATGCGGTCCGCCAGAATCAAGGGAGGGTCATCATCGCAAGCGATGCGGAGCGCCGCGTCGTGCGCAGCGAACTCTCGGCGCAAGAGGCTCGCAGCGTCTTCTATGATCGCGCGAATGTCGACCTGCTCCCGTTCGGCTTCCGTCTTGATCGACATTGCGCGAATCCGCGTGATGATTTCGGACGCACGCTTGCCGTCGCTGATCATGCGAGCGATGGCGCTTTCGATCTCACCAATATCCGGCGTGTCGCGCCGCAGCCATCTGAGGCTGGCTTCGCCATTCGTCACGATCGCCGCGAGCGGCTGGTTCACTTCATGCGCGATTGACGCAGTCAACTCTCCTAGGGTCGATACGCGCGCAGCATGCGCCAGCTCGGACTGAAGATGATGAAGCTCGTTGAGCGCACGATTACGCTCAGACACATCGATTATGCCAATCAAAATCGTCCCTCTATCTACGACTTCAGGTGAAAAGCTGACCGTGAACAGAACGTCCATCTCCTCTCTGTCGAGAGCAAGCAGCCGCGTCTCTGTCTGAAAATAAGGAACGCGGCCGACGGCGGCAAGCACGCTTTGCGCAAAGACGTGTTCGCTTGCAGCCGGCCAGAAATGGTCAATTGGGCCGATCAGGTCGGCTTTTCGTTTTGCTCGAAAGAGCTGCACGGCTTTTGTATTGACGTCGATCGCCCGAGTGAGGCGCGTAAGCTCACGGATGCTTTCCGGGTGCTCGGCGAAATGCCGGCGAAGATCGTTGATGCCGGCAGCGCGCCAATCGCGCAACTTCTCGCCGACTCCTGTGAAGTCGCATTCCCAGAAGGCGACCGCCATCGCCTGAAACATGTTGCGGTAGCGGTATTCGCTCTTGAGCAGCTCCTCGTGGGCGCGGCGGGCATCGTCGGGAAAAATCACGACGATGAAGAAGCCTTCAAGGCCGGACGGACCGTACTTCGGATGATAATTGATTGTAGCAAGGCACGTACCGCCGTCACGGTGCGGTACAACCGCTTCGAACGATACCGGCTCGCCGGAAGCGACGAGCGAAAGGTAGGGCGCATGCGACGTATAGAGGTCGTGTCCGATGCAATCCCGCATATGCAGGCCGCGATAGCCGGCTGGTTCAGCGTGACACCATTCGCGATGCGCCTCGTTGGCGAAACGGCAGATGTGATCCAGGCCGTAAAAGGAGATCAGCGCTGGCACGAGATCTGCAATCGCGCGCAAATCGGCGGGCCCCACGGCCCCTAGCGGCCCGCTCTCCAGCAAAGTCACGAGAACGCTCCAGACGTGTCGCGACCCGCTGCGTCGCAACAGAGATTATTGACGAGCGGCGAGGGCTGGTCCAGCCTCTCTTTGTTGAGGCCCGAATAAATCGATGGCAGGCAATTCCGTGGTACGAGGTCCGCGCGCAGAGGCCGCGCCTTTCATACATGTCATCGATGACGACCAGTCGTTGAGAACGGCTCTAGACAGCCTCTTTCGCTCCGTCGGTCATATTGTTCGCACCTATAGCTCCGCCCAGGAATTCGTCAGCAGCTTCGAAGACGCGCCAGGCTGCCTTGTCCTCGATGTCCGGCTGCCGGGGATCAGCGGCCTAGATTTTCAATCGCAGCTTGAAAGTCTCGGCGTACGGATTCCGGTGATCTTGATGACAGGGCATGGCGATATTCCGATGTCTGTGCGCGGGATGAAGGCGGGCGCCGTCGATTTCCTTCCGAAGCCGTTCCGCGATCAGGACATGCTCGATGCGGTTGCGGTGGCGCTCGAGCGCGACAGGGTCAGCCGCGAGGCGAGGCGCGAAAGCGACGAGCTTCAATCGCGCTTTCAAAGCCTGAGCCAGCGTGAGCAGCAAGTCATGGCGCTCGTCTCGACCGGATTGATGAACAAGCAGATCGCCTTCGAACTCGGCCTCAGCGAGATCACGATTAAGATCCATCGCGGGCACGCGATGAAGAAAATGGGTGCGAAAACGCTCGCCGATCTGGTGAAAATGGCGGAATCTCTCGGCGTAAGCGCCGGCAAGATGGAAGGCCGCTAAACCTCCGTATAATGTCCCTTGGCCGCGAGTTCAGGCAAACCATGGGTCGAAGGCGTGCAGAGAAGGGCCGCAAAGGCCGTAACGCCATAGGGAATTCTAATTGCCAGACACCCTCCCCCTTGTCGCCGTCGTCGATGACGACGAGTCGATTCGCGTCTCTACGAGCAGCCTTTTGCGGTCGCACGGCTACTCGGTGCGAACCTTTTCTGCAGCTGATGAATTTCTGCGTTCGGACGAAGCTTCGCTGTTCGCGTGCGTGATCAGCGACATCCAGATGCCGGGCACAGACGGATTGGGTCTGGCGCAAGCCTACCGGACCGCAGGAGGCGTGGCGCCGATTATTTTCATCACGGCGTTCTATGATGCAAAGATCGCGGCGCGCGCGCGCGCTGCGGGCGTCGCCGATATCCTGAACAAACCGTTCGATCCGCAAGCGCTGGTTGAAGCGATTGTGAGGGCGCTCAAAAATCCCTAGGCGGTTTTTATTGTTCTCAGCCGCATGCTCGCGGCGAGAAGCGCGCCGAGGCCGAGGATCGGAACTGACAGCGACAAGAATCCTGCCGCCGCAAACGCAACGCCGCCGCCGATTGCGCCGGCGGCGAAGGCGAGAACCGGCGGGATCATCTTCGAAAGTCGCGCCAGCGCGCCCTCGCCTAGCGTTACGACATCAATGACGATCTGTGTAACGTTGCCGGTCATCACCGTCGTCGGGGACAGTTCGCTGAACACGGTTCGCGCCGCGGCGTTCTGCACCGCCATGGCGGCGACGCCTATCATTCCGGTGAGTATGGCGAACGGAGCGTTTCCTTCCGTGAACGGCGCGAAGAGGACTCCCGCCCCGAGAAAGCCGCCCAGAAGTACAAGTTGCGCGGACAGTACGGCAGGCGCTGCGGCGCGCGATGTTCGCTCGCAATGACGAGCGTACACTGCTGTGATCGCAACAACGCCAATGAATATCGGAAGCGCCAAAAGCTTCGCGAAGACGCCCGTCGCCGATCCCGCGATCGACGCGCCGATGAGCACGAAGTTTCCGGTGACATGCGCCGTGAAAAGGCCGAACAGCCCGATAAATCCTACCGTATCCACAAAGCCTGCGACGAAGGCGAGGGTCGCTGCAAAAACCCAACCGGCCTGACCTCTCATTGTGTGCGCTCCTTGGAAAATCACGCCGCCAGGGTCAAGCCGCCGATGATCGACAGCGCACCGGCAAGCGCGGAGAGAACGCGAAAAGCCTCGAGAATCCGCTCCGCAAAAACTGCGATGTCAGAAAGATCCGCGCCAATATGTGTCGCGTTTGAGTCCAAAATGCGAGCGATCGGAGCGGGCGACATCTCAAACCGCCCAGCAGCCGCAACCGGCCGCGCCCCAGAACCTGGGGTCGCTTGATTGCGGCGCTTCGCAGCAATGCAATAGAGCAGTCGCCGCGAGTTTTCCGGGATTATGCGATGCGCGCGCATTAAGGCCGACGGGCGACCAGTCAGGCGATGACGGCGGCAAAGGCGGCGCGAGATGTGTGAATTCCTCGGCGCCGTGCACAACCTCGCCGCCGAGCACTGTCAATACGGACTGCAATTTGGCGACTTCGCTTTCGGCGACAGAAAAGTAATCGTCTGACAAAACCGCCATGTCTGCGAGTTCGCCCGCCCGGATCCGCCCTTTCTTTCCGGTCTCGTTCGAGAACCAGGCGTTCTTCTCCGTCCACAGTCGTAGCGCCGTCTCACGATCGGCTCGATTCGCCGGCGGATAAATTCTAAGCCCGCCGACCGTGCGCCCGGTCACGAGCCACGACAGGGAAACCCACGGATTGTAGCTGGCGACACGCGTAGCGTCGGTGCCTGCGCCGACTGGAACGCCAGCAGCCAGCATTCTGGCGACCGGCGGCGTATTGGCCGCCGCTTCGGCGCCATACCTCTCGGCGAAATACTCGCCCTGAAACGCCATTCGGTGCTGCACCGCGACGCCCCCGCCGAGCGCCGCAACACGGTCGATATTGCGCGCAGATATCGTCTCGGCATGATCAAAGAACCATCGGAGGCCTGCGAAGGGAATATCGCGGTTGACCCGTTCAAACACGTCAAGCGCACGGGAGATCGTCTCGTCATAGGTCGCGTGCAGGCGCCACGGCCAGCGCTGTTCTGCAAGAAGGCGGACGACCGGCTCTAAATCGGTTTCCATGTTCGCCGGCATCTCAGGACGCGGCATACGAAAGTGCTCAAAGTCCGCAGCGCTGTAAACAAGCATCTCGCCAGCGCCGTTATGTCGGTAGAGATCATCGCCCTCTCCCGGCTTGATGCGTTTCGTCCAACCGGCGAAATCGGCAAGTTCGCTCTTGGGCTTCTGCGTGAAGAGGTTGTAGGCGATGCGCACGGTCATCTCGCCGTCTGCGTGCAGCTTTTCGATGATCGCATAATCGTCCGGATAATTTTGAAAGCCGCCGCCGGCGTCAATCACGCTCGTCACACCGAGCCGGTTCAGTTCGCGCATGAAATGCCGTGTTGAGTTTAGCTGATACTCCGGCGGCAGTTTCGGTCCCTGCGCCAGCGTGGCGTATAAGATCATGGCGTTCGGCTGCGCGAGCAAAAGCCCGGTCGGCTCACCTCGCGCGTCGCGTTCAATCGACCCGCCCGGCGGTTCCGGCGTATCCTTGGTGTAGCCGACGGCGCGCAACGCCGCCCTATTGAGCAGCGCGCGATCATAGAGATGAAGAATGAAAACCGGCGTTTCCGGCGCGGCCGCGTTTAATTCATCAAGCGTCGGCAATCTCTTCTCAGCGAACTGATGCTCGACGAACCCGCCTATCACGCGGACCCATTGCGGCGGCGGTGTAATTTCCGCCTGGCGCTTCAGCATCGCCATCGCGTCGGCGAGAGTCGGAACTCCGTCCCAGCGAAGCTCCATATTGTAGTTGAGGCCGCCGCGAATAACGTGCGTATGGCTGTCAATGAGGCCGGGAATGACGCGCCGTCCGCCAAGATCGATTTCAGCGGCGCTTCGTTCAAATGAGCGCGCCTCTCGTTCGGCGCCGACGAACAGAAATTTTCCGCCCCGGACGAGCGCCGCATCGGCGGCCGGGTTATCGCCGTCGAGAGTCGTGAAGCGGCCATTGAAAAGCAGAAGATCCGTTCGCGACATTTCCGGCTCCCTCATTGCGCTGCCGCACGAAGCCGACCCGAACAGGCCAAACGCCGCGCCGCCGGTGATGACGCCGCGCCGCGACACCGCGCTCATTGCTTGTCCGCCTCGACCGTCGCCACAGGCGCCGGCTTAAACTGTTTCGCGAAGGCGACGGCCTGCTCTCCGATCAGCATGCCGAATAATCCGAGCAAAGCGACGATCGGCGGCGCTGGCGATCGAACGTTGAGGGCGCCATAAATGAGGCCGACAAGCACGCCGATCGCGAGCGAAACAAGAATGGGTTTCATGTGCCTGACCCGATTGGCTAGCGCCCGCGCCTAACCGCTTCTGGCGGCTTTTTGAGCCCTTGAGTAGCTTTCGATCACCGCCGCGTAGTTCGGAGCCGCCATAGTGTAGAGCTTCGCAAGCTCGGCAGCTTCAGGGCGGTTCCATGTGCGGTGAAGCTCGCAGAGAACGGCGTTCGTCGTAGTCGGGACGACGCCGGCTTGCGCAAATCTCGCCACTGTCGTTCGCGAGACCATTTCGCTTGGATCGCCGGAGGCGTCGATCACTGCATAAACGTTGAAACCAGCGGCCTTGGCGTCGAGCGCGGGAAACATAACGCATACGCTCGTCCAAACCCCCGCCATCAGCAGCGTCTTCCGGTCAGTCTCGCGAACGGTGCGCACAAAGTCTTCATTGTCCCAGGCGTTTACTTCGCCCTTGCGCGGAACGAATACGACGTGCGGCGCCGCCTCTTCGATTTCCGGCATCAAGGGACCGTTCGGCCCGTTGGGTTCGGACGCCGTCGTGATCACCGGAATATCGAGAAGACTCGCAAGCTTCGCCAGCATCTGCGTATGACGACGGAGGTCGGCGACAGGAATATCCTTCACTGTTTGAAACAGCCCGCTCTGATGATCCAGCAGAAGAATGGCCGTGTCAGATGGATTAATCAGGGCCCGCCCTCCGCCCGTGGGGAGCACGCTCTCAGATTTGTTCGATGTAGCGGGCATGACAGTCTCTCCCGTAAGTTAGCGTGTGAAATTCGGAGCGAGACTTAGCCGCCGGCTTTCCCGAAAAGAATTATACATAGGGATAGGCGACGCGAGCGGGGCGATTGGAATTGAATGCGGGACCAAAACCAGAGGTCCTGACATGCACACATCTCACTTAGACCTACCCGCCCACATTCGCAAAAACGCGATCGCCCTGCTGCAAGCGCGGCTTTCGGATGCGCTCGACCTGGAAGCCCAGTCCAAACAAGCGCACTGGAACGTCAAAGGACGCGACTTTTTTCAACTTCATGAGCTTTTCGACAAAATTCACGACGAAGTCGAAGAGTTTGTCGACGTGATCGCCGAGCGGATCACGACGCTCGGCGGCATCGCAGATGGGCGCGTGCAGACCACGGCGCGCGCGACATGCCTCTATGAGTATGCGCTGGAGGCACGGGGCGGCGAAGCCCATCTGAAAGCGATCGCATCGGCCCTCGCCCAGTTCGGTAAAGCCGTTCGCGCGAATATCGATGCGGCCGCCGAGTTCGGCGACGCGGACACGGCGGACCTTTTCACCGGAGTATCGCGCGAAGCCGACAAGCAGCTCTGGCTCGTCGAGGCGCACCTAGCGGAATGAACGGTACAACCAGCGTTCGATTCGGGAATAAACCGAACGCCGCTTTGACCAGCGCTCGCCGAAACGTTTTGAGTCAGCAACCATTCGCCGCCGCAGATCGCCGGAGGCGTTCATAATACTTTCTTTTGATTTTTTATATTCCGTGCAGGGATATGCTGAAAAGCAAGAACTTGGGCCGAAATGAGGCTCACCGCGCTGCTCGTTCTGCTCGTTTTGCCGTTCGCGACTCCCGCTGAAGCGCAAATCTCTCCCGTCGACGTCCTGCCCGGCTCGCCTGAACGCCACGCGGCGACGGACGCGCCGAACCGTTTCATCGAGATCGACGGCCGCCGCATCGCTTACCGCTCCATCGGCGCGGGACGCCCGCTCATCTTGTGCATCCGTTTCCGCGGCAATATGGATTCCTGGGATCCGGCTTTTCTCGACGCGCTCGCATCGAACGGCTTTCGCGTCATCACCTTCGACTATACCGGTCTCGGCCTCACGACCGGTGAGCCGACTTACAATCCGATTGAAATGACGAAAGATCCTCGCGACCTGATCGCCGCGCTCAACCTCGAGGACGTCGTGCTCGGCGGCTGGTCCCTCGGCGGCCTCGTCGCGCAATCGACCCTTGCCCTATCCTGAGAATGTCAGTCATGTCGTGCTGATCGGTTCAGGCCCTCCCGGGGGGCCGCTCGTCAAAAGCGCCGAGCAGCTTTTTACGATACAGCCTCGAAGGAGACGAACGACTATGAAGACAATGTCGTTCTCTTTTTTTGAACCTAAATTGGAACGCAGCCGCGAAGCTGCACGTCATTCAATCGCACGCATCAGTGCGCGCAAGAACGATCTGAGCGTTCCCATCCCTATCGATTTCGCCCGCTCCGTTCTGGGAACGGCGCCGAAAAACCCGATCTTCCCGGCAGACTTCGTATTGCAGGCGATCCAAAGCACCTCTGTCCCGATGCTCCATATCGGCGGCGATCATGACATCAGCTTTCCAGTGGGGAATTCGCATGCGCTGAACGGCGCGCTGCCGACCTTGCGGCTTCTCACGTATCCGAGCGCCGGCCACGGGCCGCATCACGAACATCCGGAGGAGAGCCCTGCCTACATTTCATGGTTCGTCAGATCAACAACTCAAAACTGAGCGAAATACCCAAGCCGCAGATACGCTTCGCCAAGTCTGTCTTTGCCCAACCTCGAAGTCGCATTGACCCCAACTACTGACCTTCACGGGGTGCATCCGAAACGGAGGTTCGCTCAACTCAGATTTATTGCTCGCCTGAGGGCAGACTCCGGGCTGACGGCTCAGGACCTGCTGGCGGACAGAGAGGGATTCGAACCCTCGAGACGGTTGCCCGCCTACACGCTTTCCAAGCGTGCGCCTTCGACCACTCGGCCACCTGTCCGTTAGCAATCCGGCGGCCTTGGTCCAAGGGCCGCCGCCGGGCTCGCCCACAGGGGCGATCCGGAGCGCGGGACTATACAAGCGCCGGGCGAGGGCGCAAGCGCAGGGCTCCCCGAAAAGCGGCGCAAAGCCTCATTGTTTCCCGCGGGGACGGGTTTGCAGGAGCGGGTTTGCGGGCTAGTCTCCGGCGCGACGGGGACTGTCCAAATGTGAGGGGCTCAGATGGCGGCGTTTCGTTTTTTTGCGTGGTTGCTGGTTTCGATCGCCGTGGCGCTTTTAGGGGCGGACGCGGTTTCGTCGCTTGAAAGCGGCGTGCCGGTGATCCGCACCACGGCGACGGTGTTGCAATTGTTCGGGATCGACGGTGCGGCGCTCGCGGACAATGCGCCGGGGGGCGTCGCCAAGGCGATCGAAACGCTGATGGGGATCCCGCTCTGGGCGGTGATCGGGCTGATCGGCGTCGTTCTCACCCTGGTGTTTCGCCCGCTCGACTAGCAGGTCGCCCGCAGCCTTTAGCGGACTCGCTGCGCGCATCGGTTGCGCGCGCGTCCGCTTGCGATACCGTCCGGCGACAGTCACTCGAGGGATTCCATGAGACCGCGCAGCCTCATCGTCGCCGTTCTGGCGCTCGTTCTTCTCGTCGCCGGCGCCGCGATGCTGATCGCGCCGTCAGCGCGGGTGGCTTCGGCCTACATGGCGAAGACCTTGTGCTCGGAAGTGTTTCTCGCCGGGCGCGAAGAAGAAGCGGTGCGCGCCGCCGACTTCGCTGACATCAGCCCCGCGTTCGACTATGTCGCGCTGACGCTCGACGCGGATATGAAGGAAGCGCGCGCCTCTTTGTTCGGTCTTGGGCAGGCGCGCGCGGTTTACCGCGACGGATTTGGCTGCACGATTGAAAGCGGCGGGATCGAGCCCTTGCAAACGCCTCCTGAAATCGCCGCCGGCGCTCCATGGGCGGAAGCATTTGCAGGATCGAGCGCGGCGCTGGCGCGCGTCGACTACGCAGCGCTCAATACGGTTCTTGACGAGGCGATGGCAGACACCATAGCGGCGACGCGCGCGCTGCTCGTCGTCGTCGACGGCAGAATCGTCGCGGAACGCTACGCCGAAGGGTTCGACGCGGCGACGCCGTTTCTCTCCTGGTCGATGGCGAAAAGCGTCACCGGCACGCTGGTCGGCGCGGCGGCAGAGCGCGGGCTGATCGACATCGACGCGCCGGCGCCGGTCGCCGAATGGAAAGACGCGCGGGCGGCGATCACATGGAACGACCTGATGCGCATGCAGAGCGGCCTCGCCTTCGACGAAACCTATGGCGATCCCTCCTCCGATGTCAGCCGGATGCTGTTCGCCGCGCACGAGGCCGCCGCCATCGCCGCCAGCCAAAAACCGATTTATGCGCCGGGCGCGCACTGGGCCTATTCGAGCGGCACGACCAATATTCTCGCGCGCGCCCTCCGCACGGCGCTCGAAGCGGACGGCGCCGATTATCACGCCTTTCCGGCCGAGGCGCTGTTCTCGCCGCTCGGCGCGGCGAGCGCGACGATGGAAGTCGACAGCGCCGGCAATTTCATCGGGTCCTCCTATGTTTACGCGACCGCGCGCGACTGGGCGAAGCTCGGCCAGCTCTATCTCAATGACGGCGTATGGAACGGCGAGCGCCTGCTTCCCGAAGGCTGGTCCGCCTATGTCGCCTCGCCCGCGGCCGCGAGCGACGGCGAGTATGGCGCGCAATTCTGGCTCAACCGCGACGGCGACGGGCGCCAGCGCTATCTGCCGGGCGCGCCTGAGAACGTCTATTATTTCGCGGGCCACGAAGGCCAGTACGTGTTCATCGTCCCGGACTCGAACGCGGTCATCGTCCGCACCGGGATCACCCGCGGCGCGGTTCCCATTCAGGTCGTCGCGCCGACGCTGGCGCGCATTGTCGCCGCCATCGGCGAGCCGGCCGGGACCGAATGATGCGCGATCTTGAAAATTTCCTCGCCCCGTCGCTGGAGGATTTCAGCGCGCTGGCGAAAACCGCGTTCGGGTCGCTGCCGCCGGAGTTCCGGGCCCTGTGCGGCAATGTCGTCATCCATGTCGCCGACTTCGCCGAAGACGACATTCTCGACGAACTCAGCATCGACGATCCGTTCGAACTGACCGGGCTTTACGAGGGCGTCGACGTGACCGAACGCTCCCTCGCCGACCCTGCGGCGGCGCCCGACCATGTGCACCTCTATCGCCGGCCGCTGATCGAGGAATGGGCGGCGCGCGGCGACGTGACGCTCGGCGAACTCGTCACGCACGTACTCATCCACGAGATCGGCCACCATTTCGGGCTGTCAGACGAAGCGATGCACGAGATCGAGGATTCGGTGGCGTAGGCGGCGCCCTACGACTTCTCCTTCGCCGCTTCGAAGCGCTTGTGGAGCAGCTCCACCTCCGCATCGAGACCGTAATCCATCTGCGCCAGCAGGCGGCGGCGGTCGCGTTTTCTGAACTCTTCGATGTAGTCGGCGATGTCGCGGTCCTCATGCCCGAGCCGCGACAAGACTTCGCGCGACAAGAGCAGGCTCGATTCCATCGTCTCGCGCACGATGAAGTCGGGATTGAGGGGGCGCAGTTCGATTTCGTGCACGCGGTCATGGGCGACGGCGAAAATCGGCAGGGTCGGCGAGCGCTCGCGCAACCCTTCGACCGCGCGGTTGACCGCCGCCGTATCGTCCATGCACAGAATAACCGCGCGCGCGTCGAGCGCGCCGGCGGTCAGGAGCGTGTCGAGCCGCCCGCCGTCGCCGTAATAGACCTTGAAGCCGAAACGCTCGGCGTTCTCGATGTGATCGGGGTTGCGGTCGATCGCGATGACGGCGACGCCGGAATTGTTCAGCACCTGCGAGATGATCTGGCCCATCCGCCCGAAGCCGACAATGATGACCTGGCCCTTCTCTTCGTGCGGACGTTCAAGTCTGTCCGTATTCTTTTCGGTGCGCGCAACCCGGCGCGCGGCTGCGGTGAGCGCCGGGGTCAGCGCCATCGAAATGGTGACGATGGCGGACATCAGGCTCGCCTCGCCGTCGCTGAAAAGGCCCTGCGCGACGCCGAGGCTGAAAACGACGAAGGCGAACTCGCCGCCTTGGCTCAGCACCGCGCCGACCTGCAGCGCGTCGTCGTTGTTCGCGCCGAACAACCGCGCCAGCCCGTAGAGCAACGCCGCCTTGATGACGACGAGCCCCAGCGCGCCGCCGAGCACGATGAGCAGCGAATCCGCGATGGCGCCGAAATCGAGCCGCATGCCGATCGAAATGAAAAACAGCCCGAGCAGGAGGCCGCGGAACGGTTCGATGTCAGTTTCGATCTGGTGCCGGTAGGCGCTCTCGGCCAACAGCGCGCCGGCGAGAAAGGCGCCGAGCGCCATGGAGAGGCCGGCCCATGAAACCGCGAGCGCGGTCGCGGCGACGATGAACAGCGCCGTCGCCGCGAAGGCTTCGCGCGAGCCGGAGCTCGCGACAAGTTTCAGCGCCGGATTGATCGCGTAGCGGCCGATGATAACGAGCGCCGCGACGACGCCGAGCGCTTTGGCCGCGTTCACCCAGCCCGCGGTTTCAACTGTTTCGACAGCGGAGCCGGCGAGAAACGGGATCGCGGCGAGCAACGGGATGACGGCGAGATCCTGAAACAGCAGCACCGGAAACGCGCGCGCGCCATAGCCGGAACTCATTTCGCCGCGATCCTTCATCAACTGCATGGCGAACGCCGTTGATGAAAAGGCGAGCGAAAGGCCAGCGACAATGGCGCTCGGGCCGGGCATGACTCCGGCGAGAACGAAGAGCCCGGCGATGACGGCCCCGGTGAGCAGCATCTGCGCTGCGCCAAGGCCGAAAATATTGGTGCGCAACGACCACAGGCGCGACAGGGAAAGCTCGAGGCCGATGACGAAAAGAAAGAGGACGACGCCAAGTTCGGCGACGTGGAAGACCCCCTCGCGAATATGCAGCAGGTTGAGCCCGAACGGCCCGACCACAGCGCCCGCAGCGAGATAGCCGAGGATCGAGCCGAGCTTGAAGCGGTTGAACACCGGCACGGCGATCGCGGCGGCCCCGAGATAGGTCGCCGCCTGCACCAGAAAATCGCCGCCTTCGGTCGCCATCCCCGTCCTTCCGCCTTCAGGTAACTAGAACCGTTCGCCCATAGTCCGGCAATAGCGCCCGGAATTGCTGGGCTCCAGCCCCCTCGCGACGGATTCGGCCGACCCCGGCGTTAAAAGCTCAGACTGGGGGCTTTCGAGCCAGGTTTTGAAAGACAGGAGACGCCATGAAACGGCTTCACGCAGCAACCATCATCGCAGGCCTCGGCCTTATGACCGCGCCGGCTTTTGCCGGCGAACGCGCCGACAAGATGTGGGACAAGATGGACAAGGATGGCGACGGTCAGATCGCCTTGAGCGAACTCAACGACCGCAGCCGCGCTTTCTTCGAAGCCGCCGACGCCGACGGAAACGGCGCCATCTCCAAGGACGAAATGAAAGCCCACCGCGAAAGCAAGCGCGCCGAAATGGACGCCAAGCGCTTTCCGGACGCCGATGGCGACGGAGTGGTGAGCAAGTCGGAATTCGCCGCAGCGGCGGACGAACGCTTCGCCAAGCTCGACGCCAATGGCGACGGCATGCTGAGCGAAGAGGAAATGAAAGCCGGCCATCGCCGCGGCGGCAAACATGGCGGCGGCCCCGGACGTCGATAGCGACAGCGACTGGCGAAAAGGCGAGGCGCTTGCAGTTTCGGATTGAAAGCGCTTCGGGGTAAGCTCGAACGATCCGCGCCGGGAATAGCGCGGATGGTTCGGGCGCCTGGCTCGCAAAAAAGGGACGCTGACGCGATTGACCGGCGGCGAAGACAGCGACGAGGAGCTTGTGGCGCGCGCCGGATGCGGCGACCGCGCGGCGGCGAGCGCTCTTGTCCTGCGCCACACGAACCGGATTCTCGCCGCTTCCTACCGCATGCTCGGCGACAGGGCGGCGGCGGAAGACGCGACGCAGGAGACGTTCCTGCGGCTTTGGAAACATGCGGCGGCATGGAAACCGCAGGGGGCTAAGTTTGAGACATGGCTGTACAAGATCGCAATGAACATTTGCCTGGACCGGTTGCGCCGTCGCGGGCGCGAGCGGCCCGAAGAGGAAGCGCCGGAGCGCGCCGACTCTGCGCCGCTCGCGGACGAACGCATGGAGCAGGACGACCGGCGCGCGGCTGTCGAGGCGGCGCTCGCCGCCTTGCCCGAGCGCCAGCGGCAGGCGATTACGCTTTGTCATTATCAGGAGCTTTCCAATATCGACGCCGCGGCGTCGCTGGAGATCAGCGTCGAGGCGCTCGAATCGCTTCTCGCGCGCGGTCGGCGCGCGTTGCGCGACCGGTTGATTTCACGGCGCGCCGAACTGATGGAAGGAGGCCGTCATGACGCATCCGCCCTCTCCCTCTGACCGCGACACGCTGCTCGAAGCGGCGCTGGCGCATTTCGAGATTTACGGCGGCGACGTTGCGCGCTGGCCCGAAGAGGCGCAACGCGACGCGCAGGTTCTCGCCGGCGATCCGTCTTTCGAAGCGGCGCGGCGCGACGCGATGGCGCTCGATGCCGCGCTTGATGTCGTCCCTCCGGTCGCCAGCGACGCGCTGCTGGCGCGTCTGCTTGACGCCGCGCCAGCGCGTGCTGCGCCCGCCGGCGAGGCGCCCGGCTGGATGGGCCGCCTGTTCACGACAAGACGATTCGTTCCCGCCGGCGCTCTTGCGGGCCTCTCCGCGCTCGGCTTCGCCGCCGGCATGATCACGGCGACCGGCGGCGCGGCGGCGCAGGACGAAGCGTTGGTTTACGCCGAAGCGGCGGTCGCGTCGGCGCTTGAAGAAGAGGACGCCTTCTGGGCGATCGAGCAATGAACCGTGGACTGACCATCCTTCTCGCTCTTTCAGTCGCCGCCAATGTTTTTCTCGGCGGCTTTGTCGCCGGCCGGCTGCTCGGCGGCCCGCCTCATGACAAGCTGATTCATACGGGCGACGGCGGACGCGCATTCAGTTTCAAGATCGCAGCCGAGCTGGATGATCTATCGCCCGATGCGCGCGAGGCTTTCCGTAAAGTGTTCGGCGAGAGCCGCGAGCGGCTGATCAGGAATCACCGCGAAGCCAAGCGGTTGCGCAAGGCGCTGAGCGACGCGCTCGCCGCCGATCCATGGAATCGTACGCAAGCCGAGGCGGCGCTCGCCGAACTCCGCGCCGCCGAAAGCGCCCAGCAGGCTGCGCTCGCGACGCTGTTGATCGACGCTTTCGAAGGCCTCTCGGCCGAAGATCGCAAGGCGCTGACCAGCGCCATGGACAATCGCGAGCGGCGAAAAAAGCATATGCGCCTTCCTGACAAGCGGATCGGCGATCGTGACGGCCCGCCTCCCCTGCCGCCGGGTGAAGGCGACGGCTTTCCGCCGCCGCCCCCTCAGCCGGACGAGTAACCGGCGGCGCACGCTTAACGAGGCCTTACCGCATCCGTTAAAAATCGGCGTCTCCCTCCTCATTCGGGGTAGGTCCGGGTTAAGCTCTTGCCTCTATTTATGAGCCTCGCACTCCCGGGGAGACGGATTGTGCAGGCGGAGACGGTGATCGGCGGCGCGCATCATCAAGCGCAGCCTTCAGTTTTGTCAGGACTGGCGGCGACGGCGGAGACGCGCCGGCGCGAGCTGAAGACGCGTTTCATCATTGCGGTCTTGGGCGCAGCGATCCTGTGGGGCGCCGAAAGCCTGAACTACGCCTTCTTGTGGTTCGGCTCGGTTGTCATCAGTCAGCTCGCCGATCTGCGCGTGTGGGCCGCGTTTCGCGATCCGGCGCGAAACGCCGAACCGACCCGCAGCGAATGGACGGCTCTGTGCGCTTCTTCCGCGCAAGCATCGCTGATTTATTCCGGCTTCCCGGTGTTGATGTGGCATCTATGGGGGGCGCCTGGGCAGATCTTCGCGATGCTGTGGCTGTGCGGCGCGCTCTTGCATGTGACGCTGCATATGCATCACGAACGGCGCACCTTTCTCTCAGCGATCATTCCGCATGCGCTGTATTTTCTCGGCCTGCCTTTCCTAGCGCTGGTCACAGGCGCCCCCCCGGGACGCGCGGGCAGCGCCGTGATCCTGCTTGCCGCCGTCGCGTATCTCGGCCACCTCGCCGCCGCCTTTCGCCAGTACCGCATGGTCAGCGAAATCATGCGCCGCGAACGCGAGCAGGCGCTTGAAAGGCAGGCGGCCGCCGAAAAAGAGAGTCGGTCGAAATCGACGTTTCTCGCAACCATGAGCCACGAAATCCGCACGCCGATGAACGGCGTGCTCGGCATGGCCGAGGCGCTCGAGAGCAGCGAGCTGTCGGGCGATCAGGCGAGAAAGCTCAGGATCATCCGCGAGTCGGGGGACCATCTCCTTTCCATCCTCAACGACATTCTCGATTTCTCGAAAATCGAAGCGAATCGTTTTGAGTTCGAACGGGCGCCGTTCCGGCTTTCCGACATCGCCCGCAAGGTCGAGAGCCTGCATAGCCTGAAGGCGCGCGAGAAGGGCCTGGAATTCTCCGTCGCCGCGCCGGACGCCGATCCGCACCGGCTCGGCGACGCCCATCGCATCGTGCAGATTCTGCACAATCTGGTCGGCAACGCCGTCAAGTTCACCAATCGAGGCGGCGTCCATGTCAGGATCGACGCCGGGACCGACGGCGCCGACCTTTGCGTCATCGAGATCGCCGACACCGGCATCGGCATGACCCCTGAGCAGACAGCGAAAATATTCGACCCGTTCGCCCAGGCCGACACGACGACCGCGCGCCGGTTCGGCGGCACCGGGCTCGGCCTTTCCATCGCCGAAGGACTGGCGCGCTCAATGGGCGGGTCGATCCGCGCGGTGAGCGAACTCGGCCATGGCTCGCGCTTCGTCCTCGCCCTGCCCCTGCCGCTGGCGCCGGCGGACGCGGCTATGGCCGGCGCGGCGCCGCAAAACGCAGCGCCCTTCGCGCGCCCGCGCGCGGCGCGCATCCTCGCAGCCGAGGACAACGCTGTGAACCGCGCCGTGCTGCATGCGCTGCTCGCGCCGATGGGGCACCGCGTCGACTTCGCCGAAGACGGCCCCGGCGCGATCGACGCCTTCCGCCGCGAGATTTACGACGTGGTTCTCATGGATATTTCCATGCCTGAAATGGACGGCGTCGAAGCGATGAACAGGCTGCGGGCGATCGAAACCGAGCGCGGCGACGGCGCTCGCGCGCCGATCATCGCCGTCTCCGCCCACGCCATGCGCCAGCAGATCGACGATTATCTCGCCGCAGGGTTCGACGGTTATGTGACGAAGCCTGTGACCGCCGACAAGCTCAGCACGGAGATAAACCGCGCGCTGACGAAGAGCGAGACGCAGGCGGCGTAAGGCGCGGCGTAAGGCTTCGTTTCAGACTATAGCAACTCAGGCCGCGCCTCGCGCGATCAGCGCCGCCGCCGCGCGGCGGCTTTCAGCGCTCAAGGGGCCAAGCCCTTCGAACAGATCCGTCGAGGCGGCGCCGTCCCGGGCCGCGTGCTCTATCCGGCGGAGCGCCGCCGAAAGGGCCGACGCGCCGAGGCTGGCGGAAAGGCTGCACGCGTCATGGGCGAGCTTCTTCACCAGCGCCGCGTCCGCCTCGGGACCGGCTTTCTCCAGCGCTTCGATCGTGGCGGCGAGACCGTCCCATAATTCGTTGAAGAGATTAGGGGAGCGCTCCGAGCCGAAGACGCCAGCGAGGTCGGCGAGCGTGTGCGCATCGAGCAACCCGGATGCGTCAGGCGGCGCGGCTCCGTTTTGCGCTGGCGCCTCGCCGCGTCCCGTCGCGCGCAGCACGGCGTCGGCCAGCGCGCGCCGCGAAATGGGTTTGGCCAGATAATCGCTCATGCCGGCGGCGAGAAAGCGTTCGCGGTCGCCTTTGAGCGCATGGGCCGTCGCAGCGATGATCGGCGTTCGGCCGGCGGGGCCGCTCAGCGCGCGGATCGCTTTCGCCGCCGCGAGCCCGTCCATATCCGTCATTTCGATGTCCATGATGACGGCGTCGAACCGCTCCTCTTCGCACGCCGCCACCGCTTCGCCGCCAGACGCGGCGAGCCGCGGCGCGCAGCCGAGCTTTTTCGCCATCTCTTCATAAACAAGGCGGTTGCCTGCGTTGTCGTCGATGAACAGAACGCGCAGGCCGTCAAGCGCGCCGTCGACGGGCGGACGCCGCTCGCCGGACAGCGCGGCGGCGCGCTCGACCTTAACCGGCAGGCGCACGCGGAAGGTGGAGCCTTCGCCCGGCGCGCTATCGCAGGATATGTCGCCGCCCATCTCCTCCAGGAGCTTGCGGCAGATCGCAAGGCCGAGCCCGGTCCCGCCGAACCGGCGGGCGATCGACGCGTCGGCCTGAGCGAAGGCTTCGAACAGCGTCGGCAGGCGGTCGGGCGCGATGCCGACGCCGGTGTCGGCGATGTCGATATGAAGATCGCCGTCCGCATGATCGCTCCCGGGGACGCAGCGCGCGCGAATGTCGATGCGGCCCGAAGCGGTGAATTTCAGCGCATTGCCGACAATGTTGACGAGGATTTGCCGCAGCCGGCTTTCGTCCGCCGTGAAGACGCCGCGCGCATTCGGCGCGATGGAAACATCGAGAATGACGCCCTTGTCTTCGGCGGCGCTGGCGAACATGGCCACGACGGTCGACACCGTGTCGCTCAAATTGAACGGCGCCGGATCGAGCGCCATCTTGCCCGCTTCGAGCTTGGAAAGATCGAGCACATCCGAGATCAGCGTCAAAAGATGCGCGCCTGAACTGTTGGCTTCGACGAGCAGCTTGCGCTGGCGCTCATTCAAATCCGTGTCGAGCAACGCTTCGGTGAGGCCGATGACGGCGTTGAGCGGCGTGCGGATTTCGTGACTCATCGCGGCGAGAAAAGCCGACTTCGCATTCGACGCTTCAAGCGCCTGGCGCCTAGCGGCTTTCAGCGTCTCCTGCGTCCGTATCTGGTCGGTGATGTCGCGCGTGAGGGCGATCACGCCGCCGATCTTGCCTTTCGGGTCGCGCCAGGGGCGGACCTCCCAATGCAGCCATCGCTCCGTCCCGTCCTTCTGCAAGATTTTTTCCGCCTCTGAGCGCTCGGTCGCGCCCGCAAGGCAGCGCTCATGGACCTCTTTCCAGCGCTGCGTGATGTTCGGAGACACGTCGTAGAGCAGCCGGCCGATCAAGTTTTCGCGCTTGAGCCCGTAATCGGAAAGCCAGCGGTCGCTCGCCTCGATATAGCGGATGTCACGGTCGAACATGGCGACCGCGATCGGCGCTGTGCGCGCGAACGCCGAAAGCAACTCATTCGATTGAGTGAGATTCGCCGCATGCTCGTCTACGCGCTTTGAAAACTGACGCGCTGTGAACATCGTCAGCGCAATGCAGGCGACAAGAACAATCCCCGAAGCGCCTTCAAAGTAAACTTCCGAGTAAGGCGTCTCGACAACGAAACCGAGAATATCGCCGGCAGCGAGCGCCGTGGCGCCAGCGATCGCCGCTAGTCCGCAGATCACCGCGCCTCTTGCGCCGAGGAAAAAGCCGGCGACGACAGGGATGACCACGAAAAACGGAGTCGTGTAATCATCGATGCCGCCGCTGATCGAAGCGCCCGCAATCGCGGCGGCGATGCCGATGCCGACAGCGACATAGGCGGGGGCAGCAATCGATCGCGCGCGACGCGCCCAGAACGCGAGCGTCAGACTGCCGACAGCGACAAACACCGGAATCCAGATGCCGAGTTGCTCGCCGGGAAGCCACGCGCCGATGACGACTCCATAAACTATCATCGCCGCAGCGAAGCCGATCGCGGTCTGCACGAAAGCGCGACGCCGCGACTCTTCGGGCCGCCCGGCGCCGGTCAGGCTGTTAATTAATTCGCTTTCTGACATCGCCGCTCTTCCATGCGGCAATGTGCGAAAAACGGGTTAATTTCAGGTTTGCACCGCGTTATTCGGCGGCTTCCGGCGCGGTTTCGAGCGCGTCGCGGCGCAGGCCGGTCAGGATATGCGCTTCCCCGCGCATGAATTGGGGCAGGCGCACTTTCGCGTCCTTGCGGCGCGGGAAGGTGGCGCAGGCGACGGTGCCCTTTCCGGGCTGACTGGCGATAGCGAGAATGCCGCCCTGCAAATCCATTAACGATTTCGATAAAGCGAGGCCGATGCCGGAGCCCTGCCTGCTTTTCGAGAAATAATCGCCGCCGAGTTCGAACGGCAGGCCGAGGGTTTTCAGCCGCGGCTTCTCGATGCCCGCGCCCGAGTCCGCGACAATCACAGTGACGCCGTCGAGATCGGCTTCGGCGGTGATCGTCACTTCGCCCCCCGCGGGGGTGAATTTCAGCGCGTTGGACAAAAGGTTCAGCGTCACCTGCTTGACGGCGCGCGCGTCCGCCCACACCGCCGGCGCATGACGCACCGAAGCGGTGAGCTTGACGCCCGCGTCGCCGGCGCGCTTGGCGACGAGCCGCACGCTTTCGGTCAGGACGCGCTCAAGCTCGACGCGCTTCGGATCGAGTTCGATGCGGCCGGCTTCGATCTTCGACATGTCGAGAATGTCGTCGATCAGCTCGAGGAGATGGCGCCCGCTCGCGAGAATGTCGGAGACATATTCCTTGTACTTCTCATCGCCGACAGGGCCGTAAAGCTCCGACTGCATGATTTCGGAAAACCCGTTGATGGCGTTCAAGGGAGTCCGGAGTTCATGGCTCATATTGGCGAGAAACTCGCTTTTCGAGCGGCTCGCCTCTTCGGCGCGGTGCTTTTCAAGCTCGTATTTCTGCATCGTCTCTGACAGCTCGCCGCGCGATCTTTTCAGATCGTCGACGGTGGATTTGAGCTCGCGCTCTTTCTTCTTCTGCGCGCGCGCGCGACGCTTCATGTCGGTGACGTTCGAGGCGACGCAGACGAGCCCGCCTTCCGCGGTGCGCCGGCGCGAGACATGCAGCCAGCGGTCGCCGGGCAGCGCCACTTCGACCGACTGCTGATCGAGCGCGGCGTCGGGCGCGAAATATTGCTGGATGATGTCGCCGCGCGTGCGCGCCAGGGTCGACGCCTCCTCGCTGGTGAGGCCGGCGACGAGACCGCGCTCGGGGAAACGGAAAATCGCGGCGAAGCGCTTGTTCCACAACGCCAGTTTGCCCTGCGCGTCCCACAGGACGAAGGCTTCCGGGATCGACTCGATTGCATCCTTGAGGCGCGCTTCGGCGATCATCGAGGCGGGCGTCGCGCCTTTTGCCCCGGAAAGGTCGAAAGCGACGCCGCGCCGCTCGAAGCGCGTCGCGTCCGGCGCGGTGCGAAGATAAATCCGCGACCAGCCGCCGCTCGGTTCGCGCAAGCGCGCCGCGCCTTCGCTGAGGCCGGAAGGATCGCCGGTGAAGATCGCGAGCGCGCTTCTCAGATCGTCGGGGTGCAGCAACGCCGACATTTCGCGCAACGTCAGCACCCGGTCGCGCGCGCCGAGGCCGAGCGGTTCGAGCAGCGAGCGGCTGATCTGGACCGTGCGCTCCTTGCTGTCATAGCGCCACGGGCTGCACCGTCCGCCGGCGAGCGCGGCGTTGAAGTCGCGCAGCGCGACGACGGCGCCGGCGGCTTCCGCGGCGGCGCGGCTCTGGCGGATGAACGCCGCAAGAAGCGAGCCCGTCACCAGAAAGATCGCCGCAAGAATCAGCGCGTAGCTGATCCATAAAGGCGTGCGCACGAACATGTCGCCCGCGGGCGCCGCGACCAGGAGCGCCTCGCCATTGTCGAGCGGGCGCCATGACGCGGCGGCGTCGCCCGAAGCGAGATCAAGCACCCGCGCGCCGCGAGTCTCGAGCGGCAGGGCGCGCGCCGTCGCGGCGTCGAGATCGACCGCCTTGCCGGCGCCGTAGGCGGTGATGATGTCGCCGTTCTGGGCGAGGTGGAAAATCGCCGCCCGCCCGCCCGGATGACACGCCGCCTGCGCCGCGCGCACCGGCTCGCCGGTCATAATCGCCACATTGAGCGCTGCCGCGCATTCGCTCGCCGCCTGCGTCACGCGCAGTTCGGTCTCGACCCGGCGCGCCGAGGCGTCCTCGCGCAGTTGCAGGAAGATCAGCGCGGTGAGGGCCAGCAGGAATCCGCTGCAGAGAACGACAAGCCGGCGGGGCGAGAGCGCATCGACCCGCGCCTTCAACGCATCGCCGGTTTTTTCTCTGGCTTCGCCCGTCATTAAGCCGACCCTGAAGAATGTGGCGTCTGAAAAATTTACTGTTCGCGAGCCGGCGAGCGCGCTGGCGTTTACCTTTTGGAAACTATTCCTATTCGCGCGGCCCTGTCACGGGGGAATCGGCGCTCGCAGGGCGCACAGTATGCAGCCTCCGGGGCCCGCGAGTCGTTAATAAATCGAGACCCGGTCACCCTTCCAGAATCCGGCCCGTCATTTCATGGAGATTGGCGGAAATGCCCTTGGCTGCGGCGACGCGCCTCAGCTCCCCCTCCGCGAGGGCGCGCCGCGCGGTCTCCAGCCTGCGCCAGTTGTCGAGCGCGCCGGAAAGCCGGGCGGCGAGCTGGGGATTGAGCTTGTCGAGCGCGAGAAGCTGGTCGGCGAAGAAGCGATAGCCGGCCCCGTCGGCGCGGTGGAAGCCGGCGAGATTCTCGCGGCTGAAGACGCCGATGACGCTGCGGACCTTGTTGGGGTTCTTCTTATCATAGGCTTCATGGCGCAGCAAGTTTTCCACAGAGGCGAGCGCGCCCTCGGAATCCGGCGCCATCGCGCTCCAGCCGAGCCATTTGTTGACCACGAGACTGTCGCCTTTCCAGCGCTCGTAGAAATGCGCCAGCGCCGCCTCGCGCTCGGGCGCCCGGCTCATGGCGAGGGACGCGGTCGCCGCCGCCTCGTCGGTCATGTTGGAAGCGGCTTTCGCCTGGTCGAGCGCGAGCCCCGACTCTCCCGCCGTCACCAGCAGCGACAGCGCCGCGTTTTTCAGCGCGCGTTCGCCGGCCTGTTCCGCAGTCGGCTCGAACGGCCGGTTGGAGCGCAACCCGTCATAGAGCGAGCGCAGATCGTTCTGCAGGATTTTGGCGATGCGCTCGCGCGCCGCCGCACGCCCCGCGACGATGGCGGGCGGATCGATGAGGTCGAGCGCGCGCGCAAGATCCGCCTCCGACGGACAGCGCAAGAGTTCCGCCGTCAGCGCCTTGTCGAGGGTCTCGTCTTTCAGCGAAGCGCGCAGCGCGCCGGCGAAGCGCTCCAGCGCGCCGTCCTTGTCTTTCATCGGCTTGGCGCCGGCGAACGCCAGCGAAAGGTCGCGCCAGAGCCCTTCGATCGCCGCCCAGCGGTTGAACGCATCCTCGTCGCGCTCGGCGAGCAGCAGCCGGTCGTCAAGCGCGATCTCCCGCTCAAGAAGGACGGGGGCGGAATATCCGGTCAGCAGCGATGCGACGGGCCGCTCGTCGAAGCGCCCGGCGTCGAAGCGCTCGCGGTCACGCTTCAGGTCGGCGAGCCCGTCCGCAAGTTTCTCGCCGCTCGCCGCGCCGTACAGCGCGTAGGCGACCGGGATATGGCGCGCCGGCTTTTCATGCTGGCCGGGCGTCGGCGGCGTGCGTTGCGACAGGACAAGCGCATAGGCGCCGGTCTTTTCGTCGAAACTTTCTTCAACCGCGATCCTCGGCGTTCCGGCATCCGAATACCAGCGGCGGAACTGTTTAAGGTCTATCTCGCCCGCCTCCTCCATCGCCGCGACGAAATGCTCGACCGTCGCCGCCGTCCCGTCATGTCGCGAGAAATAAAGATCGCAGGCGGCGCGGAATTTCTCCGGCCCCAGGAGCGTCTTCATCATGCGGACAAGCTCGGCGCCTTTCTCGTAGACGGTCGCCGTATAGAAATTGTCGATGGTGATGTAACTCTCCGGCCGGACGGGATGCGCCAGCGGCCCCGCGTCCTCCGGGAACTGCGAACTCCACAGGCGCCGCACTTCCTTGATGCGCTCCACGGGCCGCGAGCGCATGTCGGCGGAGAACTCCTGGTCGCGGAAAACCGTGAAGCCTTCCTTGAGACAGAGCTGGAACCAGTCGCGGCAGGTGACGCGGTTGCCCGACCAGTTGTGAAAATATTCATGCGCGACGATCGACTCGATGGTCTCGTAGTCGAGGTCCGTCGCGGTCTCCGGCGAGGCGAGCACATAGGCCGAGTTGAAAATGTTGAGGCCCTTGTTCTC
>JAVJPA010000020.1:0-41656 GCA_040216495.1 Amphiplicatus sp. | reverse complement strand
GCGCCGAGCACGCCGACCACGAAGCCGAAAAACAGGGGCGGGATCGGGCTGATGTATAGCTGCGAGCGCCGGAAACGGATCGGTCCCGGCAACGCCGCCATCCACGCCGTGCGCGCCCTGCGCCGCTTGCGCGCCCCGGCGCGAGGCTGGCGCAGGATCGAACTGATGCTTTCGGTGAGCATCAGCGTGCCGATGAGGCCGAGAAAGATGACATAAGCGGCGGTGACGAACGTTTCCGCCGCGCCGACCGCGCGCAGGTAGCGGAACAACAATACGCCGAGCACCGAGCCGCCGACGCCCCCCGCGACCAGAAACCAGCCCATCTGGAAATCGACGGCGCCGCGCCTTAAGTGCGCGCTTAGTCCCGATACGGAAGAAGCGACGATCTGGGCGGTTTCGGTGCCGACCGCAATCGTCGGCGGGATGCCGAAAAAGATCAAAAGCGGAGTCATCAGGAAGCCGCCGCTGACCCCGAACATGCCGGACAGAAAGCCGACCGCCGCGCCCATCATCATGAGCACGATCGGATCCACGGGCATTTCCGCGATCGGCAAGTAAATCTGCATCGGCGCCGCCTCCTGGAGCGCTTTCCGGCGAAGAGGAAACCGGTTCGCCGCCAGAAAGCGCGACAAACAAGAATTCACACGTCGCGATGAGGCTTGGACGCGGCGCTTGGCGTCGCGGTCTTCCCCCCGTTTGATTGGAGGCTTCTTATAGACTGAGCCCGGGCGACGGCAAGAAACGGCGCGCAGGCTTTGGGCGAAGTAATCTTAGGAAGCGGGCGCGACTTCGTTCGCATCCGGATCAGGCGTCTGCGCCTTCCAGATGGCGACCTCGTCGTCGAAGGCGCGGCGCTCTTCAGGCGACAACGACTTGGAGAGGCTTGAGGCGAGGGCGCCGGCCTGTTCGTCGCCGTTCCGGGCGGCGAGAGAGTACCAGAAATACGCCTGCCCGGCGTCCTGATAAGCGGCGTTCGCCGCGTCGCCCCCGGGGTGGAAGATGGCGCCGAGATTGTACTGAGAATCGACCAAGCCGAGCCGGCTCGCCTGCTCGAACCAGGCGACAGCGGCTTCAGGGTCGGCCGGACCGCCTTGTCCGCGCGCGGCCATGACGCCGGCGCGATGCATGGCCAGCACATTGCCGCCGGTCGCCGCGCGTTCGTACCAGGCGCGGGCCTGCGCCGGGTCCTGCTTGACGCCCTGACCGAGCTTGTAGAGTTCGCCGAGCTGCAGCTGCGCCGGCGGGTGGCCGAGCGTCGCCGCCTGCGTCAGTTCCTGGATGGCGGCGCCGGTCTGGGCTTCGCTCGTCGCCGTCTTCAGCTTGGCGACGCTTTCAAGATAGAGCGCGCGCGGCTGCACGGCGGGCGGCGCGGGCACTTCCGGGGCAGCGTTTTCGCCGAGCTGCGGCGCGCCGGCGTCCGCCGTCGAGGCCGGGGTTTGCGTTTGTGTGGCGCGCGACGGAACGGGCTCCGACGGCGCCGGGAACACAAGATCTTTCACGAGGAAAAACAACGCCGCGACGGCGAGCAGGATGGCGACGCCGAGCGCGGCGGTCACCGGCTTGGCGCGGAGTGACGATAGCGCCTTCATCAAGCCGGCGGAGAGATTGGGTTCGGCGTCCCTGCGCTCCGGTTCCGCCGGGGCGAAGTCGTCGTAATCGTCGGCATGGGCTTCGACGGTTTTGACTTTTTCATCGCCCGGCTTGCGGCCTGGCAGCTTGTTCGCCAGTCCGCCGAAAAACGCCCCGACGCGCGCGCCGACGCCTTGTTTCTTTTCTTCCTCGTCGTCGCTGCGCGCCGGCTCGGGGGCGTAGGCGACGGGCGCGGGCTCTTTCGCGGCGTGTTTCGGCGCAGGCCGTTCGGCTGTTGTCGGCGCGCCCACGCGGGTCGCAGCGTCGTCAATGGACAGACCCTGCTCGGCGAGGCGCTTGCGGCGGATTTTCGCGGCGAGGATGGCGCGCTGGCGCGGGGTCAGCTTTCGGCGCTGCTGGTCGCGAGCGTCTGCGGTTTCGGCGGCTTCCTTCGCGGCGCGCCGGGCTGCGCGAAGGAAATCGCTGCCGTCGCCGACGGGCGTCGCGCGAAGCGGTTCTGGCGGCGCGGCGCGGCCGAAGGTTTCGCCGGCGTCGCCGTCTTCGAGTTCCGCGAGGATGGCGTCGAGACCGTTCTCATCTGTTTCCGCGCTCTCGGGCTTCGCGGATTGCGGTTGCGGGCGGGCGCCGGAAAACGCGTCTTCGACTTCCGACAGGATCGCGGCGGCGTAATCGGTTTCCTCGTCGTCGCTGTCGGCGACATCGTCGAGATCGAAACTGAAGGCGGCTTCCGGATCTTCGTCTTCTTCCTCGTCCGCCGCCACGCGGTCGTCGAGATCGAACACGGCCGCGGCGGCGGCCTCGTCGTCCTCTTCCTCGGCGATTTCCTCGACATCGAGCCCTGAGGCGGGATCGTCGGCGAACACGGTCTCCACGTCGGGCGCTTCAGGGGCGGCTTCATCGACCGCTTCCGCTTCGATGTCGTCTTCTTTCGCCTTCGCCTTGCCGGTATCGATTTGCGCGACCATTTCCTCGAACGACCGCTGCAATTCGGCGATGCGCTCGTCGGCGCGCTTGGTCGCGGCGGCGAGCGCGGCCTCGATTTCGGCGCGCGGGTCTTCGGATTCGGCGCCGGTGAACTGGGTGCGCAGCTCGGCGATGGTCTCGGCGACTTTCTGCACGCCCTCGGAGCTGCGGCGCTCGGCGCCGTCGATTTGCTCGGAGAGCTTCTTGACCAGCATTTCGAGCGAACGGATCTGATCGCCGCCGCGCTTGATCTCGTCTCCGAGGACGCGCAGACGCTTGCCGGTGCGGTCGACAAAGTCGGCGTCCACCGCTTCTGCGGCGTCGCTCTTGAGCTGGCTTGCTTCCGACGCGATCCGTTCGGCGCGCGCAAGACGCGCCGACATGCCGTCGATGGCGTCTTTCAGATGATCAATGGCGCCGAGGGCGCTGGCGTCGCCGGATGCGGCGCCGACCGTATCGAGGCGGCTTGCAAGCTGCTGCAACTGGCGCTCGGTCGATTCGATTCGCACGAGCGAGCTTTTCTGGGCGGCGTCAAATTGCAGAGCGACCTGTCCGACGGCTTTCTCCAAAGCCTTCAACGTATCGATGCGCTGGCGGTCGCTGGTTTTCTCTTCGAGGCGCGCGAGTCTCGCATCGATGTCGGCCGCCGGGGTTCCCATGACGGGTTTGCCGCGTTCGACCCGCTGCAGCCGCTCGACCATGCCGCCGAGGTTGCGCGCAAGGTCGTCCATCGCTGCGGCCGATTTCGATTCGGCGCTGATGACGCGCTTATTGAGATGCTCGATCGCCTTCACCAGATCGGAGATCTTGATGCCTTCGATCTCGCCGTCGGAGCTTTCGGGGTCGCCGGCCGTGTAGATGACCTGGCTCAGCCACTCGCCGACAGTCATGCCTTCGCGCCGCGCGGCCTCTTTCGCGGTTTCGCGGGCGTCCCGCTCGATGCCTTTGACGCTCCACGGCGCGTTAGGTTTCATAATGTGCCACCGACCTCGAATTTTCCGATGGAGCGGCTCGCCCCCCTGCTTCGCCGAATGGCGCCGCCGCGCCGGACGATATGCTCGCAGGCGCAGCTTTTGAGCGGTAAGGTGCTTCGCAGGACCCGCAAAGCGCTAATTGCCCCATTTTTCCCCCAGCCGAAGGCGCTATAGTTAAAATCGGGTTAACGAGGCCGATGCGCCGCGCGCGGCTTTACGGCGTGCGGGGCGGGCGATGCGATGAGTAGAACTGCCGAGCGCGCTTTACCGCGCCCGGCTTATACCTAGATTGCCCGCCACAGTTTATCTGGCGCCCTGAAGAGCCGACGACACAAAAGCGCCGAAAGGACAAGCGAATCATGACGACTTACGCCGCCCCGCTCCGGGACATGCAGTTCATCCTCCACGAAGTGCTCGACGTTTCGAAATATTCGAACCTGCCGGGCTTCGCGGACGCCTCTCGCGATGTGGTCGATGCGATCCTTGAAGAAGCGGGCAAGCTCGCCGGCGAAGTGCTACACCCGATCAACCATTCCGGCGACCAGGAAGGCTGCACGCGCCTCGACGACGGTTCGGTCAAAACCCCGAAAGGCTTCAAGGAAGCCTATGACGCCTACCGCGAAGGCGGCTGGCAGGGGCTTTCGGCGGACCCGGCCTATGGAGGGCAGGGGCTGCCCTATATTCTCGCGATCGCGGTGAGCGAAACGGTCTCGGCGGCGAACATGGCGTTCGGCATGTATCCGGGCCTTGCGCGCGGCGCGGCGGACGCGATCTACGCCCACGGCACCGATGAGCAGAAACAAACATATCTGCCGAAAATGATCGCCGGCGACTGGGGCGGGACGATGAACCTCACCGAGCCCCATTGCGGCACCGACCTCGGCCTGCTGCGGACCAAGGCGGTTCCTCAGAAAGACGGCGCTTACAAGATCTCCGGCCAGAAGATTTTCATCTCCGCCGGCGAACACGATCTCACCGACAACATCATCCATCTCGTCCTCGCGCGCATCGAAGGCGCGCCGGAAGGCGTCAAAGGCATTTCTCTCTTCATCGTGCCGAAATTCCTCACCAACGAAGACGGCTCGCTCGGGAAACGCAACGGCGTCTCCTGCGGCAAGATCGAGGAGAAGATGGGCATCCACGCCAACTCGACCTGCGTGATGAATTTCGACGAGGCGACCGGCTGGCTGCTCGGCGAGGAGCACAAGGGCCTCAAAGCGATGTTCACGATGATGAACGAGGCCCGCCTCGGCGTCGCGCTGCAAGGGCTCGCGATCTCCGAAGTCTCCTACCAGAACGGCGCCGCCTATGCGAACGACCGCCTTCAGGGACGCTCGATCTCGGGAACGAAATTCCCCGACAAGCCCGCCGACCCGATCATCGTGCACCCCGACGTGCGCCGAATGCTCATGGACCAGAAGGCGACCGTCGAGGGCGGACGCGCCTGGATGTACTGGACGGCGCTGCACGCCGATCTCCTGCACAAGTCGGAAGACGAGGCGGAACGTCAGAAGGCGGACGATTATCTCGGCCTGATGACCCCGGTGCTGAAAGCCTATCTCACCGACAAGGGCTACGCCCACGCCTCGACCGCGCAGCAGGTGCTCGGCGGCCACGGCTACATCGCCGAATGGGGCATGGAGCAGTTCGTGCGCGATGCGCGCATCGCCATGATCTACGAGGGCGCGAACGGCATCCAGGCGCTCGATCTTGTGGGGCGGAAGCTCGCGAAAGACGGCGGGCGCGCCATCCAGACTTTCTTCGCGGAGATCGACACGTTCATCGCCGACAATGGCGGCGTCGCGGAACTGAAGCCGTATCTCGACGGGCTGGCGTCTGCGAAAGCCGATGTCGCGGACGCGACCGGCTGGCTGATGCAGAACGCCATGAGCAATCCCGACAACGCCGGCGCCGCGTCGACGGACTATCTCAACCTGATGGCGCTGATGTGCCTTTCCTTCGGCTGGGCGCAGCTTGCCAAAGCCGCCATCGAAAAGCAGAAGGCGGGCGAGAAAGACGCCTTCTACGCCAACAAGCTGACGACGGGCCGCTATTTCCTCGAGCGCGTCCTGCCGGATGCGAAAGCCCATCTCGCCAAGCTGAAATCGGGCGCCGACTCTATGATGGCTCTGCCGGCGGAGGCGTTCTAGCCGGCGTCTATCCGGCGGACGGGACGGTTATATTGTGCCGGCCCAAGAGCAGTTCCTTCGCGAAGGCGCCGCATGTTTCGGCGTCGGCGTCGATGCGCCCCGGACCGTTCGTCGCGCTCATCGCGACGGTCATGTTGGCGACGTGGCGCGTCGCGCCGCCGCCCGCCATGAACTTCCCTACTTCCAGCATCTTGCGCGCGTCGGAGGCGTCTTCAAGTTTTGAGTTGAGCGCGCGAAGTTCTTCGGTCTGTTTCTGCATATTAGCGGCCATGCGCGCGCGGATGGCGCGGTTGGCGTTTTCGTTGCGCTCGCGATAGGTCTTGAGCTGGTCTTCGTAGATCGTGTTGGACGGGTTCGCGCGCCGGCACGCCTGCATGGTTTCGACAGCCCGGTCGTATTTCGCCATCTCAGCGGCGAGAAGCACGGTTTCTTTTTCGGCTTTCGCCAGCGTTTTTTCCACCCTGCTCACCGTATCCGGATATTGCCGCGAGACGGCGTCAGCAATGGTTTTTTCCCGAAGAGGCTCCGGCTCCGATCCGTTTGTCTTGATCAGAAAACCCGCCCCGGCCGCGCCGACGACGAACAGAGCCGCAAAGGTATAGACGATGGCGCCGGACGCCTGCTCGTTGACCTGCTTCTTGCGCGCCGCATCCCGAAGATCGCGTACTTCTTTCATGGCGTGATCCCCCGGAGCGCCGGCTGCGCGCCAAAGAAAACGCGAAGAGCGTTAAGAATCGGTCGATGAAAGGCGCCGGTTCGCTGGAAAAATCAGGCTTTATCGTCCGTCGGCGGGTTGGCGACGCCGGGGTTGTGGCTTGGCGGGTCGCTCGCCGGGAAGGATTCGTCGAGTTCTTCGTCGAGGTCCTTTTCTGATTTTTTGGGTTTCTTCTCGTCCTTGATCGGGTCCTTGCCTTTTTCGGCGCGGACATTGTCGGCGGCGACTTTCAGCGTGTCGGCGTCGACCGCGGGCGGGAAGGCGATTGACGGCGCGCATAAAAGCTCGCGCCAGGCGTTCATCGCGTCGAGCTGCAGGCGCACCATGGCGGCGCTGAAAACGGTCGCCGCCGTCGCCGGGGCGAACCAGGCGGCGATAATGGGGGCGGGCAATTCTGATTTGTGTTCCGGCTGGGAACGGCGTTCGGCGGGCATGGGTTTCCTCCGGGTTTGCGCGGATGACGCCAGGCGGTCATGCGCAGAAAGGAAACACGTGGCGGCGTGTTCGGGTTCCGGCGCCGCCGGCGAATTTTATGCGCGACCGCGGCGGATGACGCGGGCGAGACGCGCCGCGGCGCGGTCCGCATCCTTGATCTCGCATTCCCACACGGTGAAGACGCGCCAGCCGAGCTTTGCGAGTTCGCGCCGGGTCTCGCCGTCGCGCGCCCTGTTGCGGGCGATCTTGGTGGTCCAGTAGGCGCGGTTCGATTTCGGAACGCGGGCGCCGCGCGGGCAGTCGTGCCCGTGCCAGAAACATCCGTGCACGAATAGAACCGCGCGGTGGCGGGGGAAGGCGAGATCCGGCTTGCCCGGAAGGTCCTTCGCGTGCAGCCGGTAGCGCAGGCCGAGCGCGTGCAGGGCCTTGCGCATCGCGATTTCCGGTTTCGTGTTCGCGCTCTTGACTGCGCGCATCACTTCGGAGCGCTTTTCCTTGCTGAAAGTATCGGTTTGCGCGCTCACGCGGCCTCGGCCTCGAGCGCCAGCGCCGGTTCGAGGATCTCCTCCGCGATCCAGCGGACCACGGGAACGCAGACGCCGTCGCCTGCGAGTTTCAGCGCGGCGGTGGCGCGTTCGGGTAGCGCGTACCCGTCAGGGAGTCCCATAAGGCGCGCCGCTTCGCGCGGATTAAGAAGGCGCGCGTAAACTTTTCCTTTCTCGATCTTCAAAAGCATCTGCCGCGACGAGCCGCCCGCCGGCGTCCTGAGGCATCCGGCGACGCCATCGAAACGCGCCTCGACGCGCTGCATGCGCGCGCCGTTCTCCACCCTGATGCGCCGGAACGCGGCGCCGATATGCGTTCCTTTTCGTTTTCGCAGCGCCTCGACCGCCGCGCGTTGCCGGGCGCTCATCTGGCGCAAGGCGCGCGCGCCTTCTTTCTCGCGCCAGTCAGGCGAAGCGATGTCGATGATGTCTTCAAGGGATGCGTTCCGTTTCGCCATGGGACGAGGGCTCAACCAGCGCCATGCGCGCGCCGCTTGCGGCGTGAGGCTTTCGACAGCAGAGATGAGGGACGAGGGAGTGAAGGCATCCGCCTGCGGCTTCGCGCCCGGCCGCGGCGCGCAATCGGAAAAGCCGAAAATAAACAGGCGCGGCCTCGATTGCGGCGTGAAAGCGCGCGCATCGACGACAAGAGCGGACACTGCATAATGCGACGCCGCGATGGTCTCGATCACGGCGCGAAAATCCGCGCCGCCGTTCGAAGTGAGGAGACCCGCGACGTTTTCGAGCGCGACGAGCCGCGGCGCGCGTCCCTCGGCGCGCAATTCCTCCATCAGCCGCCAGAATTGGAAGAACGCCCCGGAACGCGCGCCTTGAAGTCCGGCGCGCGCGCCCGCGAGCGACAAATCCTGGCAGGGGAACGACGCCCAGGCGAGATCCGCGCGGGTCTGCGGGAGGGCGCCGACGTCCAGCGCCGCAATATCCGCCTCGACCAGATCGCCGCCGCCGAAATTCGCTCTGTATACGGCGCATTTCTGCGCGTCCATGTCGTTGGCGAGGAGGCATCGCCAGCGCGGCCCTAGTCCGGCGCGCGCCATGCCGCCGCCGGCGAAGAATTCGAGAAAGGCATGCCGCTCGCGCATCGCGTCTCTTCTTCCGAATCGCCGTTCCCGAATCGCCGCCGCATTTTCGCCGCAAAGCGCCGCGTCTTTTCGTCGACGGCCACAATCGCGTCACATTCGCCGAAGTCGGCGCCGACATCAACGCGCTAAATTTCACGCAAGCGCGCCTCTTTAGCCGTATAAAGATTGACGCATTTTATCGATTGGACCAGAGTGCGCGCGGGCACAATACGGGGGCGTCGCAGGGATCGGAGAAGCGACATGCCCTTGATGAAACTCTCACCCATACGCTGGGCGGCGATCGCAGTCGGAGCGATGGCGTTCGGCGCTGTCCCGGGCGTCGCATCCGCGGCGCCGCAATCGTCCGTCGATGCGGGATTGCGCATCGCCGGCGAGCTTGTCGCCGCCGGCGTCTCGAACGGCCTGACATCGCTGCCGGCGCTGGCGGTCGAAGACGACCGCGGGCGCCGTTCCGGCGGCGATCGCGGCCGGCGATCGGACGGAGACCGCGGCGGGCGCGACCGGCGCGGCGACGGCGACCGCCGCCGCGGGAACGATCGAGGGGACCGCGGCGACAGGCGCCAGAACGATCGATCCGAAGGCCGGCGCGATGACGATCGCAACCGCTACGCAGGCCGCGACGACCGTCGCGACCGCCGTTATGACGGGCGCCGCGATGACCGCAACGACCGTTACGACAGACGAGATCGCCGCGATGACCGCTGGGACGACCGCCGCGACCGGCGTTACGTCCGCCGCGACGATCACCGGCGCTACAGTTCCGGGCGCCGCTACGATTACGGTCATCGCCACGGCCACGGTCCGCGCAGCGGCCACGGCTATTACTGCAACGACCATTTCGCCTTCCATTACTTCACCGGCTACGACCCCTATGGCTGGCGGCGCGCCTCCTATCGCGGCTACTACCCGCCGAGAGGCTGCTATCTGGTCGAGCGCGTGGAGTATCGCCGCGGCCGGCGGGTGCTGGTCGGAGGCTATTCCTGCCTCGATCCGTACGGCTACGCCTATATCCAGTTCGGCAGCCAGTTCGTGCTGAGATACTACTGAGGTCGCCCGCTAGGGCGTTCCGCTCCGCCTGGCGGGACCTTTCCGCGGTTTACATTGACCCGGAGGCCGACTCTGGGGAGGGTTAATCCCTCCTTGGGTCTCCGGTTTCCGCGTCATGTCGCACCGTCTTCTGGTTCTTGCGCCCCTCGCGCCGGCGGCTGCGGTCATCGCGCTGGCGGCGGCCAGCGTCGCCGCGGAGGCGGCCGCTAACGCTATGTCTGCGAACGCCGTCTTTGCAAACGCTGCGGCGCAGGACGAAGCGGTCACCGAGAACGCTCTCGAAGACGTGCAGGTCGGCGAATCCGGCAATCTCATGCGCGTCGCGTTGATCTGCCGCACCGATTGCCGGGTCGGAGCGAGGGCGGGCGGCGCGTTCTTTCTTCCCGAGATCGACGCCGCGCTCGATATCGACCTCAAGGGGCGCACCAAGATCGCCGAGGCGCTGGCGTTCAAGCCGGTCGCCGGCGGCAGCGCGCTGGAGATCAAGGCGTCCGCGGCGGTGAACAAGGCCTCGATCAAGCCCTGCCTGATCGACGGGCTTGCCGCCTCGTGCATCGACATCGAGTTCGGCGCCGCGCGCGTTCAGGCGGCGGCCAACGCGGGCGGTGCGGCGCCCAATGCCGCCCCCAATGCCGCCCCAAGTCTCGCGCCGAAGCCTGCGAAAGCGGAGACGGCCTTAAGAGAGAATCCTTCTGCGAACGCACAGGCCGCATCAACGCCGAAAGCGCCGGCGTCCGTGCGGCCGGCGCTGCGCGAGACCACCGGCGAGGAACGGCTTGTCTTCGCCCGTTTCGCCGCGCCGGAGCGGCTCGCGCCGCCGGAAGCTGCGCCGTCGCAGCAAAGCGCCCCGCAGCAGGCGTCGATCATCCGTGAGCGGAACGAGCCGAGGCCGATCCTCCGCGAAGACAAGGCGGCGGCTTTCATCGGCGGCGACATCGATATCGCGCGCGAGGCGGAAGCCATTCTCGGCAAACGGCTCGGCGTCGCCGAATGCGGCGGGGCGCAGGCGCGTCTGCGCGCCGACGCCTGGGCGCTCGACGCCATGGTGGAAGTGGGATTTTGCGAGGCCTCGTCAGGCGCGCTTGAAAAGGCCGACGGCGTGTTCTCGCGCCTTCTCGCCTATACCCCCGACAATTACGAGGCGCTGGTCGGCCGCGCGCTGATCGCCGCCAAGACCGGCGAGCGCGCCGTGGCCCGGCGCTATTATCAGGACGCGCTGAACGCCCTGCCGCCAATCGAGGAATCGAATCGCATCGTCGAAGCGATGACGCGATTGTAGAAGCCGCTCACGGAGCGCTGATCGGCTTTCCGCGACAGGGCCGGTCTTATTTGGACTGGCGACGCTCGCGAATTTTCTGACGGGCTTCGTTGCGCAATTCGTCCTGGATGCGGTCGTATTCGGCAAGCTGTGCGGGCGTCAGGATCGGCGCCAACGCGGCGCGCGTCTCCTCTCGGATACGCTCGCTTTCTTCTCGCAGGCGGCGCATTTCCCGGAAGCTCGGCTTGTCTTCGCCGCGCATTTTTTCCGCGAGCGCGGCCCGGCGCGCGAAACTGTCGCGCAAGACGGGCTCGACCGCTTCCTTCTGTTTTTCCGTCAGCGCGAGACGCGCGCGGATGTCATCGAGCCGCGCCGCTATCGCTTCGGCGCGCTCGGGATCCGTCTCTCGCGTCTGGGCGCAAGCGGCATGGAAAGCGCCGGTCAGCATTGTCAGCAGAAACGGCAGCGCAAGCGCTCGCCTCAAGAAGAGAGTCGGCATGCGGGAATCCCCTTGACTGGCTATCTTTGCGTTTTGAACGTCAGGGAGCCGGTTTTCCGTCGCGCCCGCGGCCGTTTCCGTTGACGCCGGCGAAGGGGCTCCGTAGCGTCTGCCGCGCAAAAGGACCGAGCCAATGAGCGCCGCCAGACAGACGCAATCGTTTCAGGGATTGATCCTCACTCTCCAGCAGTATTGGGCGGATCAGGGCTGTGTCATCCTCCAGCCTTACGACATGGAGATGGGAGCCGGGACGTTTCACCCGGCGACGACCCTGCGCTCACTGGGGCCGAAGCCGTGGAACGCCGCTTATGTGCAGCCCTGCCGGCGGCCGACCGACGGGCGCTATGGCGCGAACCCGAACCGCTTCCAGCATTACTACCAGTTCCAGGTCGCGCTGAAGCCGTCGCCTGGCAATATTCAGGAGCTGTATCTCGGTTCCCTCGACGCCATCGGGGTGGATCGTTCCGTGCACGATATAAGGTTCGTCGAAGACGACTGGGAGAGCCCGACGCTCGGCGCCTGGGGCCTCGGCTGGGAAGTCTGGTGCGACGGCATGGAGGTGACGCAGTTTACTTATTTCCAGCAGGTCGGCGGCTTCGACTGCAAGCCGGTGACCGGCGAGATCACCTACGGGCTCGAACGCCTCGCCATGTACGTGCAGGGCGTCGATAACGGTTTCGATCTAGTCTACGGCGGGCGGAAGCCGGACGGGACGCCGTTCACCTATGGGGACGTTTTCCACCAGAACGAGGTCGAACAGTCGGCTTATAACTTCGAGCTGGCGAATACCGAAATATTATTCCGCCAGTTCAAGGAGGCGGAGGAGAATTGCGCCGCGATCATAGAAGCGGGGAAGCGCGACGGCAAAGCCTATCCGCTGCCGGCCTATGAACAGTGCGTGAAAGCCTCGCACCTGTTCAATCTCCTCGACGCGCGCGGCGTCATCTCGGTCGCCGAGCGCCAGTCTTATATCCTCCGGGTGCGGACGCTCGCCAAAGCGTGCTGCGAAGCCTGGCTTGAGAGCCCGCAGGGACGGACGGAAGGCGCGGGCGTTGTGGATTACGAGCCTGCTTGAAGGAGGCGTCTATGGCCGGGACCGTTTCTCTCCCCTTAAAAGGCGGCTGCCATTGCGGCGCGGTGCGCTATGAGCTCTCGGCGCCGCCTCTCTCGATCTATAATTGTCACTGTACGAACTGCCAGAAGATTACGGGAAGCGCTTTCGTCGTTTCGACGATTATCCGCGAGGATTCGTTCTCTTTCGCGAAGGGTTCGCCGAAGCAGGTCGAATGGAGCGCAGATTCAGGCGCCAAGCGGTGGGGGCGCTTCTGCGGCGACTGCGGCTCGCGCATCGTTCACGGGCAGACGCCTTCGAACGGCTTTTTGAGCCTTCGCGCCGGCACGTTCGACGATACGGGCTGGGTGCAGCCTGTCGGCGACATCTGGACGAAGAGCGCGCAGCCCTGGGTCAAATTCGTCGAAGGCGGCTTGAGGGCCGAACGTCAGCAGCCGGATTTCGCGCCCTGGGTCGCCGCTTTTGCAGCGCAGCAACGCTTCGCCTCCTGACCGTCCGTAAGCCTACGGCTTTGCGGGAGCTGATTGCGGCGCGTCGCGAACGATTCTAGCGTCGCTTCAGAAAATGAAGGAGACGCTCATGCCTAAACTGTTTGGCTTGAATAGTGTCGCCGTTCTGGCGGCCAGCGTTGCGTTCTTTATCGTCGGCTTCCTCTGGTACGGGTTGCTCTTTGCAGACGCCTGGATGGCGGCGAGCGGCATCACCAAGGAGATGGCCGAGGCCGATCAGAACCCCAGCTGGATGATCGGCGGGTTCGTCATCACCATCATGCAGGTGATCGGGATCGGCCTGGTGTTGAAATGGAAGGGGGCGACTTCGCTCAACGCCGCGGCGATGACGGCGTTGCTGTTGTGGTTCGTGTTCGCGCTGCCCTTCTGTCTTTACGCTTATTTCTACTCTGTGGCGCATAGCACGACGCTCTTGATGATCGACGCCAGCCACCTGCTGGTCGGCTGGGTGGTTTCGGCGATCGTTTTGTCGTTCTTCAAATAGATCGAGACCTGGCGGACGTCGGACGGCGTTCGCCAGTTACTCCTGACGCTCCACGCGGATCGTCCGGCCTTCCGGTTCAATGGTCATGAGGTAGCGCCCGAACATAGCGCGGTTGATCTCAACGCTGCGTTCGACGCCCTCTTTCGGCGCGGGAATGATCCGGTCATCAGGCTTCTGGCGCCAGACCTGACCGTTTTCGAGCGTGAATTTAAGCCGCCGATCCTGCATGACGTCGATTTTGGCCACAGCGGACCGGATCCCGGACAATCTTTCGATTTCCCCAACTCCGGCGTCTTTTTCGAAAGCTTCCCCGCCAAAAGCGTCAGCGCGTTTTGCAGTAAGCTCGGCTCTCGGCCCGGCGAGCCCGCCATTCCCGGCGCCGCCTGCCGCCGCCTCCATCGCCGGCGCAAGCCCGTCGAAGCAGGCGAGGCGTTCCGCGTCCGATTGGAGCGCTGCGCATCTGGCGTAATCCGCGAATGGGTCGGCGGTTTCTGCGGCGAAGGCGGTTGTGAAGACGGTCAAGCCGAAAAGAAATCCGGACGCCGAAAGCGTTTGCGTGCGGCTCATGCTTGCCCTCCTTGAACGCATGCTCGAATGATCGTCCGGGCGTCTCTTTAGGTCAACGGCGCGCGCTTGATAAAGGCGGGTTTCGCCGCCATCCTTGGACACTTCGCGGCGGGCGCCGCTTTAGCGGCGGGCAGGGCGGCATGAGCGAGTTGATTGCTCCGGAACGGCGAACGGACGGCGCGCGTGAGAATGGCGCGGCGCCAAGCCGGTTGCGCCTCGCCGCACGCGTCGCCGGCTGGACGGTCGTGATCGCGTTTTTCGGCTCGCTCGCCTGGGTCGGCGCTTACCGGTTCGTCTCGCCTCCGTCGACTGTCGTGATGTTCGAGCGCAAGGCTGACGGCGCCAATGTGCGCAAGGACTGGGCGCCGCTCGAAGAGATTTCCCCTCACCTCGTGCGCGCCGTCATCGCCGCGGAAGATACGCGCTTCTGCCTGCACAAGGGGCTCGACTTCAGGGCGATCGAAAAGGCGGTTGACGAAAACAAGCGCCGCGGGCGCCGCCGCGGCGCTTCGACCATCAGCCAGCAGACGGCGAAAAACCTGTTCCTGTGGAATGGCGGCGGCTGGGCGCGCAAAGGCGCGGAGGCGTGGTTCACGCTCGTCATCGAAACCTTGTGGCCGAAGCGGCGGGTGATGGAGATGTATCTCAACATGGCCGAGTGGGGCGACGGCCTCTTCGGCGCGGAAGCGGCTGCGCAGGCGCGATTTGGAAAAAGCGCGAAAGACCTGACGAAACACGAAGCGGCCTTACTCGCCGCGGTGCTGCCGAGCCCGAACAAGTGGCGGGTCAATCCGCCGGGGCCTTATGTCAGCCGCCGCGCTGCTATGCTCCGGGGAAGGATGGAACAGGTTCGGCGCGACGGGCTGGACGCTTGCGTGCTTGCGGTCAGGCGGTGAGAGTTTTGTTCGGTGCGCTGAACGAGGTTTTTGCGCCCGTCAGACGTCGCTTGAGAAGAGAGAGAGGCAGAACAATAAGTCCGCCGATGATAAGAAATCCGATAAAGCGAAGCGTCTTGAAGATAAACACAGCGCCAGCGGCAAATGCGATGATGGCTGCGATGGCGATACCCAGCGGTGAAAGTTTTTCCTCAGACATCTTTCGTCTCCATACTTCCCTCTATTCAACAGGGCGCATAGGGAACACGGGCCGCCTGTCTCGGTTCGGCTCTCGATATGAAGCTTACGCAAGAAATATGCCGCAGAATCGCCTTATTCGACCCTTCGGCGAGGCTGCGCCAGCGGTCTCGCCGAAACTTTCAGATATGTGAGGTTGCTCATGCTCAGGATGTTACGCGTCATGGGCGCGCTCGCAGTCGCCGCTTTTTTCGCCGCCTGCGCCCGCGCGCCTGAAACCTCGGACGATAGCGTCCTTGTGCGGATGAAAACCGACAAGGGCGATATCGTGTTCGAAGTCTATCCTGCGCGCGCGCCGCTCACATCGGCGAACTTTCTCGCTTATGTGGACGGCGGGCATTACGACGGCGCGGCCTTCTACCGCGTGACGCGGCCTGACAACGATCCGATGATCGAAGTCGTGCAAGGGGGTCTGTGGGCGCCATGGCGCGAAGGCGAGGAAGGCTACGACTTCGCCGCGCCGCGCCCCGAGATCGCGCACGAGACGACCGAAGCCAGCGGGCTTTCGCACACGGACGGCGCCCTTTCCATGGCCCGGGGCGCGCCCGGCACGGCGGCGTCGGAGTTTTTCATCTCTATCGGCGAGAATGCCGAGCTCGATTTCGCGGGCGCCCGCAACCCGGACGGGCAGGGCTTCGCCGCCTTCGGCAAGGTCGTCGAGGGCATGGACGTCGTGCGCACGATTCAGTCGGGCGAGACCGGCGCGAGCCTCGGCGGGGATGTCGTGGCGGGGCAGTTGCTCGACGCGCCGGTGAAAATCCTGTCGGCAAGGCGCGACTAGATGCCGGCGACGAGCGAGCGGCACACGGACATTCTCAACGGCTACAAGGCCGGCGGATCACGCTTCAACGAGTGGGCGAACGAGCGGCTCGGCGATTTGCGCCTCATCTCTTGGGAGTGGGGCCGCATCGTCATGCATTGGGAGATCGACGACCGCTTCGTCATGCCGGACGGGGTGATGTTCGGCTGTCATGTCGCCTGCGTCGCCGACCATGTGGCCGGGCTGACGGCGATGACGGTTCTCGACGAGAATATCGACCGCTTCCGCACCTCGAAACTGGAGACCAACTATTTCCGTCCGGTGACGAAGCCCTCTGTTTCGATCGAAGGGCGCGCCGTCAACGTCTCGAAAACGCTGATCCATGTGGAGGCGGATTTCTGGACGCCGGAAAAGAAGCTCGCCGTCAGGATTGCGGCGGTTCAGGTGCGGCGTCGCGCGGCGTAAAACGGCCTGCCGCAAATTTCTGTCGTGTTGTCGGCCCGCGCTTCCGTTCTCGGTCCCCATGATTATCAATCATGCGGGATCTTGAAGGACGAGGAGAATGCTGAAGACTGTTTTTGCGGCGGCCTTGATCGCCGGATCTTTCGGCGCGGAAGCTGCGGCGGAAGATAGGGCGGCCGATCGCGCCGCGATCGCACATGCGAAGGTGGAAACCTGGCGTTCTCTCTACAGAAATCAGGATGCGGAGGGTTTGGATCGCTTTCTGAAGGACGGCTTTATCCTTATAGGCGAGGATGGCTCCGTTACAGCCAAGCAGGAAGAGGTCGCCTGGCTGGCGGCGAATGCGTGGGGAGGCCCGGACGATTTCGTCTACACGGTCGAGGATATCATTTTCACCAGCCAGACGACGGCGATCGTGTACGGCCACGGCGACAGCACTGGCGAAGACGAGAATGGCCGCCCATGCCGCCAGACCTACTGGTCATCGAATACGCTCGTGAAAGAAGGCGGCGCCTGGCGGCCGATTTTCTCGCACGTCTCAGGGGTCCGTTGCGATCTGATCGAGTGATGCGCCGGTTTTGAGAGCCTCCATCCGGTTGTCTCGGCGACAACCAAACCCTGCGTCTATTGCGCCGGTCTGGAACCGCTCTTAGAACCCCGCCCCATGCCCGATCTCATTCTCGAACTCCTTTCCGAAGAAATTCCGGCGCGCATGCAGGCGCGGGCCGCCGCAGACCTTGAGCGCCTCGTCAATGAGCGCCTGCTCGGGGCGGGGTTCCTGCCCGAGGGCGTGAAGGCTTTCGCGGGGCCGCGCCGGCTCGCGCTGGTCGCCGCCGGCCTGCCGGGCCGCCAGCCCGACCGCAAGGAAGAGAAAAAAGGCCCGCGCGTCGGCGCGCCGGAAAAGGCCGTCGAAGGCTTCCTCAAGTCGGCGGGGCTCTCCTCGCTCGATCAGTGCGAAGTGCGCGACGACAAAAAAGGCCAGTTCTACGTCGCGGTGGTCGAGGAGAAGGGGCGCGAGACCGCTTCGGTGATCGCCGCGTTCATGCCGGAGATCGTGCGCGGCTTTCCGTGGCCGAAATCGATGCGCTGGGGCGATGGAGACTTGCGCTGGGTGCGCCCGATCAAGTCGATCCTCTGCTGCTTCGATGGCGAGGTAGTGGACTTCGAGATCGACGGGATCAAGTCGGGCGACGTCACAAGCGGCCACCGCTTCCTTGCGCCGAAGGAATTCCGCGCCCGGACGTTCGACAAGTATGAAGCGGGCTTGCGGGCAGGCAAGGTCATTCTAGACACGAGCGCCCGCGCCGAGCTGATCGCCCGCGAGGCGAAGACCTTGTGCGAGGCGCAGGGGCTGGAGCTGATCGAGGACAAGGGGCTGCTCGCCGAAGTCGCCGGGCTTTCCGAATGGCCTGTGCCGATGATGGGCGCGTTCGACGAGAAGTTTCTCGCCGTGCCGGATGAAGTCCTCACCGCCTCTATGCGCGGCCACCAGAAATATTTCTCGGTGCGCGACCCGAAAACGGGTCGGCTCGCCAACCGCTTCGTCTATGTCGCCAATATCGAGGCGCCCGATGCGGGCAAGGCGATGCGCGCGGGCTATGAGCGCGTGCTGACGGCGCGGCTGTCGGACGCATGGTATCTCTATCATCAGGATTTGAAGACGAGGCTGGCGGACCGCGTCGCCGAGCTTGACCGCATCACGTTCTTTGAGGGGCTCGGCACGGTCGGCGACAAGGCGAAGCGCGTCGCGGCGTTGGCGCGCGAGATCGCGCCCGCGGTCGGCGCCGATCCCGCGCAGGCGGAGAAGGCGGGGCTGCTGGCAAAAGCCGACCTTGTGACGCAGATGGTGCGCGAGTTTCCCGAGCTTCAGGGCGTGATGGGAAGGTATTACGCGCTGGCGCAGGGCGAGTCGCCAGAAATCGCCGACGCCATCCGCGACCACTACAAACCTCAGGGAGCGGACGATGACGTCCCGGCCGCGCCGGTTTCGGTCGCCGTGGCGCTGGCGGACAAACTCGACACACTGGCGGCTTTCTGGGCCATCGGCAAAAAGCCGACGGGCTCGAGCGATCCGTTTGCGTTGAGGCGTGCGGCGTTGGGCGGGATAGAATTGCAGATTCTGCGATTGCTTACGCCGCTAAAGTTGCGTCTGAGATTGCGCAATCAAATCTATGCAGTGCTGGAATCGAATTGGCTTGGGGATGTTGAGACTGGGCTCACGCGCGCATACGCGATACCGCAAGCGATGATTTCTCGTAACGAATTAAGGAATCGCGCCGATCAAGCTTGGTTTGACGCTGTGTTCGACGACAGAAAGAGAGATGAACTCTTTAGGGACACAATTGAAAAGCTTGAGGATTTGTTGGAGTTTATCCGTGATCGGTTGAAGGTATACCTACGTGAGAAAGGCCACCGTTACGATCACGTTGAGGCGGTTCTATATAATTTTCATGGAGATCAAGAAGATAATCTCGTTATCATCGTCCGCAAGCTCGAAGCGTTGGAAACATTCCTCAAAACCGACGACGGCGCCAATCTCGCCGCGGGGTTCAAGCGCGCCGCCAATATTCTGAAGGCGGAGGAAAAGAAGAGCGCCGTTCCGGGCGCCGGCGCGGTGTCGAAAGACAAGCTCCAGCAGGCGGAGGAAAAGGCGCTGTTCGCTGCGCTCGAAGCCGCCGAGGAAAAGGCGAAAAAAGCCGTCGCCGCGGAGAAATTCGAAGACGCGATGACCGCGCTTGCATCGCTCCGCGCGCCCATCGACGCCTTTTTTGACAAGGTCACCGTGAACGCCGACGATCCGGCGCTGCGCGGCAACCGCCTCGCGCTCCTCGCCCGCTTCCGCGCGGCGACGGCTGAGGTTGCCGATCTTTCAAAACTCGAAGGATAAGCGTCATCCGGGATCGCCCTCGATGTGGCGCCCGCGACAGTGCAGCCGGAGCCGCGCTTGCGGATAGCGATCCCGAGTCTGCAGCGCGTCATTTCATGCCGCGCAGCGCCCGGGATGACGACTGACTTTTAACGAACTACGTCTCGTCCTTGAACCCCGCCGCGCGTTCGGCGCTCGGGAAGAACAGATACGCCAGCATCAGAATATACGCCGCATAGTCCCATGCGAGCGCCAGCGCCCACACGTCGGAGAAGAGGTTAGCGTTCTTCAGGACAGCATCGCGCGGCGTAAGGGTTGAGAGCCCCGGCACCACTTCAGCCTTCACGACAGACTGCGTGCGCGCGCGGCGTTTTTCTTCTTGCTCCGGTTCGGCGGGAACGAACCAGCGATAGAGGATCGTCATGCCACGCGCGGGCGACACCTCCGCCGCCGATAATATCGGTTCGGGCGGTTTTTCGCGGCGCTGGCGGCTGACGAGTTTTTTGACCGAGTCCTCCACTTCTTCCGCATAGCGATCGATCGCCGCCATCTGCGACGGCGTCACGCGCCCGCGGGAGTCGCCGACAGGTTTGGGGTTGGCGCGGGCGAAACCGGCGAGCTGCTGGTCGAGCAGCGTCTCGATGCGCCGATCCTGGCGCCAGCGGTTGAGGACGATGGCGAAATCGTTGAAGGCGGTGTCGAATTCGCGCGCCCACGCATCGTAATTGTCGTAAGCGTTGCGCGCGAGGAGGCGGCGCATGCCTTCTGTCTTCTCGGCGCAGATGTCCGCCGTGAACGGGCTCTCGCCCGAAGGGTCGTCGCCGGCGATCAGCGCCGCGACGCTTTGTTCGAGCCCCGCATACCAGTCGGCGACGCCGGCGAAATAGTCGGAAACGACGCCGCGCCCGGCCGATCCCGTCTGCCGCCCGCTGGTCAGTTCCGCGCTCGCCGCGCGGCGCACGTCCTCGACCGACAGGCGCAGATCTTCAAGGAACAGGAAGTCGCGCTGGCGGTAGGCGACGATGCCGGCGCATTCCGATTGCAGGCGTTCAAGCTCGAACCCGTAAGTGTGGCGCACCGCATCGACGCCGCCGATGCCGACCACCGTCGTCCATGTGGAGACGAGGAACAGGATCGCCGCGAGGATCGGGATGACGATGAAGAGCTTGAAGGCGCGCTCGATGAAGGAGAGCGCGTCGCCCACGGGACCGGCGCCGACGCCGCGAAACCAGTCGCGATGGCGCACCATTTCCGCGCCGCCGACCCAGATGGCGACCGACAGGCAGAACACGAAAACGCCGAACGCGGGCGGCAGCACGGCGTTGCGGAAGAAGTCGTCGGTCTCCTGCGAGGTGATGAGCGAAAAGCCGATGGCCGAAGAGACGGCGCTGAAAAAACCCGACGTCACCGCGACGACGACGAAAAGGCGATTGAAGAGGGACGAGCCTTGGAGCCGGCGCGAGGTGAGAATCGCCCGCGCGACAAAAGCCATCAGCACAAGGACGATCGACGCGCCGGCGAGCGCCGCAATCCGCCCTTCTCCCAGAAACTGGGCGATCCCCTCGTCCATCATGCCCCCGCAACAGATGCCCGACTGCGACAGCCGTCCCTCCGCCTCAAAGGCGAATGACGGCGCGGTCTCAAACGCCACGGTTGTTTCGGTAACAGGTCGCCGCGCCGAGATCAAAGCGGCGGTTGCGAAAAATTTTGCGAATAATGCCCGGGCTCGCAGAGAAGTGTTTGAAAAATTGACTAAATCAATTGCATCCTTCGCCCGCGAATTCCGGGGAGAGTAATCCCTAAAAATAGGGCGGGCTCCTAATTCCTGCTCATGGCGCGCCGGAGCCAGTCTCCGGCGCCTCTCGGTTCGGCGGCGGGACCGGGCGCCTGATGTTCTCCCCCAGGCATCAGGGAACGCCCGCCTGCCGTCGGCGAAGCGGCCGTCGCGCCGGGGCGACCTGGATGCGACGGCCGCGGGCCGTTCGCGCGATTCCGGCGATGAGGATACTGCAATGCGGCAATTTCCGGCTTGGCCTCCGGGCTGGGGCGCCCTAATTCATCGCAGCCTCAAGGCAGTCTCAGAGTAGAGTCCTTGGAGGCGGCGCGCGGTTTGCAGCGCCCCGGATCCGTCGGGGGAGAGCCGACGCGCGTAACGGACAGGACACAGATAATGGCGAAAGAAGCGACGGCGGCGATGAGCGAACCAAAGCGGGTCTACGGTTTCGGGGCCGGCGCGGCGGAAGGCGCGGCGTCGATGAAGAACCTTCTCGGCGGCAAGGGCGCCAACCTCGCCGAGATGTCCAATCTCGGCCTGCCGGTGCCCCCGGGCTTCACCATCACCACCGAGGTCTGCGCCGAATATTATGCGGGCGGGCGCAAATACCCGGCCGGGCTTGACGCGGATGTGGCCGCGGCGCTGGAGACGGTTGGCAAGCTCGTCGGCAAGACCTTCGGGGACGCAAAGAACCCGCTCCTCGTTTCAGTGCGCTCCGGCGCGCGCGCGTCGATGCCGGGGATGATGGACACCGTCCTCAATCTCGGCCTCACCGATGCGACCGTCGAGGGTCTCGCCAAGCTCTCCGGCGACGAACGCTTCGCCTATGACAGCTACCGCCGTTTCATCCAGATGTATTCCAACGTCGTGCTCGGCGTGGAGCACCATGCGTTCGAAGAGATCCTTGAGACCTACAAGGAAGGCCAGGACTATTTCCTCGACACCGAGATGAAGGCGAGCGACTGGCGCAAGGTGATCGAGAGTTACAAGGGGGCGGTGAAGGAAGCGCTCGGCAAACCATTTCCGCAGGACCCGCACGAACAGCTCTGGGGGGCGATCAGCGCCGTCTTCGGCTCATGGCGCAACGACCGCGCCGACACCTATCGCCGCCTCCACAACATTCCCGAAAGCTGGGGCACCGCCGTCAATGTGCAGGCGATGGTGTTCGGCAATATGGGCGACACGTCGGCGACCGGCGTCGCCTTCACGCGCGATCCCTCGACCGGCGAGAAGACCTATTACGGCGAATTCCTCATCAACGCGCAGGGCGAGGACGTCGTCGCTGGCATCAGGACGCCGCAGACGCTGACCAAGAAGGCGCGCCTTGCGATGGGCGAGGACGCCCCTTCGATGGAAGAGGCGATGCCGCAAGCGTACAGCGAACTGGTCGCCATCTTCGACAAGCTCGAAAAGCACTACCGAGACATGCAGGACATCGAATTCACCGTCCAGGAAGGCAAGCTCTGGATGTTGCAGACGAGGAATGGCAAGCGCACGGCGAAAGCCTCGCTGAAAATCGCCGTCGATCTCGCGCAGGAAAAGCTGATCTCTGAGGACGAAGCGGTGATGCGCGTCGATCCGCGTTCGCTCGACCAGTTGCTGCACCCGTCGCTCGATCCCGACGCGCCGCGCGATCTGGTTCTCTCGGGCCTCCCGGCCTCGCCAGGCGCGGCGACCGGCGAAGTCGTGTTTTCCTCCGACGAGGCCGAGCGCCTCGCGCAGGAGGGGCGCAAGGTGATTTTGTTCCGTGTGGAGACGAGCCCTGAGGATATCCACGGCATGCACGCCGCGGTCGGCATCGTCACGGCGCGCGGCGGCATGACCAGCCACGCGGCGGTGGTCGCGCGCGGGATGGGGCGCCCTTGCGTCTGCGGCGCCGGCGATCTCCGGATCAGCAAGGCGGGCGACGAGTTCACCGCCGGCGGGCGCGCTGTCAAGAAGGGCGATGTGGTCACCATCGACGGCGGGGCGGGCGCCGTTTACTTCGGCGCCGTCGCGACCGTGAACCCGGAGCTTTCCGGCGATTTCGGTCTCCTGATGGGCTGGGCCGACAAGCGCCGGCGCATGAAGGTTCGCGCCAATGCGGAGACGCCGCACGACGCGGAGGTCGCGCGCGGCTTCGGCGCCGAAGGCATCGGGCTTTGCCGCACCGAGCATATGTTCTTCGACGCAGACCGCATTATCGCTGTGCGCGAAATGATCCTCGCCGAGGACAAGCCGGGCCGGGAGGCGGCGCTGGCGAAACTTCTGCCGATGCAGCGCTCGGACTTCGAGGAAATCTTCCGCGTCATGCGCGGGCTTCCCGTCACAGTGCGCCTGCTCGATCCGCCGCTGCATGAATTTCTTCCGCACTCGGACAACGAGATAGACGAGGTCGCGAAAGCCTCCGGCATGGACGCCGCCAAGCTCAAGGCGCGCGCGCACAAGCTGCACGAATTCAACCCGATGCTCGGCCATCGCGGCTGCCGCCTCGGCATCTCCTATCCGGAGATCTACGAAATGCAGGCGCGCGCCATTCTCGAAGCCGCGCTCAACGTCGCCAAGGAAACCGGCGACGAAGTGATCCCGGAAATCATGATTCCGCTCGTCGCGCTGCGCGCCGAGCTGACCGTGCTGAAGGCCCGCATCGACGCGATCGCTTCGTCCGTGTTCAAGGAGAAGGGCGCAACGCTCGATTATCTCGTCGGCACCATGATCGAGCTGCCTCGGGCGGCGCTTACCGCGCATGAAATCGCCAAGGATGCGGCGTTCTTTTCGTTCGGCACCAACGATCTCACCCAGACGACCTTCGGTCTGTCGCGGGACGATTCAGCGGCGTTCTTGCCGGACTATCTCCGCCAAAATGTCCTGGAACGGGACCCGTTCGTAACGCTGGACCGGGAAGGGGTCGGGGCGCTCGTCGAAATCGCCGCCGAGCGGGGCCGGAAAACCAGCCCCATGATCAAGCTCGGCATCTGCGGCGAGCACGGCGGAGACCCCGATTCGATCGACTTCGTGGAAGGGGTGGGACTCGACTATGTTTCCTGCTCGCCCTACCGCACCCCCATCGCCCGTCTTGCTGCAGCGCAAGCAAGCCTGTCGAGAAAACCTGCCTGATCAAGCAGTTGTCAGGTTAACGGCTTGTAACCGGCGCGAATCGGCGAGCAAAAACACAGGGTTAACCCGCCATTCATACTGGTTAACAAAGCCTTAACGAGGGCGTTTTTTGTTTGCGCAGGGAGAGCGCAGGCGCCATATTTCGTCTCGGAGGCGCGGCCCTGAGGATTTCGAGGGGCGCGGCTTTTGCTTCTCTGGAACCGGACGCCCCAAAAGCGGGTTTTCGATCAGAGCGAAACACCACTGTCGGGGAAATGGCGGCGCAGAACGCGCTGTTACAAACGTCAATTGAGACGGCCAATTCGGGGCCGGCGGGCGATGAGCCCTTCGGTCCGGAGTAACTGAGCAAAGAAACGGGCGTAACGAATGACCTCGCGTATCTCGCGCAATCGGGCTCCCTCCGCCGTCGCTGTTTCCGGCGATGAAGACGGGTCGAATGTCGCCTCGCAATGGCTGAATGTGAATTTCACCGCGCGCAGCCTTGTTGCGTCCGCGAGCCTCTCAGTGTGCGTCCTGTTGACGGCGCTGTCCGCGACGGCCGCCGTGCAGCGCGCGGAAGTCGCGCGCGCCTCTGAGATCGCCCTCGCCGATGAAGCCGCGCTCGTCGCTGATCTCGCCAATTACCTCGCCGCCGAAACCGCCGATGCGCGCGCGGCCTTCGATGCGCCGCGCGTGAAGCCCGCCAAGTCGACCGAGGCGATCATCGCCGGACACGGCGCGCTCGCCGATTTCGTCGATTTCGATTTCACCCAGCTTGAGATCGCCCGCCTCGACGCGGAAGACCGCAAGTGCCTCGCTGAAGCGATCTATTACGAAGCGCGCTCTGAATCGCGCGTCGGCCAGCTCGCCGTCGCCGACGTCGTGCTGAACCGCGTCGCGAGCCCGATCTATCCGAACAGCATTTGCGGCGTCGTTTATCAGGGGTCCGAGCGCACCGACCTGCGCTGCCAGTTCTCGTTCACCTGCGACGGCTCGATGAAGCGCCGTCTCAACCAGCGCAAATGGGCGGCGGCGGAAGACCTTTCCGGGGCCATTCTCGCGGGCCTTCGTGTGCCGGTGAGCCGCAACGCGACTCACTATCACGCCGATTACGTGTCACCGCCCTGGTCGAAGACGCTGACGCCGACCGCGACCATCGGGACGCACAAATTCTACCGCTTCCCGAGCCGCACGACCGTCGCCGACGCTTCGGCGGAAATGTAAACGCCCATCCTTGGCGGTTATAGTTTCGGACTCCACTCAAGCCCAGCCAGCGATTCACGGAACGCAAAGCGCGCGAGATGGTCTTCGACGACCTTCTGCATCCGCCTGAGATCGTCGAGCGTCGTTGCGACGACGCTGAGATGAAGCGCCGCCGCCGTCGCCCGAAGGTCCGCGACGCCGAAGGGAAATTCGATGCGCCCCTCGCCATTCCCCGCTTTCGAAGGGATCTTGTGGGCGAAGTGGTTGCAGAGCTGCTGGAGATAGCGGTCGGCGAAGGCGGTCGGCGTCGTCGCTGAGGCCCGTAACTGGCTCATCTGAAACTCCTGAAACGATCTCATGCAAGCATATGCTAATGATAATCACTAGCAAGTTACTTTTACGCGATCATCGGTGTGATTGAGGCTTGGAGAAAAACGCGGCGCGTTGAAACGCAGGCTCTATTTGAGAAAGTCGAGGCCGAGATCAAGGCTCGGCGCCGAATGCGTGATCCAGCCTGACGAAATGCAATCGACGCCGGTTTCGGCGATGGCGCGCACGGTTGAGACCGTGACGTTGCCCGACGCTTCGAGCACGGCGCGCCCGTTCGTGATTGCTACGGCGCGCTTGAGATCGTCGGGGGGCATGTTGTCGAGAAGCACGACATCGGCGCCCTCGCGCAACGCCTCTTCAAGCTGTGCGAGACTGTCGACCTCGATTTCCACCTTCACCATGTGCCCGAACGCGGCGCGCGCCGCTTTCAGCGCCGGCGCGACGCCGCCTGCGGCGGCGATGTGGTTGTCCTTGATCATCGCCGCATCGTAGAGGCCGAAACGATGGTTGAAGCCGCCGCCGCACCTAATCGCGTGTTTCTCGAAGGCTCTGAGGCCCGGCGTCGTCTTCCTTGTGCAGACGATTTTCGCCGTTGTTCCTTGCGCCGCTTCGACGAGCCTGGCGGTTGCGGTGGCGACGCCCGATAGATGCCCCATGAAATTCAGGGCGACGCGTTCGGCGGTGAGGATCGAGCGGGCGCGGCCCTCTATAGAGATTGATGTTTCTCCGGCGGCGATGCGCGCGCCGTCGCCTTTCTCGACGCGGACCGACAGCGTCGGATCGACGAGCCGAAAGGCGGCGCGGGCGATTTCGGCGCCGGCGATCACGCCGGGTTTTCTGGAGGCGATGACAGCGCGCGCCTGCCGGTTCGCCGGCACGACGGCGTTGGTCGTAATGTCGCCGGCGTCGCCAAGGTCTTCTTTCAGCGCGCGCGCGACCGCTTCTTCGATGAGAAAATCGGGGAGCGGAGCGATCACTGCACGAGCTCCCATTCTTCTTCATCTGCGTCCGAGTCGGCGGCGATTTCCGTATGGAAGGCTTCCTCAGCCGCATCCGGATAGTCGGCGCGGAAATGCGCGCCGCGGCTTTCCTCGCGCATCAGCGCGCCCTGCGCGATCAGTTCGGCGGTGATGAGCGCGCTTTTGAGGCCGCTGGTCATCGCGCTTTCGTCGGCGTGCAGCGCGCTGATCGTTTCGATGGTCCGGTTGAGACTTTCTTCCGACCGGATCAGCGCGCAGCCTGCGCTCATCGCCGCGCGCAGCTTCAACATCGCGGCGGCGGGCGCCGGCTTCGGATCGAGCGCGAGACGGTCTTCGGGCGGCGCGGCTTTCAGCGCTTTTGGCAGTTCAGCGTCGCGCAGCGTGTCGGCGATGCGGCCGCCGAAGACCACGGCTTCCAGCAGCGAGTTCGAGGCGAGGCGGTTGGCGCCGTGAACGCCCGTGGAGGCGACTTCGCCGACGGCCCACAAACCTTCGAGCGAGGTTCGTCCGTCGAAGTCCGTCGCCACGCCGCCCATATGGTAGTGCGCGGCGGGCGCGACAGGCATCAACTCCGTCCTCGGATCGATCCCGCCATGCTGGCAGGCGGAAAAGACCGTCGGAAAGGCTTGTGGGAAGGAAGCGCCGACCGCTTTCCTCGCGTCGAGATACGCACCGCGCCCGGCCGCAAGCTCCGCTTCCACGGCGCGGGCGACGATGTCGCGAGGGGCGAGGTCGGCGCGCGCGTGATAGTCCGCCATGAAAGCGCGCCCGTCCTTGTTGACCAGCACCGCGCCGGCGCCGCGCAGCGCTTCGGTGGCGAGCGGCGCGGGGTCGGCGCCAATATCTAGCGCGGTCGGGTGGAACTGCACGAATTCAGGGTCGCGAATGATCGCGCCGGCGCGCGCAGCGAAGGCGAGGCCATGGCCCTGCGCCGGGGTCGGGTTCGTCGTGACGGCGTAGAGCCCGCCGAGCCCGCCGGTGGCGAGAATGGTTTGCGATGCGCGCACGGGGCCGCGCTCACCCTTCGCGACGTCATAGGCGAGGACGCCGGCGACATCGCCATTGGCGTCGACAAGCAGGTCTTCGACAACGATCCGCTCACGGATGGTGATGTGCGACGCGGCGCGCGCGGCGTTCGCGAGCGCCTCCATGATCGCGGCGCCGGCGCGGTCGCCGGTTGCATGCACGATCCGGTCGCGGCAATGCGCGGCCTCTCGGCCGAGCTTGAACGCGCCTTTAGCGTCGCGGTCAAAGCGCACGCCGAACCGCTCAAGGTCTTCCACGGCGAACGCGCCGCCATTGACAAGAATTTCGGCCGCTTCCGGATCGACCAGCCCCGCGCCGGCGCCCAGCGTGTCCGCGAGGTGGAGCTTAGCCGTATCGTCCGCGCCGACAGCCGCCGCCATCCCGCCCTGCGCCCAGATCGACGACCCGTCCTTGCCGAGCGGGCGCGCGGTGATGACGGTGACGGGCCGCGGCGCAAGCTTAAGTGCGGTGTAAAGCCCTGCAACGCCGGCGCCGATGATGAGGATGTCGTTATTCGCCGCCAACTCGCTCTCCGCTGATCCCGGCGAAAGCCGGGATCCATAATTCGCTATCTGGATCCCGGCTTTCGCCGGGATGAGCGGTGAATAGGCCGCTCTTTGAAAACCTATACCCGCGCCTCGACCGCAAACACTTCCGGCGCGCGCTCGTGCGTGTACATGCTCTGCCTCGTCAGCGGCAGGGCGATCATGCGCTCGATGGGCAGCCGCGCGCGCTCGATAATGTCGGCATCGATTTCGATCTCGTGGGTCATCGTCTGAAGCGACTTCAGGATGCCGGCGAGCGAAATGCGCTTCATATGCGGGCAGAGATTGCAGGGGCGCACGAAATTCACGTTCGGATTCTCCAGCGCCACATTGTCCGACATCGAACATTCGGTGATGAGGACCACGTGCTTGGGCTGGTTGTCTTTGACGTAGTTGCTCATGCCGCTGGTCGAGCCGGCGAAGTCGGCTTCGGCGAGGACGTCCGGCGGGCATTCCGGGTGGGCGAGGACGATGACGCCCGGATTGCCTTCGCGGATTTCGCGAATGTCTTCCGCCGTGAAGCGCTCATGCACCTCGCAGGCGCCCGCCCAGGTGACGATCTTGATGTCGGTCATCGCTGCGACGTTTTTGGCGAGATACTGATCGGGGATGAGGATGACCGTGTCGGAGCCCCATTCCTTCGCCGCCCATTCGACAACCTCGACCGCGTTCGACGACGTGCAGCAAATGTCGGTTTCGGCTTTGACGTCAGCGTTGGAGTTGACATAGGTGACGACCGGCACGCCCGGATATTTCTGTTTCAGCAGCTTCACATCGTCGCCCGTGATCGACGAGGCGAGCGAGCAACCGGCGCGCATGTCGGGGATCAGCACGGTCTTTTCCGGCGAGAGGATTTTGGAAGTCTCAGCCATGAACCGGACGCCCGCCTGCACGATAATCTTGGCGTCGGTCTTCGCCGCTTCCTTGGCGAGCGCCAGCGAGTCCCCGACGAAATCGCCGACGCAGTGGAAGATTTCCGGCGTCATGTAATTGTGCGCGAGGATCACCGCGCCGCGCTGTTTCTTGAGATCGTTGATCGCGGCGATATAGGGCGCGTGCAGCTTCCATTCGCCTTCCGGCATGAAGCGGGCGACCTTCGGGTAAAGATGATCGGTCTTGGCCTTTACTTCGGCTGTGTAGGGCAAACCCTGAAACCCGGACTCATTGTCGAACGCTGGCATGGGCCGTCTCCGCAATAATGCTCTTTCTGAGCATATATAGGGTCTAAAAAATGGCCCACAATGGGCTTCCCGAAATTTCCCAACAAGACTGGCGGAGCCTACTCGCCTGAACCGGGCCGTCAACTAAGTTTCACAAACGGATCCGCGAGCGCCGGGAAATGTGAGATTCCGGCTCTCCCGGCCCACCTGATTTGGTTTATTCAAAGAGCGGTCCGAGCGCGAACGGTTCTGCAAAATATCGGGTCCGCCAGTCTTCGCCCTGATCTTCAAGAAGCATCGCTTCCGACGCGCCGACTGCGTAAAAAACCGTGCGCTTCCATGACTTCAGGCCCTCTTCCTGCGCCTTGCGGAGCTGATCGCGGACGCTGGCGCGCCTGTCCGCCGCCCAGTCGGCGAGGGCGGGATCGCCGGAGGCCTCCGCCGCCGCGATCTCGGTCCAGCGCGCCACGCCTTCTTTCCAGAGCTGGAATTCGAGATAGCGCCAGTCAGTCTCCGAAACGGATGCGCGGAACCCGTTGCGGGCGTCGAGGAACGCGGCGCGCGCCGCAGACGCATCGGCCGAGCCGACGGCCTTCACCGCGGCCTCAAGGGCTGCGGCGTAATTTGCGAAGGCGGCCTCGGTTTCCGGAGAATCGTATGGAAACGGATAATTCAGCATCCACATCCCGGTATCGTCGTCGCCTGCAAGACCGAGCGCGCCGATGCGGGCGATGTAATCCGGCATCGTCGCCTGATGCTGATGAAAATGCTCATGCAGCAGCGTGAGCGACCATGTGAGCGGATCGAGTCCGGTCGCTTCGGGCGTTCCGATGACGATGGTTTCGGCCGCGCCGAAAGCGGAAAAGGACGCTAGCAGGCCGGGGTTGAAAGTCCTCGCCCGGCTCTGCATCGAGCAGCCTGTTATCGGATCGTCTTCAAGCGCTTCGAAGCCTGCCGCTCTCTCGTTGCGGCAAAAAAGCGTTTCCCGTTCGTTTTCGACCAACAGCACGTCGAACGGCGAAGCCGAGTACCCTTTCCAGATACTGTCCCCGAAAGCGGCGTAGGCGCGCGCATCGCGGAGGGTTTCGCGCAAAAGCTGAGATGGCGGCTGGAGCGCGGCGGACGATTCCCCGGTCTCCGCCGGGGACGCGTCCTTTTCCGACTGTTCGCCGCAGCCTGCTAGGGCGACGGCCATTCCTGCCGCAAGTATCTTCAGCATCCGCATACTGAACCTTTCAGAAATTCGGCTGTGCGGCCTATCATCTCCCAGCGCCCGCCATCAAGCGCCGAGCGGCGAAGCGTTCTCCCCGGGCGTCCGGCGCATTCGGGGGATCGTAAGGCCCTTTCCGGCGCGATCCTTCAACGCCGACTGGTTTACCCGGAACAGCGCCGCCGGGCGCCCGCCGGTCTGTTGGATCGACGCTTTTGTTCGCGTCACAAGCCCGCCCTGTTCAATCGAGCGGCGGAAATTCTGCTTGTGAAGCTCGAAGCCGACGATCGCTTCGACGAGGCGCTGCAGCGCGAGGAGAGTGAAAGTCGGCGGCGTCAGTTCGAAAATGATCGGCCGGTATTTAAGCTTGCCGCGCAGACGCCCGATGGCGGTGGCTAGGATGCGCCGGTGGTCGGACGCCATTTCCGCGCCCGCGCCGTCAACGGGCTTGGCCGCCGCATTTCCGTCGCGGGCCGCTTCCGCGACGAGCCCCGCTTCGTACATCACTTCGAAACGGTCAAGCGTGCGCTCTTCCTCCCAGCCTTCGCCGTCGAGACCGAAGGCGAGGCGTATGCGCGCCCTTCTGCTTTCGCCGACAGCCGAGTCGCGCGCGCGCGCCGCCCAGTCAAACAGCCCGGGAAGAATGGTCGCCGATAGCGTCGCGGGCTCGCCGCGCCGCCAGTCCTCCCACGGAAAGAATTCGTACCAGTCGCGCCACGCGGCGGCGCCGTCGTCGACGGCGGCGGGTTCCGCGGCGAGCGCGAGATATCCGACAGAGATGACGCGGTCGCTCGCCGCGCCGCCCACAAGCGCCGCCGCCGGCGCCTCGCGCCCCTTGTCGCCAAAGGTGTAAAGCTGCTCGACATAGCCGAGGCTCACATGGGTCTGCCGCTCGACCCATTCGCGGATGCCGATCTCGAACGTGCGATGTCGCGCGGGGTCGAAAGGGCCGTAGGGAAGCGAGAGAAGCCCGCCGGGCGCGCGAGCGCACAGAACTTTAGGGCGTTCGTCCTCAATCGAGGCGAGCACCGCATTTAGGCCGATGGCGACATGCGCCGGGGAGGGGACGGACAGGGATCGCGCCATCCCTCTCCTATGCCGCGTCTAGGCGGCCACCGGCAAGGTCACGACGGGCGCGCAGATGGTCGGGCAAGGGGGAGGGAGGTCTTCGATGGCATCGAGCATCCGCCCGTCCCGGCCCATGAAATCGTCTGCATAGGAAACAAGCATGGGGCAGGGATCGGCGTAAGGCGCAATCTTTCGCAACCGCGCGGCTTGGGCGGTTTCGGGCGTCTGCGGGTCTTTCATGCAGAGAATGATGAAAGCCGCGGCCATGGATCGGGAGACGCCGCGGTTGCAATGGATGAGAATGTCGCCTTGGCCGTCCCATTCCTTGACGAACCGAACGATCTCTTCGGCGCGCTTGCGCGCCGCGTCGCTGATCGACTGCGCGCAGGATTCCCGCGGCACGTAGAGCTTCAGGTGCCGATCGTCCGGGAGCGCGTCGAAGCACGGCACTGTCTCCTCCTCGGAGAGCAGCGAGAGAACGCGCGCGGGCTTGTGCGCGCCATAGGCGCAGCAAGCTTGCGAGAGAGAGGACACGATCAGCATCGGAGTCCTATTTAGCGCCGAATTGCGCGCATCTTAAGGCTAAGAGGTTCACAGGTCCTTGAACCCCTATCACGACTTCGGGTCGTTAACGACCTGGTGTTCCGCCAGAAGCTCGGCGAACCGGCGCAAATAGCGCGCCTGCGCCGTTTTGGTCGAAAGGGCTTCGAGCGTTACAGGGACGAGGCCCGTCGGCGCGCCGAACAGGCGTTTGGCCTCGCCCGGCTCGAATCCGGCGAGCTGCGTGGCTTCGAAAAACGCGCTCGCCTTGTCGGCCCGCTTGATGGTTTTTTCGACCGTTTCCGGCAGGATGGCAGGCAGGCCGAAGCGCAAATGGATCGCCTCCTGCAGGCGTCGTTCAATGCTTTTATAGTGTTCCCCGAGCGCCGATTTGAATGGGCTGATCATGTCGCCGATGACGAATTCCGGCGCGTCGTGCAGCAGCGCGGAAAGACGCCACTTGGCCGGCCAGCCGGGTTTCATCTGTGTGCAGAAGTCTTCGACGATAAGCGAGTGCTGAGCCACAGAAAAAGGCAACACGCCGGCCGTCTGGCCGTTCCAGCGCGCGACGCGGGCGAGGCCGTGGGCGATGTCCTCGATCTCGACATCGACCGGGGAGGGATCGAGCAGGTCGAGCCTGCGCCCCGAAAGCATGCGCTGCCACGCGCGCGCCGGCGCGGCTTGCTTGGGTCTTGGGGACGTCAACTTTCTCGCGACTGACAACTGCTCATCCTGATTGAAGAACGCTTCGCCTAGCAAAGGAGCATCGCAACGGCAAGCAAGCGGCGCGCGCCTGGCGAAAGCGCGATAGAACGGCAGGAGGGTGCGGCGAACCGGCTTGTTCCAGAGCCCGTTGCGGCGCAAATTGTCATCAGTAGGCGCGTTTCAGATCAATGACACGTTCACGACAGGCGGGCGCGGAGCGCGCGCGATGCAAGGAAGGGGTTGGCGATGGCTTCCACGGACATGGATAGGTATGGCGAGGACCGGCGCAGCGGGGGCGGCCTGTTCTGGTTCTGGGTTCCGCTGGTTCTGATTTTATGCGTCGGCGGCGCGCTCTCGTTCGCGGCCTATGTTTCCGGCAACGATCTGACGGCGGCGGAATCGCTGGCGGCCGGTTTCGGCGGGCTCGCCGGGATTTTGATCGGTCTTTTCGGCGCGGCCATCGGCGTCATTGTGACGCTTTTCGGGGCTTTGCTCGGCCTTGTCGCCGCGGGCGGCGCGGTGGCGATGACCTTGTTCATCGTCGCGTCGCCGGTGCTCGCGATCGTGCTGCTGTTCCTGCTGCTGAGAGGCCGCAAGAGCGACTGCCCTGACCCGTCCGTTCACTGATCAAAAGAATTATGAATGAGAGGACAGCGCCGGAGACGGCGCTGTCTTTTTGCGTGCGTTTCGAACGGCGCCCTACATACGCAGCGTATGCCCGAGGCGAAGGGCGACGCTTGACGCCTTGGAGCGGAAAGAATGGAGGAAATCCTCGCGGTCGATCACCGATGAATGGCCGAAAGAGAGGAAGACCTCCTGCTCGGGGCGCGGCTCCCAGCTGAACCGGGAAAAGAATGTGAAGTTCTCGGAAATATTGTCGTACTGGATGTCGGTCTTCAGGCTCATGCGCGGCGTGAAGGCGATGGTCGAGGCGATCGCGGCGACATGGATGCCGATGTCCCCGCCCGGCAGCGAAAAATCCTTATAGGCATATTCCCCGACAATCCGTAGATAGCGGCTCGGCTTCAGGCTGATTTCGGTCTCCACTTCATAAGTGTCGCCGTCATAGATTTCGCCCCATTCAAACTCGATCTCGATTGAAAAAGGACGCGCGGCGCTCATGCCCGCTTCAATGCGGTGGCGTTTGAAATTGTATCCGCCCATCGCCACGGGCACTTCGCCGGCAAGAGCGAAAGGTTCCGTGACGTCGGTGAAGCCATACTCGATTTCGGCGAACACATCGTCGCCAAGGTCGTTCTGCGCATAAACCCAGCCGCCGTTCCAGCGGTCCTCGATATTGAAGTCGAGATCGCTGACGGCGCCGGCGAAAACACCGGTCTCAGCGTAGCGAACGATGCTGTTCTCGGGACGCCACGCCCGCCAGAGATTGCCATTGGTGCGATTGATGCCGGCGCGGTTCACGAAACCGAGGCGGGGGCGGTAGTCCTCGCCTATGGTCTGGGCGCGGGCGTTCCAGTTCCATTTCTGGCTGCGATAGGCGACGTGCGTCGTCGCCATGCCGTCGTTTTCGCCGCCGTCGAAACTGCGCTGATAGGCGAAATCTGTCGTGAGCGTGCCGGGCCAGGTAGAGGAATTCTTGTACTGGAAATCGGCGCCAGCGACGGTGTTGGTCTCGCCGCCCGTCGGATCGCCATGGGTGAAAACGAAGCCCGCTTTCGATTCGGCGAGCACCGGCAAAGAGACGCGCGCGGCGGAAAGATATTGCCCTTCATAAGGTCCCGACGAGCCAGTGCGCGTCGCGACGGCGCCGACGCTCGCCGGACCAAGCTTGCCGGAGAGTTTGGCGCCGGCGACGATGTCGACCGGCCGTCCGTCGACAATGCCTATGCGGCGGGAAAAGAACGGCATGCCATTCGGCTGGTCGGAGAAAATCCGGCCGCCAAACTCAAACACGGCGGCGTCCTGCAGGAAGAAATCGCGCGTCTCCGGAAAAAACAGTGAGAAGCGTCCGGTGTTCACTTGCCGCTCATCAAGCGGCGCATCGGAAAAGTCCGTATTGAACGTCAGCGAGCCGGTGAGCGACGGCGTGATCTTGTAGAAAAAGTTGCCGCTTGGATTGAGATCGGTATCGGTCTCATCGGTTTCCCAGTCGTAGCTCGCCGCGCCGGTGACGAAGAGTTGCGCTTCTAACCCGATGCCGGAGTTTACGTCCTCTACGCCCGAAAGGCGGCCGGGATTGGTGAGGTCGATCCTGTTTCGGGAACGGTCGATGTTCGACCAGCGGATTTCCTCATTATTGCGGCGGATGGTGCGGACGATCTGGAAACCCCACTCGTCGAGCGAGGCGTCGAAGGAGATCGACTGAAACGGGATGACGAACTCGGCGATCCAGCCGTCGTCGGCGATCCGCGTTTTCACATCCCATATCGTGTTCCAGGTATCGCGGAACGTAGTGTTGTTTTCGACGAGCGCGTCATTGATCGCGCCGTTGGGGTTGGTGGCGAAGAAATAGCCGTCGCGAAACGTCCCGAAGGAATCGATGATGACCCGGACGGCGTCGTCGTCCTGTATCGGCGGATCGCGTTCGAGCAGCTTGCGCGTGAGTTTGTCAGGCTCATTGTCGTAGGCGTAGATGGCGACATAGAGATTGCGCGCATCGTACATGACGTAAGCGCGCGTCGGCTGCGAAGGCGCCGCCCCCTCAACGGGTTCGATCTGATAGAAAGCGTCGATGACGGCGGCTTTCGCCCAGGCCGGATCGTCAAGGTCTCCGTCGATGCGCGGGGCTTCTTCTTCGCTGATCCGCACGGCCTCGAAGCGCGGCGTGTAGCCGGCGAACCCGTCAGGCGCCGCCCCGGGGGTTTGCGCGAATGCAGGTGCGCAGAAAAGCGCCGCAACCGGCGCGCAGAGACGGCGCAACATCGACTCTCCACCCTTTAACGCCGCGCCCCGTCAACGCGATTTTTATTTATTACCGATCGTTTTTCGTCAGCCTTCGCCCGCCGACCACGATCTCGCCGCGGCCCGAATGGCGCAGCGATCCCTCGTTCTCGGCGACGAAAACGTCGCCCGACCCTACGACGGAAACATCAAGATTGGTTGAAACGCCGCCGAACGAGAAATCGCCCGATCCGGCGATGGAGACGGTGAGATTTTCCGCGCGGCCCCTGTCGATGGTGATGTCGCCATTGCCGGCGATGTTGGCGGCCGCCGGACCGGAAATATGCGACACGCCGATGTCGCCGGAGCCGGCGATGGATAGCGCCGCGCCGCCGCGCGCCTCGCCGATGCGCACGTCACCGGACCCGCCGATCGTCACCGCCGCCTTGCCGCTGACAGACTTGGCGAGAACATCGCCCGATCCGCCGATCTGAATATCGGCGTCCCCGGCGATGGGGCCGACCTCTATATCGCCGGAACCCGAAACGCGAAGAGCAGCGCGGCCCGCCGACAGCGCGTCCACATCGCCAGATCCGTTGATGCGCACCGACAAAGCCTCCGTCACATGGCCGAGCGCCACATCGTTTGAGCTGACGATCTTGATGTCGGCGTTGCGTATGTCGCCGATCACTGCGTCCACATATCCGCCGTCGATGCGGAAATCGCCTTTGGTGTCGCCCGCTTTCGCCATCACGATCGCCCGTTCAAGCGCGACGCCCGAACCGGCCGGCGCTCTGATCGACAATGTCGGATAGGCCTGAAGATAGATTTCAAATGCGCGCTCCCTGTCGCGCCGCCAGTCGATTTCGTCATGGATGTTGAAATTCTTCCGCCGCGGTTCGCCCGCGATAACGAAGACTCCGTTTTTCACTTCCATGTGGACAGGCGTCGAGCGGGCGCCGTCCGTCAGCGTCGCGGCGACCTTGTCGCCGCCCACTATAATCTCGACGGTTCCAGTAAAGTCTTCGATGCTCACGCTCTTGACGCCGCTGAATTCTCGAAGCGTTTGAGCCGCCGCCTGATTTAGGACGATCGCGCCCCCGGCAAGCAACGCGATGGTCAGACCGATCGGCCGCATAGTGCCTCCCCTTCGATATTACACTTGTAAAACAATAGGCTGGCGCGCGGCCTCCGCCCAACGCGCTTCACCGCTAAAAAAGCTCGGCCTGTCGCGGCAAAGGGCCGTCCGTAAATCCCGAGTTAACCGCCGCCGCCGTAAACTGGCGACGGGAGCAAGGCGACAATCAGGATCTAAAATGACCTCCGCAGTGCGCGACCCCGACAAGGCGCCGCCGGCCAGAGCGATTGATCGCCCTGACGCGGAAGATCCTGCGCTCGCCGCCCTGCGGATGATCACCCTGACGCGGTCGATCCGCTATCTGCACATAACGCTGTGGGGCGTCTTTCTCGCGACCATCACGCCGCTTCACGTGGCGGCCATCTGGTACGGGCTGACTATGGGCGCCGGATTTGTGCGCTCGCTAGCCGAGGAGCGCATCCGCGCCCGTCTCAAATCGAAACAGATCGCCTCGCAGCGCCCCTATGCGCTGATCGCCATGACCTCCTGCGCTTTCTGGGCGGCGGCGCCGGCGCTCGCGTGGCATAGCGGTCATCCGTTCGGGCAGGCGGCAGGGATTTTCCTCGCGCTCGGCGGGTTCATGCTGGCGTTGTCGCAATTCCGCTCGACGCCGGCGAACGCGCTGATCGTCACAGCGCCTTACACAGCAGTCTTTGTCTGGTTCATGATCGACGGGTTCGGCGCCGCTCCTTTCTGGCCGATGCTCGCCGCCGCGCCGGTGCTAGTCGCCACGATCGGCTACATGCTGATCTTCGGCTATATGCTCCAGCAGGACATGCAGCGCGGCATGGCCGAGCGCTCCCGCCTCATTGATGAGCTGAGCGCTTCCCAGGTCGCGGCCGAAAAAGCGTCGGCGGCGAAGTCGATGTTCCTCGCCAATATGAGCCATGAAATCCGTACGCCAATGAACGGCGTTCTCGGCATGGCGGAGCTGCTCGCCCATACGCGCCTCGACACCCGCCAGCGGCTCTATGCGGAAACCATCCACAAGTCAGGCGCGGCGCTTCTCACTATCATCAACGACATTCTCGACTTCTCGAAGATCGAAGCCGGCAAGCTCGAACTTGACGCCGCGCCGTTCGATCTGCGCGCGGCGGTGGAGGACGTCGCCGCGCTGGTCGCGCCGCGGGCGCAGGAAAAGCGTCTTGAAGTGGTCGTGCGCTTTCAGCCGGATCTCGCCTCGCACCTGATCGGCGACGGCGGTCGCATTCGCCAGATCATCACCAATCTCGCCGGCAACGCCGTGAAATTCACGGAAGCCGGCTATGTGCTGATCGGCGTTTCGGGCGCCGAGGAAAACGGCCGTGCGAAACTCCGCATCGACGTGTCGGATACGGGCGTCGGCATCGAAGCCGACAAGCTCGAACGCATTTTCGGCGCGTTCCAGCAGGCGGATTCGACGACGACGCGGCAATTCGGCGGCACCGGGCTCGGCCTGTCGATCTCGAAGCGGCTCGTTGAAGCGATGGGCGGCGAGGTCGGCGTGTCGTCGCGGCCAGGCGAAGGCTCTACTTTTTGGTTCACGCTCGATTTGCCGGTGAACGCCCATCACGCCGCGACGCCGCCGATTTCGCTCGATGCGGCGGGCCGGCGCGTATTGATCGTCGACGACATCGAGGTGAACCGCCAGATCGCATCGGAACAGCTTGCGGCCTGGGGGTTCGAAACCGACACGGTGGAGGGCGGGCAGGACGCGCTCGACGCCATGCGCGCCTCGGCGCTGATCGACGCGCCTTATGCGCTCGTCATCGTCGACTATTTCATGCCCGGCATGGACGGCGAAATGCTCGCCCGGGCCATCCGCGCCGATGCGGCGATCGCGCCGACTCCAATTCTGGTTCTCACCTCGGTCGACCAGCAGGGCGACGCCAAGCGCTTCCGCGAGATCGGCGTCGACGGCTATCTCGTCAAGCCGGCGCGCGCGACGCTGCTCCTGCAAACCATCGGGCAAATTCTCGGCAAGAAGAAAGCCGAGGAGCGGGAAGAAAGCGGCGAGAACCTCGCCGCCGCTGAGCCGGAGGCTGTCGCCGAGGGCGACAAGATCCGCATCCTTCTCGCCGAGGACAACGAGGTGAACCAGCTTGTCGTGCGCCACATGCTGAAGCCGGCGCTGCACGAGCTTGTCATTGTCGGCAACGGCCGCGACGCGCTGGCGCGATACAATGAGACGAAGGAAGGCTTCGACCTCATCCTGATGGACGTCTCGATGCCGGAAATGGACGGCTACGAGGCGGCGCGGGCGATCCGGGCGGCCGAGGCGGAGACGGGCGCGGCGAGAACGCCCATCGTCTGCCTCACGGCCCATGTCATGTCGCAGGACGTGGAGCTCAGCGAAGCCGCCGGCATGGACGATTTCCTGTCGAAGCCGATCAGCCAGGACAGGCTCGACGCGGTGATCCGCCGCTGGACCGAACCCGAAGAGCAGGTCGCAAAGAGCGCCTAACCGGCGAGCCGCTCCAGCTCTTCCGCCGACATGTCGAAATTCGCGTAGACGTTCTGCACGTCGTCGCAGTCTTCGAGCGCGTTCAGCATTTTCATCAGCGTCTCGGCCGCCTCGCCTTCGATCGCGATATTGTTCTGCGGGCGCCACATGAGCTTGACCGACTCCGCCTCGCCGAACTTCGCTTCCAGCGCCGACGAGACCGCGCCGAGCGCGTCGCCGGCGCAGTAGATGATATGGTTTTCTTCCGAGGACTGAACATCGTCGGCGCCGGCCTCGATCGCCGCTTCGAGCATCTCGTCCTCGCTGCCTTTCGCCGCCGGATAGATCACCTCGCCCATGCGGTCGAACATGAAGGAGACGGAGCCCGTCTCGCCGAGATTGCCGCCGTTCTTGGAAAAGGCGGTCCTCACATCCGTCGCGGCGCGGTTGCGGTTGTCGGTCAGCACCTCGACGATGACGCCGATGCCGCCCGGCCCGAAACCCTCGTAGCGGATCTCCTCGTACCCGGCGCCGTCGCCGCCGGTCGCTTTCTTGACGGCGCGGTCGATATTGTCCTTCGGCATCGACTGGGCCTTGGCCGCATTGATTGCGAGGCGCAGGCGCGGATTGAAGTCCGGGTCAGGCGCGCCCATTTTCGCGGCGACCGTGATTTCCTTGGAGAGCTTCGAGAACATTTTCGCGCGGCGCGCGTCCTGCTTGCCCTTGCGGTGCATGATGTTCGCGAACTGCGAATGGCCGGCCATGGGGGACCCCGTCTCTTCCTGATGCTGTGGGACGGGAGGGCTTAGCCCGGCCGGGGCATGAATTTCAAGGCCCGCGGCGGCCTTAAGCCCCCTCGCAAAGACCCCGTGCGGGCCGGCGGCGCCTGTGATTATAACGGGGCGATCCATAACGGCGCGAAAGGAGCTTCCATGCTGACGCTCGACGGCAAGACCATCCTCATCACCGGCGCCTCGCGCGGCATCGGCCTCGCGACGGCGCGGGCCTGCGCCGCCGCCGGCGCGCGCGTTCTCGGCCATGCGGGCCGCCGCAGCCCGGCGAGCGAGGCGCTGATCGGGGAAGGGGCCGTCGGGACGGACGACCTCCTGATCGAGGATCTCGCCGTTCCCGGCGCCGGCGCGCGCCTGTTCGCCGCCGCGGTCGCGCGCGCCGGACGCATCGACGCCGTCGTCAACAACGCCGGCATTTACCTGCCGACGCCGGTCGCCGGCGACGAAAAGGTCTGGAACGAAAACTGGGCGGCGACGCTCGCCGTCAACCTTCAGGCGCCCGCCGATATCTGCCGGGCCGCCGTCGCGCACTTTCGTCAGCAAGGGAGCGACGGCAAGGGGGGCCGCGTCGTCAATCTCGCGAGCCGCGCCGGCCATCGCGGCGACGGCCTCGACTTCGCCGCCTACGCCGCTTCCAAAGGCGCGATCCTTGCGCTGACGAAAACATACGCGCGGGCGCTGTCGGGAGAAAACATCCTGTTCTTCGCGATTTCCCCCGGATGGGTCGAAACTCGCATGGCGCCGGAAGATATCGCCGCGCGCGCAAAGGCCGTCGCGGAGATCCCGATAGGCCGCGTCGCGCAGCCCGAAGAAATCGGCGCGCTCGCCGCTTTCCTCCTCACCGACGCCTGCCCGTCGGCGACCGGATCGACGTTCGATGTGAACGGCGCGAGTTATGTTCGGTAGGATTTGAGCCATTCGCCTGCTGACCGCTCCGTCGTCCCGGGCCGCGCGCGACGGGCGCGAACCTCCTCTCCGCCATCGTCATCCCGGGCGCAATGCAGCGTGAAACGCTGCGTTGCAGACCCGGGATCGTTCTCAGCCGATGCGCCCGCAACAACCGCCGCAAAGGGCGCCCTCACGGATAGCGATCCCGGGTCTGCGCAGCGGCATTTCATGCCGCAGCGCGCCCGGGATGACCATGGGGAAGAGGAGTTTCGCGCCGGTCGCGCGGCTGAAGCCAGCCTACGCCTTCACCGCCGTCAACAGCGCCTCGACAAGGTCGGTCTTCTCCCACGAGAAGCCGCCATCGGCTTCCGGCTCGCGGCCAAAATGTCCGTAGGCGGCGGATCGTGCGTAGATCGGCTTGTTGAGAGAGAGATGCGTGCGGATGCCGCGCGGCGTCAGATCCATCACCTCGCGCAACGCCTTTCCGAGGCGGTCCTCATCGACCTCGCCCGTGCCGAACAGATCGACATAGACGGACAAGGGCTTGGCGACGCCGATGGCGTAGGAAAGCTGGATCAGGCAGCGCTCGGCGAGGCCCGCCTTGACGACGTTCTTGGCGAGGTAGCGGGCGGCGTAGGCGGCGGAGCGGTCGACTTTCGTCGGGTCCTTGCCGGAGAACGCGCCGCCGCCGTGCGGCGCCGCGCCGCCATACGTGTCGACGATGATCTTGCGGCCGGTGAGGCCGGCGTCGCCATCCGGACCGCCGATCACGAACTTGCCCGTGGGGTTTACGTAGAATTCCTCTTCCGGCGGGAACCAGCCCTCGGGAAG
>JAVJPA010000019.1:0-8342 GCA_040216495.1 Amphiplicatus sp. | reverse complement strand
GAAACGCAAGCTTCAGGAACTGCTGCTGGCGCTGTGGCTGGAGCATCGCTTCACCAAGGACGAAATTCTCACCCTCTATCTCAACCGGGTTTACTTCGGCGCCGGCGCTTACGGAATCGATGCGGCGAGCTATCGTTATTTCGGCAAACCCGCGCGCAAACTTACTGTCGGCGAAGCGGCGGTGCTGGCGGGCCTCCTCAAGGCGCCCTCGCGCTATGCGCCGACGCGCAATCCGGGAGACGCCGGCCAGCGCGGCCGGCTCGTGATCGACGCCATGGTCGAGGCGAAATTCCTCTCGGAGGAAGAGGCGAAGCGCGCGCGGGCTGAGCCTGTGCGTCTCGCCGCGCCGCGCTTCGCCGCCGCGCCTTACTTTATCGATTACATTCTCGCCGAGGCCGCCGATCTGACGCGCGGCGTCGACGCCGATCTTGTGGTGCAGACTACCTTCGATCCGCGCGTTCAGGAATCGCTGGAGGCCGGCATGACCGCGGGGATCGCGCTGTCGCCCATTGAAAAAGAGGCGCAGGCGGCGGCCGTGGTGCTGGATCGCAGCGGCGCCGTGAGAGCGATGGTCGGCGGGCGCGACTATCGCGCCAGCCAGTTCAATCGCGCCGTGAATGCGCGCCGCCAGCCGGGTTCGGCGTTCAAGCCGTTCGTCTTTCTTGCGGCGATGGAAGCAGGCTTTACGCCACAAGAAATGCTCCTTGACGAGCCGGTGCAGATCGATGCGTGGAAGCCTGGAAACTATGGCGACAAATATTATGGCGAGGTGACTCTGACCGAAGCGCTCGCCCGGTCGCTGAACAGCGCTACGATTCGGTTGCAGGAAAGCGTGGGCCGCGGCGCTGTGCGGCAGGTTGCGCGGCGCACGGGACTTCCCGTCAAAACGCAAGGCCCGTCGCTGGCGCTCGGCGTCGATGCGGTGACGCCGCTCGAACTCGCCGGCTCCTATGTTCCGTTCGCCAACAATGGCTACCGCGTTGCGCCTTACGCCATCGAAAGCATCCGCACGATAGAAGGCGAGCTGATCTATCGGCGCGATGCCGGGGTCATTGAAACCGCCGCGTCGGCGCGCAGCGTCGATATGGTCAATTATATGCTGCGCGCCGTTGTCGATTGGGGCACGGGCCGCGCCGCGTCGGTCGGCGGCTTCGCGGTGGCGGGCAAGACCGGCACCACCCAGGACAGCCGCGACGCCTGGTTCGCCGGTCATGCCGGCGGACTTGTCGGCGTCGTCTGGGTCGGGCGCGACGACAACAAGCCGATGGACAAGCTCGTCGGCGGCGCCGCGCCCGCAGTGATCTGGCGCGAAGCGATCAGCCGCGCGCTCGATGCGACGGCGGCGCCTGAGCCGATCCCCATGCTCGCGCCGTTGCAGGTGCGCGGCGACCCGATCGCCGACTACATCGTGGAGCGAAGCTAAGCGGCGCGTTTCGCTGGCGGGACCTCGACGCCCCAGGCGTGCAGGCTCGGTCCGCGGTCGTTAAACCAGTCCCGCGCCGCGCGCGCGTCGACCCCTAGCCCCCTGAGCGTGCGCCAGTAGGCGGGGGAATGGTCGAGATGCACGAGATGCGCGCATTCATGCGCGGCGACGTAATCGAGAATATCGGGCGGCGCCAGAATCAGCCGCCACGAAAACGACAGCGTTCCGTCGCTTGAGCACGAGCCCCAGCGCGAGCGCGTGTCGCGGATGCGGATAGCGCCGCGTTTGCGGCCGAGTTTCTCGGAATAAAAATCGACCCGGACGGCTAGAGCGGCGCGCGCTTCTTTCTTCAGCCAGTCGACAAGGCGGCGGTTCAAGTGAGCTGGGTCGCCGCCGACAATGAGTTTCGGCGCGTCGCCTTCAACGCGAATGACCGGCGAGCGGACGCCGCCCTGATTGACGATCAGATGATCGACCCCGCGATAGGGGCACACGCCGCCGGCGGCGAACGGGCGCGCCGCGGGCGCTTCATCGAGCCGCTCGCGGATCCAGACCTTGCGCGTATCTGCAAAGCGCAATGCTTCTGGGAGCGCGCGCTGCGAGGGCGCCGTCACCAAAACCCGCCCGGCGACAGGGTCGACCTTGACGATCAGCCGGCGGGCGCGGCGGTTGACCCTTGCGGTCAGAGGGGCGATCCGGTCGCCCAGATCGATGGAAGTTTCCACAGGGGGCGGGGGCGTCCGCCGCAGGGCTTTCAGTATTCGTTTACGCAACGCAGGCCTCGCTGGTCATTTTGGGGTGTTTCGACTCGCGGGCCGTAATCCTATAAAGGCTCCTGCCTTTCCGCCAGCGCCCTGAAAATCAAGCTTACGTAACTTCCCGCCAATGGACGCATCATCGCCCGATATCGAGGACGCCGCCGTCACGCCAATGATGGCGCAGTATCTCGAGATGAAGCGCGCCGCGCGGGACGCGCTGTTGTTCTATCGCATGGGCGATTTCTATGAGCTGTTCTTCGACGACGCGGTGAAGGCCTCGGCGGCGCTAGACATCACGCTCACGAAACGCGGCAAGCATCAGGGGCAGGAAATCCCGATGTGCGGCGTGCCGCACCATGCTTATGAAGCCTATCTCGCGCGGCTTATCCGCAAGGGGTTCAACGTCGCCATTTGCGAGCAGGTCGAAGACCCCGCGGAGGCGAAGAAGCGCGGCTCGAAGTCGGTCGTCCGGCGCGACATCGTCCGCTATGTGACCCCCGGAACGCTGACCGAAGACTCGCTCCTTGAAGCGGGCCGCAGCAATCATCTCGCCGCCATCGCCATGCTGCGCGGCGGCGCGGAAGCGGCGCTCGCCTGGACCGACGTCTCGACCGGCGAACTGTTCGTTCGTCCGACAACCCTCGCTGAAGCGCGCCTTCATGCGGCGTCCCTGTCGCTCAGTGAGCTGATCGTTCCCGACAATGCGGAGGAAAACTGGGCGGCGGCGCTCGCCGAGCTGGGCGCCGAGTTCAAGACCTCCCTTCAGCCCGGCGCGTTCTTCGACAGCCGCGCCGGCGAGCGCCGGCTGCTCGAGCATTTCAAACTCGGCTCGCTCGACGGGTTCGGCCAATTCTCCCGCGCCGAACTCGCCGCGCTCGGCGCGGTCCTCGCCTATATCGAGCTGACGCAGGTCGGGCGGATGCCGGCGTTGCGCCCGCCGCGCCGCGCCGACGCCTCGTCGGCGATGACCATCGATCAGGCGACGCGCGCCTCGCTCGAACTGTTGCAGACGCAATCGGGCGCGCGCGAGGGTTCGCTCGCCGCCGCCATCGACAGGACTGTGACAGGGCCGGGCGCGCGCCTTCTCGCCGCACGGCTTTCCGCGCCGCTGACCGATCCCGATGCGATCAACGCCCGCCTCGATTGCGTTGAAACGCTGGCGCGCGAGGAGCGTCCCTTGACCGCTATCCGCGAAGCCTTGTCAGGCATGCCGGATCTCGCTCGGGCGCTGTCGCGCCTGTCGCTTGACCGCGGAGGGCCGCGCGACCTCGCCGCAATCCGCGACGGTCTCGACAGCGCCCGCGAGATCGCCAGCCTTTTGTCCGGGCTTAACCGAACCGCGCCGTTGCCCGCCGATCTTGCGCGCGCCGCCGCCGCGCTCGTAGCGCGAGATAAGAGAGGCTTCTCTGCGTTGCACCGTTTGCTTACGGAGGCGCTCGCCGACTCCCTGCCGATGCTGGCGCGTGACGGCGGCTTCATCGCCAGGGACTTTGACCCCGGCCTCGACAATGTGCGCCTGCTGCGCGACGAATCGCGACGCGTGATCGCCGGCCTTGAAGCGTCCTATCGTCAGCAGACGGACCTCAGGACGCTCAAGATCAAGCACAACAACGTGCTCGGTTATTTCGTCGAGGTTCCGCCGGGACAGGCCGACAAGCTGACTGCGCCGCCGCACTCGGCGCTCTTTATTCATCGCCAGACGCTGGCGAGCGCCGTGCGCTTCACGACGACCGAACTCGCCGATCTCGACTCCAAGATCGCGCGCGCCCGCGACGAGGCGCTGGAGCGCGAGCTTGAGATTTTCAAAAGGCTGGTCGGCGACCTTATGATGTCGGCCGACGAGATCGGCGAGGCGGCGGATGCGGCGGCCTCGCTCGACGTCGCGGCGGGGTTCGCCGTGCTCGCGCGCGAAGAGACTTATGTCCGCCCAAGCATCGACCGCAGCCTCGCCTTCGACATCAAGGGCGGGCGCCATCCTGTGGTCGAGCAGGCGCTGCGCAAGGCTGGATCGGGCGGCTTCACGGCCAATGACTGCGCTCTCGCCGATGAGGCGGGCGCGAAACTCTGGCTCGTCACGGGGCCGAACATGGCTGGCAAGTCGACTTTTCTCCGTCAGAACGCGCTGATCGCCATTCTCGCGCAGGCCGGAGGGTATGTTCCTGCGCAGTCGGCGCATCTCGGCGTCGCTGACCGCGTCTTCAGCCGCGTCGGCGCCGCCGACGATCTCGCGCGCGGGCGTTCGACCTTCATGGTGGAAATGGTCGAGACGGCCGCGATCCTCAATCAGGCGAGCGGACGGGCGCTGGTCATTCTCGACGAGATCGGACGCGGCACCTCGACATTCGACGGGCTCTCCATCGCCTGGGCGACGGTCGAGCACCTGCACAATAAAGTCCGCTGCCGCGGCCTCTTCGCCACTCATTATCACGAGCTGACGGCGCTCTCGGCGAGCCTTCAGCGCCTCGCCAACGTGTCGATGCGGGTGCGCGAGTGGAAAGGCGAGGTCGTCTTCTTGCACGAGGTGGTTAACGGCCCGGCGGATCGCTCCTACGGCGTCGCGGTGGCGCGGCTGGCGGGCCTCCCCGCCGGGGTGGTCAAACGGGCCGAGGCTGTGCTCGCCCTCCTCGAATCGCAGCGCCAGTCCGGCTCGATCAGCGATCTGCCGCTATTCGCCGCAGCCGCCCCTTCAGAATCCCCGCCTGAGCCAGAGCCGGCCCCGCGCGCCAGCCAGTTGGCAGAGGCCCTTTCGGCGCTCGACCCTGATGCGCTCACCCCCCGCGAGGCGCTCGAATCGCTCTACCGATTGAAATTATTGGCGGACGACGTATGAAGGCCGCGGCGCGAGGCTTGTTGCGCCGCAACGGAGCCGGATTGTGAGCCGGATGACAGTCACCAGCATCCTTGCCGCGGGCGCGGTTTTCGCCGCCTGCGCCCCTGCTTTGGCGGGCCAGCCCCTTGTTCCTGTTTCGCTGACGGCGGCCAGCGCCAAGGCAGACTGGGAAGCGCTTTCTTCTCTTGCGCAATCGGGCGACGCCCGCGCCCAGCGCCGCGCCGCGCTGATGCTGCTTGACGGAACCGCGCCCGCCGCTTGCGCCGCGGCTGGCTGCCATGAAGAGGCGAGCGCTTATCTCAAGGAAGCGGCGCTGCGGGGCGACATGATCGCGCTGGTGACGCTTGAACGGCTCCGCCGCGCCGGCGCGCCTTCTGCGCCCTCGCAGGCGGAGATTGTCGCCATCGAAACCGAACGCGCCGAAGACGGCGATCTGGTCGCCGCCTGGCGCCTCGCGCAGCGCTATCGGGACGGCGACGGGGTCGAGCGCTCATCCGTCGAGGCCGTCCGTTGGCTGACGAAAGTGGCGACGGCTGAAAACTCCTCCTATCCGAAGACGACGGAAGCCGCGTACCGGCTTTGCGAAGCCTACGGCAGGGGCGAAGGCGTCAAAGCCGACGATGCGAAGGCGCAGCGCTGGTGCCAGCGCGCGGCGCATGCCGGACATGCCGGCGCGGCTCTTGTTCTCGCCCAGCTGAAGCGCCTGGATGGGTGAAGCGGCGCGCCCGACAACGCCCGCTTCGAGCCTCGATCGCCCAAGGCGAGGCAGGTCATGACCGCGCCGATGCAGCCTGACGAAAAACGATCCGGGACGGCGCCGATCTCCGAGGCGTTGGCGAGCGCGTGCGAACGCCAGCGCGCCGGCCAGTCTCATGGGGAAATTGCGGCGGTTCTTAAAACCTATGTGGAGAAGCGCAGGCGCACGGTCGTCGCGCAATATGCGCGCGGCGACGTGGCGGCGAACCGGCTTGCGGATTTCGTAACCGATGCGATTTCATCGTTGTTTCGCGAAGGGGCCAAGAGCCACAGCGAAGCGGCGCGCCGCCTGACCGTCGTCGCGGTCGGGGGCTTCGGCCGCGGCGAGCTTGCGCCTTATTCCGACATCGATTTGCTTTTCCTGCATCCGGGCGAGGAAACCGCGATCCGGCCGCTGCTCGATTTCATTCTCTATCCGCTCTGGGATGCGGGCCTGAAGGTCGGTCACGCCGTTCACACGCCGGCGTCGGCCGCAGAGTTCGCGCAAGCCGACATTGTGGCGCGCACCGCGTTCCTCGACGCCCGCCATATCTGCGGCGCAGGTGCGGCGTACACGGATTTTCAGAAGCGCTACGAAAAACTGAGAAAGCGCACGAAGAAGCAATTCGAAGCCGCCAAGCGCGCCGAGCTTGAAGATCGGCACGAGAAATCCGAACAGTCGCGCTATCTGGCCGAGCCTGACCTCAAGGAAGGCAAGGGCGGGCTTCGCGACCTTCACACCCTCAAATGGCTCTACAAATATGAGTTCGAGAAGAACATCGACGACGAGAAAGCCACAAAGCGCCTTCTCGCGCCGGACGATCTGAAAGCGCTGAAAAAGTGCGAGCGGTTCTTGTGGTCGGTGCGCGTACAGCTCCACGGCCTGCGCGGGCGCGCCGACGAAAAACTTTCCTTCGATGTGCAGCCGGCGCTTGCGGAAAAGCTCGGTTATGCCGACCGCGGCGGCATGCCCGCCGCCGAGCGGCTGATGAAGCACTATTTCGTCAATGCGATGGAAGTCGGGCGCCTGACGCGCATCTTTTCCGCCAAGCTTGAAGAAGAACATTTCCGCCTGTCGCCGCGCGTATTCAAGGTCATCCCTAATTCGCTGACCAAAGACGAGGCGGGCGAGAAGGCGAACCTGAAGCTCGCCTTCGGCCTTCTCCATTTCGACAATGCGGCGAAGGCGCGGCGCTCGCCGCTCGATCTGTTCCGCCTGTTCCGCGCCTACGCAAGGCGTCCCGATCTCGACATTCATCCCGACGCGCTGGCGATCGTTTCCGCGTCGGCGATCGGGCTGACGCTGGAAAAGCGCAACGACCCCGCTATCGCGAAAGTCTTTCTGGCGACGCTGACGGAGGCGAAGAACCCCGCCGAGACCTTGCGGCTGATGGCGGAAACAGGGCTTCTCGGGCGGTATATTCCGTCATTTGGAAAGATCATTGGACGGATTGAGTACGGGCTCTATCGGCGTTACTCGGTCGATGAGAACGTGTTTCAGACCGTCGGCGTCCTCTCCGAAATCGAACGCGGAGACGCCAAAGAAAGGCATCCGATCGCGACAGGCATCCTGTCGAAGACGAAAGAGCGCACGTTGTTTTATGCGGCGGCGCTGCTGCACGAAACCATCTGGTCGATCCGCGAAGGCTCAATCGAGTCGTGCGAGCGGCTGGTCGGGCGCATCTCAAAACGCCTTGGTCTTGCGCCGGAAGACGCAAGCCTAGTCGGCTGGGCCGCGGCGCATCACCTCGCGATGGTCGAAACAGTCGAACGGCGGAACCTTTCCGAGCCGCGCGCCGTCGCGCGGTTCGCCGAAGAGGTCGGCGACCGGCGCCGCCTCGACATGTTGCTGGTCCTGTCCGTCTGCCACCTGCGCACGGTCGGCGTTTCTTCCTGGGACGACTGGACGCGCCGGCAGCTTTCCGAGCTTTATTACTCGGCCTCGGCATGGCTTTCCGGCGGGCAGGAAGCGCTCGCCAAACGTTTCGCGGAACGCGCCGGCGCCGTCCGCGCCGCCGCGCGCGGCGCGCTCGCAAGCTGGAGCGAGAAGGAGCAGGACGCTTTCCTCGCGCGCCTCAGCGACGAAATGTTCCGGATCTTCGACGCGGAGATGATCGCGCGCATCGGCGATCTCGCCCGCGCCGCGACGCAGGAGAAGGCCGCTGCGGGCGTGTCGATCCGGCCCTACAGGAACGAGATCGAGGCGACCGTCTACGCCGAGGACAGGCCGGGCCTTCTCGCCGACCTCGCCGGCGCGATTTCGACGGCGGGCGTCAGCGTGCGCAGCGTGCAAGTGACGACGACCACGGACGGCAAGGCTATCGACGTGTTCACCATCCAGTCGCTCGACGGCGGGCCGCTCGACGACGCCGCGCTTATCCGCCGGCTTCATGCGCGGCTTCTTGAAGCCGCGCGCGCCGCGCCCGTGAAAGCGCCGACTCCCGCCAAGCGCATCGGCGACCGCCGCGCGATCTTCAAAGTTCCTTCCTTGGTGCGGCTCGATCTCGAAGCCTCGGAAGATTGCGTCGTGGTCGAGGCGGAGGGGCGCGACCGGCCGGGGCTTCTGTATGATCTGACGGCCGCGCTCGCCGATCTC
>JAVJPA010000018.1:0-14344 GCA_040216495.1 Amphiplicatus sp. | reverse complement strand
AGCGCCTCGTCCATGTCGGCTCCATCGCCTCGCTCTATCTCGGCGCAGAAGCCGGGCTGGTCAGCGACAGCGCCGAACCGGATGCGCACGCTGAAGAACGCAGCGACTATGCGCGCGCGAAGGCCGAGACCGACCGCAAGCTGATGGAAATGCGCCGCGTCGACGCGCTCCCCGTCATTCTCCTGCGGCCCGGCCTCGTGGTCGGCGCCGGCGCTTCGCCTTTTCACAGCGGCCTCGGCCTCTTCAACAACGACCAGCATTGCATCGGCTGGAACGGCGGCAAGACGCCCTTGCCGTTCGTGCTGGCGCGCGACGTCGCGGACGCCATCGTCAGCGCCCTGACGGCGCCGAATGCGGTCGGCAAAAGCTATACGCTTGTAGGCGACGTGCGGCCGACGGCGCGCGAGTATATCGACGAGCTTGCGCGCCACACCGGCAGGCCGCTGCGCTTTCACGGTTCGAGCCTGACCTTGTTGTGGCTTGGCGAAATGGCGAAATGGACCATCAAGCGCGCCGGCGGACGAAAGGTCCCCATGCCAAGCGCCCGCGACATTCTCTCGCGCGGCTTCGGCGCGCAGATTGATGCCAGCGCCGCGAAGGCCGATCTCGGCTGGGCGCCGGAGAACAATCGCGGCGCTTTCTTCGCCGCCGCTTTCGCCGACCGGCGCGACAGCGCATGACGCGCGAGATTTTCCACGTCTTCGCAACCTTCGCCGTCGGCGGGCCGCAGGCGCGGTTTGCGACGCTCGCCAATGCGCTCGGGAAACGCTACCGGCATTCGATCCTCGCCATGGACGGAAACTATGCGGCCGCCGACAGGCTTGGCGTCGATGTCGAGTATAAACTGCGCACGGATATCGCCCCCGAAAAGCGCCGCACCCTGAAGAATATTTTCGCGTTCCGCCGTCTTCTGTCGGACGAACGGCCCGATCTCCTTGTGACATCCAACTGGGGATCGATGGAATGGGCGATGGCCAACAGGCCGTCTCTCGTTCCGCAGATACACATGGAAGACGGGTTCGGCCCCGAAGAGGCGGCGGCGCCGCTCGCCCGCCGCGCATGGTTCCGCCGCCTCGCCCTTGGCGGCAAACATGTGGCAGTCGCCTCGCGAACGCTCGAAGCGATTGCGCGGGAAAAATGGCGCATTCCGCAGCAACGTCTGCGCTTCATCGCCAACGGCGTCGACGCGGCGCGCTTTGACCGGGCGCCGGACCCTTCGTTTGTCGCGAAGATGGGCGATCCCGGCGACAGCCCATTGATCGGAACCGTGGCGGGACTGCGGCCGGAGAAGAATCTCCCGCGCCTTGTCGACGCCTTCGCGGCGATCAACGCAAAAATTCCGGCGCGCCTCGCCATCGTCGGCGACGGACCGGAACGAGGCGCAATAGAAGCGCGCGCGGGGTCGCTTGGCGTCGCGGCTCGGGTCTTCCTGCCCGGCTATGTCGCCGATCCCGCCGCCATACTCGGCGCTTTCGACCTCTTCATGATGTCGTCGGACACCGAGCAGGCGCCGGTTAGTCTTCTCGAAGCGATGGCTTCGCGTCTCGCCGTCGTTGCGACGGATGTGGGCGATATCGCGCAAATGGTCGCCGCCGAAAACCGCCCCTGCATCGTTCCCTGCAGCGCATCCGCGCTTGCGGAAGCCGGTCTTGCGCTGTTGTCCGAAGACGGTTTGCGAAAACGCCTTGGCGCCGCGAACCGCGTCCGGTGCGCGGAGGCTTACTCGGAAGCAGCGATGATCGAACGCTGGCGCGCGCTATGGGACGGCGACCTTTAACGCCTAGCGGTGAATCCGGCTGATCTTCGATCCTTCAAGGGAGAGATTGTACATCAGCCCCTTGTTGTTGAAGACGAAGGCGACGATGGGCTCGTTGAGGCTCGTCGTATCGATCGCGCCCCCCGTGCCGAGCGTGATAACCGCCACAGAGCCGTCGACGCCGATCTCCCAGCCGTCGCTGTTGCGGAATTTTTCGAGCGCGCTCTTTTCAAGAAAGACCAGAATCTGCGTGCGCGCCTGCGCGCCGAGCTGGAAGCCGATGGAGGCCGCCGCGGTCGAATAGTAGCCGACGGTTTTGCCCCTCACGAGAAGAGCGCCTTCGCCATATTCGCCGCCGACGCCTATCCCGGCTTTTTTCACCGATGGAAACACCAGCACGCCTTCGGCGCGCGCAAGCAGATCATTGGCGCCGGTGATCTCTTCTCTGAACTCGGCGAGGGCGTTGCCGACGCGCCGGTCGATCTTCTCCTGAGAAGCGGCGTTCGCCGCGCCCGAGAAAACAAAAAGCGCCGTCAGAACCATCAGCGCGCCGCGGATGAAGGATGTGGTCGTCATTGGCCGTCTCCATGAAACGCGCCGCATTATCGCCTGTTACGCAGGCGCGCGCCAGCGCGTAAATCGCGTCCCCCGACGCGCCGCTCAAGGCTAATGAAGGCTTTACCGGCTTATTCGGCGGCTTCGGGCTTGGCGTCCGAAAGACTCGTTTTGAGTTCAATCGAGCGGGCGCTTTTTGAGAAAAGCCAGGCGACGGCTAGACCGGAAAGGATGCCCGGCATCCCCTCGTAAATATCGGCCTGCCAACCCATGCGCCGCCACCACAAGGCGACCCCGACCCCGATCACCATGGAGATCAGCGCGCCAAGCTCGGGGATGCGCCGGTTCGCCGCGTAAACGATGAGAAGCGGCGCGAACGCCGACGCCAGCGTCGACCAGGCGAGAATGACGAGATTGAAGACGCTGCGATTCTCGCTCACTGCAATGGCGAGCGCGAACAGCGTCACCGCTGCGGTCGCCGCCTTCAGCTTCCAGCTTTTCTCCTGCCGTTCGGGCATCAGGTCGTGCGTAATCGCCGCCGAACAGCTCAAGACCAGCGAGTCAGCCGTCGACATGGTCGCCGCGAAAACGCCGGCGAGGGTCATGCCGACGAAAACGGCAGGCAAAAGCTCAAGCGCCATGGTCGGAAGCGCGAGTTCGGGATCGACCCCGCCCAGTTCCGGCAAATAAAGCCGCGACAACATGCCGACGCCGGTCGCCAGCGCATAGAACAGCGTGAAGTAGCCATAGTACCACGCCCGCGCGCGTCCCATGTTCGACGGCGAGTCGAGCGCCATGAACCGGACCATCACATGCGGCTGGCCGATGACGGAGAGGCCGGCGAACATCCATCCGACGACGAACAGCCCCATGCCCAGCGCCCCCGGCAAGAGAAGGTCTTGCGGAAACCAGTCGAGAAAATTCGGCACGGCGCGCATCTGTCCAATCGTTTCGGCGATCCCGCCCCGGCCGGCGACGCCGACGAAAAACAGGAGCGACATGGCGCCGAGCATCACGAAAGACTGAATAGCGTCCGTCCAGATCGACGCGCGAATGCCGCCGGCGGCGCTATAGGCGAGGATCATCGCCGCCGCGACGACGGCGCCGAATTTCGGATCCCAGCCGAGCATGCCTTGCAACGCCTTGCCGCCCGCGCTGATCTGCGCCGCCGCATACGCGCCGAGAAAAATCACCATGATGATCGCCGCAATCCTGCGCCAGACGGCGAATTTCTCGCCGTTCCAGGTCGCAAGCACGGCCGCGAAGGACGCTTCTTTAGTGCGCGCCGTCGCCTCGCGAAGCCGTCTGTGCACGAATATAGAAGCAACGTAATCGCCGAGGATCCAGCCGATCATCAGCCAGATAGCCGCGAGCCCGGTCGCATAGGTGAACCCTATGACGCCGATGAACATGTAGCCGGAGTTGTTCGTCGCGACCGCCGACAGGCCGGCGAGCCAGGGCGAGACTTCGCTGTCGCAGAGATAATAATCGGTGCGGGATTTCTTTGCCTTGAACGCAGATGCAAGACCGACGCCGAGAAACAGGGCAAGAAAGCCCAGAAAGCTCGCAACGATCATGACCTCACCCCCTCGCCCCGTTTAACGACCGTTCAGGCGTCAATGTCTGGTTTGCGACTCCGGCGCATCGCCCCGCAGCTCCGTCGCTTCAAGGTCGAACACCAGCCCCGCCGGCAAGGGATCGCGCAGCGCCACAAGCTTGTTCTCTTCGTTTTCCGCCCACATGGCGAAAGCGACGAGCTTGGCTTCAGTGTCGGTCTCCTCGGCGCGCTGAAAAATGAAAAGCCCCTTCTCGTTCATGAAGAACGTATGCGATCCGAACGCCTCTTTGAGTTTCGGCAGCACGCCATGGTCGACAGCGACCGCCAGAAGGTCGGTTTTGGCTTCAACGGTTTCGATCTGACTCGTATTGAGTTCCATGAACGTCTCCTTGCTTGGAACGGCGCCGGGATGCGCCGTTACGGAAAGCGAACCTGAGGATCAGGCCGCTTCTCTCGCGCCAGCGTCGCGCGCGGCGGCGCCTTGCTCTTCGATCAGCGCTTCGTGCAAAGCGACCACGCTTTTTTCGTAATCCGCTTCATCGATGATGAACTGGATGTCGATGTTGCGCATGGGCTGGTGCAGGCCGAGCAGATCGACGCCGGCTTCGGCCAGCGCCGCCGTGGCTTTCGCCGTCATGCCCGAGGCTTTCATATCGCTGCCGATGGCCGAAACAACGGCGACTTTGCGCACCGTGATCGCCGCGGACGGTTGCTGCTCTTCAAGATCGGCGATGACGCGCTTCACCGCTTTCAACGATCCTTGAAGATAGTGCGTGATGGTGTTGGCGTTCGACGATTTCGAAATGATGCCGACCCTGTGGCGTTCAAGCACCGCGAGGATCGCCGCGTCGTAGCCTTTGACGCCGACCATGTCCTGTTCGAAAAACTCGAGCGCAAGCACGCCGCGCCGGCCCGTGACGATTTCCGCGCCCGGGTTTTCGGACACATAATCGCCGCTGATCACTGTTCCCGCATCGTTGGGATCGAACGTGTTCTTCACGCGCAGCGGAATGTCCGCCTGACGCAAGCCTTTCGCCGCACGCGGATGCACCGCCTCCATACCCATATTTGAAAGCTGGTCGGCGACGTCATAGTTGGTTCGTCCGATGGTGCGAACCCTGCCTTCGCCGAGGATTTTCGGGTCGGCGCTCGAAAGATGGAATTCCTTGTGAATGATCGCTTCGCGCGCGCCGGTGATCGCCGCCGTGCGCGAAAACGTCACTTCCGTGTAGCCGCGCTCGAAACTCTTCACCATGCCTTCGCGGCAATGCGCGTAGCCGGTGACGATCGGAAGCTCCCTGGAAAGATCGATGTCAGCGAGGCCGCTCCTGATGCGGTCGTCGAGAGCCGGCTCTTCCTCATCGCGCCAGCCGGTGAGATCGACGAACACCGCGTTGACGCCATGCTGGCGCAGCAGCAGCGCCGTATTATGCGCGCTGTGCGCTTCGCCGAGCGCGGAGAGCATTTCGCGCACCGCCGAGAGATGTTCAGTGAGACGGAAATGACCGTAGGAGCACAAGCGATGAAGGTCGATCAGGCAGCTCCTGACGCCTTCGATCCGGTCGCGAACGAACGTATCCGCCGCCGCCCGGTCGGCGTGACCCGGAAAGATTTCCGCATTGATCGCGCGCATGCGCTCGCCGACAGCAGTCAACGCTTCGCCCCAGCCCCAGTCGGATTCGGCGCTTGCAAACAGCGCATAAACGCCCGGTTCGCCGGTTTTCTTGTCTTCGATCAGCTTGTTCGTCACGCCGGCGTAAGCCGAGACAACAAAGATGCGCTGATAGAGATCGGCGCCTTTGCGCCCATTCAGAAACACATTGTTGAGAACAGCTTCTGTCGCCGCAATCGACGTGCCGCCGATTTTTTCCACCGTATGTCCGCTGAGAGTATTGCTCATGATCCCCTCCTAGGCCGCTTGACGCGAGATGCGCCCGGCGACGGGTTTCATTTTTGATGTGTCTTCGCGCGCCGCAATGAAGTCCGGCCGCGGTTTTTTCGGACCGAACGGCGCCAGCAGTCTGTTGGAAACCGCGTTGTAGACGAGGAACGCGTTCGAACGCGGGAACGGCGTGATGTTCGAGTTGGACCCGTGCATCGTATTGCAATCGAAAATGACGACAGTCCCGGCGGGACCTGTCGGCATGGCGATGCCTGTTTCGTTCGCCATCTCCGCCAACATGTCGGCGTCAGGCACGCCATATTCCTGTTTCTTCAGCGACTGCTTGTAATGGTCTTCGGGCGTTTCGCCGACGCAGGCGATGAAACGCTCGTGCGAACCCGGAATAAACATGGTCGGCCCGTTCGCGGGCGTGTTCTCGTTGAGCAGCACCGACATGGAGACGGCGCGCATCCGCGGCATCCCGTCTTCCACATGCCAGGTCTCAAAATCGGAATGCCAATAGAATTCCTTGCCGTTGAAGCCCGGTTTGTAGTTAAGGCGCGACTGGTGCATGTAAACTTCATCGCCCAACAGGAACTGCGCGATGGACACAAGCCGCGCATCGGCGGCGAGGCGCCAGAATATGTCGCTCTGCTTGTGAATCTTAAACACCGAGCGCACCGCGCCGGACCCCGGTTCGGTGATGGCCGTCTCCGGCTCCAGTTTGGCAGCCCCTGAACTTAGGCGCGCGCCTTCGCCCTGAAGCAGGCCGAGTTCGTCCGCATCGAAAGCGTTCTCTATGACGAGATACCCGTTCTTGCGAAAGAACTCCGTTTGTTCTCGCGTTATGGGCGCCGCTTCGCTCCACTCGCTATAAACGACCGGATCGCGGCGTTCTGCGACTGCGGGCTCCGCCTTCACGCGCGAAGGATAAATATCTTCAAGCTTGGCCATGACTCGCCCTCACTCCGCCGCAACCAGCGGATAGGCGCCCGTCTCGTCATGCACTTCCTTGCCCGTCACCGGCGGGTTGAAAACGCAGGCCATGGTCATTTCCGACTTGGCGCGCAGGATGTGGCGATCATTCTTGTCGAGCGCATACATGACGCCCGGCCTGATGTCGTGCTTAACGCCGGTCTCCAGATCTTCGATGCTGCCTTCGCCGGCGACGCAATAAACCGACTCAAGATGATTCTGGTAGTGCATTTTCAGTTCCGCGCCGGCGTAGATCGTGGTGATATGGAACGAGAATCCCATCTTGTCGTCCTTGAGCAGGAGACGCACGCTGTTCCAGCCTTCGGAATCCACCCGTCGGTCGGTGTCTTTCATCGCGTGAAAACTTCTGACAATCATTTCAATTAGTCCTTAGGCTGCTTTTTTCAGTTCTTTGGCGATGGCCGCGTCGACGGCTTCGACGAGGATGTCGAGCCCCTTTGTGAGCTGCTCGTCGGAGATGGTCAGCGGCATGAGGCATTTCACGATTTCATCGTCGCCGCCGCTGGTCTCGATAATCAGCCCGCGCGCGAACGCTCCCTTGACGACGCGTCCGGCGCGTTCGCCCGTCTTCATATCGATGCCGAGCATCATGCCTCGTCCCCGAAGGCCTTCGATATGGCTTGAATGTTTCTCAGCAATGGCCTCAAGACGGCTGCGAAGGGTGTCGGCTTTCCTGGCGATCTCCTTCTCGAAAGCGCCGTCGCGCCAGAAGGTTTCGAGCGCGGCTTTCGCGGTGACGAAGGCATGACAGTTGCCGCGGAACGTGCCGTTGTGCTCGCCCGGCGCCCAGATATCGAGATCGCGCTTGATCAGCGTCAGCGCCATCGGCAATCCGTAACCGGAGATCGACTTCGCCAGCGTGACGATGTCGGGAGTGAGACCCGCCGGTTCGAAGCTGAAGAACGTTCCCGTACGGCCGACGCCTGCCTGAATGTCATCGACGATGAATAGGGCGCCGTAAGCGCGCGCGATCTTCTCGATCTTTTTCAACCACTCGAACGAAGCGACGTTGAGGCCGCCCTCGCCCTGCACAGTCTCGACGATGATGGCCGCGGGCGCATCGACGCCGCTCGACGGGTCTTCGAGAAGGCGTTCAAGCTGTTCGGCTGTGTTGGCGTCGTCTCCATAATAGCCGCAGAACGGCGCGTGGGTCACATGATTGAGCGGGACGCCGGCGCCGCCGCGATGATGCGAGTTGCCGGTGAGCGACAGGGCGCCCAAAGTCACGCCGTGAAAACCGTTTGTGAAGGCGATGATATTTTCGCGCCCGGTTTTCTTGCGCGCGAGCTTTATCGCCGCCTCGACGGCGTTGGCGCCCGTCGGCCCAGGAAACTGCACGACATAGTCGAGCTTGCGGGGTTTGAGGACGGTTTTCTCGAACTCTTCGAGAAAGGCCTCCTTGGCGTCCGTCTCCATGTCGAGACTGTGGGTGACGCCGTCGCGCTCGATATAATCAATCAGCGCGCGCTTCAGCGCCGGATGATTGTGGCCGTAGTTCAGCGACGAACAACCGGCGAGAAAGTCGATATACTTCTTGCCGTCATCGTCGATGAGTTCGGCCCCGCTCGCGGCGACGAACTTCACCGGGAAGTTCCGCGCATAGCTTCTGACTTTCGACTCGCGGCGCTCGAAAACGCTGGTCTGCTTCAGGTCCTGACTTTCGTAGGCCATGATCAACCTTCCTTTTTTGGTTGGCTAAAGTGATGAACGGGCGTCGGCCTCAAAAGGACCGATCGTTACAAGAAACTCTGTATCGTGACGGCCGCCGAAGTGACGTTCGCGGTCGAAGAAGGATTCATGCGCTATCGGCGCGTCCAGCGCCTTCGCCGCGCCCTTGAACATCGCCCAGGATGCGGCGTTGCTCTCCGTGATCGTGGTCTTGATACGCTTGACCCCGCGCGCGCCGTCGGAAGCCAGCAACGCGCCGATCATTTTCTTGGCGAGGCCGAGCCCGCGTGCGTTTTCGCTGACGGCGACCTGCCAGACGAAAAGCGTGTCCGGCTCCTCCGGCGGACGATAGCCGGAAATCCATCCGGCCAAGTCGCCGTCTCGTTCCGCAATCATACAGGTGGACGCAAAATGCGAGCACTGCAGAAGATTGCAGTAGAGCGAGTTCTGATCGAGCGGCGGGCAGGACGCGATAAGGTCCCACACACTTTTCCCGTCGTCGCTGACAGGATGGCGAAACGTCAACGCCGTCGCCTCCCCCGCTCGGGATGGAGCTTGTTGTTCTATAACGGCGGTCATGGGCTGCTTTCGTTGTCGGCAATTACTTAGATACTCTAAGTTTTATGTCAACACCGCCGCAGCCCGCTCAGAGACGAGCGAATCTCTCAATGAATTTTGTTTTATTTTGTTAACTTTCCGCTCTGCAGCAATCACTGTTCTTTATGAGGCCATGATGGATATTAGTTCGTTTATCTAATTAATATTGGCGCTTTCGTGCAGGGCGCGCATAACGGTGCGCGAATCGCCGCGCTTCGCTAAAGTGCGGAAAAACTTGTGGAAAAACCGATGCGGGACCGATCCGAAGCAGCGCTTATCGCCTTGCGCCGCATTTTGCGCGCGACAGAGTTCAGCGCTAGAAGTCTTGCGCGGGCCACCGGATTGACGCCGTCGCAATTGATCGTTCTCAACATGGTCGATCATCTCGGCGACGCGACGCCGACCGATCTCGCCCGCAACGCCTCCCTGACTTTGGCGACCATGACGACTCTGGTCGACAAGCTCGAAGACCGCGGGTTCATCACCCGACGCCGGGATGAAGCCGATCGCCGCCGCATGCTGATCCGCATCACAAAGGCGGGAAAGAAAACGCTCGCCGAGTCGCCGGACGCGCTTCAGCAGCAGTTTCAAAAACGCTTCGAAGCCCTCGCCGACTGGGAACAGGCGTCGCTGATCGCCGCGCTAGAGAAAGTCGCCGCGCTTCTCGGCGCCAAAGATATCGACGCCGCGCCTGTGCTCGACATAGGCGCGCTGACAGACCTGCCGGAATAGCATCCATAAAAACCGAAAGCCGCATACGCTCATGACCGCCTCCCTCCGCATCCTAGTCGATGCCGACGCCTGCCCGGTGAAGGAAGAAATTTATAAAGTCGCATTTCGGCTTGATGCGCCCGTGACGATTGTCGCCAACAGCTACATCCGCACGCCCAATCATCCTCTGGTGACGCGCATTATCGTCAGCGACGGTTTCGACGCGGCGGACGATTTTATCGCCGAGCAAGCAGACGCGGCTAGCGTCGTCGTCACCGCCGATATTCTGCTTGCGGATCGCTGCCTCAAGAAAGGCGCGATTGTCCTCTCTCCCAAGGGAGAGCCCTTCACCGAAAACTCGATCGGCGCGGCGGTCGCGACCCGGGCCATCATGGCCGATCTAAGAGCCGGCGGCGATATTGTCGGCGGTCCGGCGCCCTTCTCCAAAACCGACCGCTCGCGCTTCCTGTCAGCGCTGGACGAAGCGCTGGTGCGGCTGAAAAAGAGCCAGCATTGAGGAGGCGTTCAGGATCCGGTTGTACAACAGGCCTCTTGATCATGCGCTGCGCTATCCGTCGACGTTCTTGCGCGACTTTTTCGGCGATTGAGCTGGAACATTCCAGTTCTCTACAGAACTCAACTGCTTGCGCAAATCTTCAAGCGTGAATTTAAGGTGCCGCTGGATGAGTTTTTCGACATTTTCGGGCTGCCGCTTCAGCCATGCCGAGAGGATTTCCTCGTGTTCGACTTCGGCGCGCAAATGACGCTCTAGCGGCTCCAGGTGTTTTCGAACGTACCGGTCCGCGATGACATGCAGGCGCATCACCATGCGCGTCGTGATAGGGCGCTCGGCGGGCGACACGAGCGCAAGGTGGAACGCGCGATGAAGGGCGCCGACTCCTGCCGTTTGCGCCGCCGCCTCCCGATCGAGAAGACTAAGCGCGTTCCGCGCCGCCTCCTGTTCCGCAGGACTTGCCTTCATGCAAGCATAAGCCGCAACGCCCGGCTCGATCTTGAGCCGAAGCGCATAGACCTCTTCGGCTTCCGCCGCCGACAGCGGCGTTACAAAGTAGCCTCTGTTCGGATGGGAGACGACGAGGCCGTCCTGCTCGAGACGGGCCAGCGCCTCGCGCAAAGGAATCTTGCTGACTCTCAGTCTGGTCGCCAGCGCATCCTGGCGTATCGCCACGGTCGGCGAAATTTCACCCGAGAGAATGAAGTCGCGGACGACATCGGTCAGCCGATCCGACAGACTGCGAACTTCGAACGGAATCATATCCATCGGATCTTCTTCTGCCGTGTTAGACGTCATGGCGATCTCGCAAAAGAACCCTTATCGAATCGCGCGGCCCAGTATTCGCCCAACGCGAAACTTGTAAGCCCGCCCGCCTCGGCGCACAAAGAGGTTGCTTCCTTACAGCACTTGGAACCCTCGCCAAAACGGGTCTTCACTATCAATCCAGATCGTATTGAACCCCGTCGAAATCGCCGCCCCCTCAATATAAGGAACAATGGCGTCGCGCCCCGCCAGCGAAATCTGTTCGACGATTCCGCCGATAAATTTGCTGCCGATATAGCTTTCATGCACGAAGCGTTCGCCGGGGTTTAGTTTGCCGCGGGCGGCGAGATGCGCCATACGGGCGGAAGTTCCGGTGCCGCAGGGACTGCGGTCTATCGCGCGCTCGCCGTAAAAAACGGCGTTTCGGGCGCTGGCCTCGCTGCTTTTCGGCGCGTCGGCCCATAAGACATGACTGACCCCTTTGATCGTCGGCTCAAGCGGATGAACCGGTTGGATCTGCTCGCGTACGAGTTCGCGAACGATCGGGCTGATCTGCAAAAGGCGCATCGCGCCAAGCTCATCAAGTCCCTTATAGACCCCTTGCGGCTCCACAATCGCGTAATAGTTGCCGCCATAGGCCACATCCACAGTGAGCGGCCCAAAACCCGGCACATCTATGCGAATATCGCTGGCCTCCAGAAAGCTGGGGACATTCGTTATACGAACGGATTTCACTTTGGGGCCGTTCGTTTCATAAGAGACCTCGATCAGGCCCGCCGGCGTTTCGACGCGCAACCTTCCCGGCTCGCGCGGTTTAATGAATCCGTTTTCAAGACCGAACGTGATCATGCCGATGGAGCCGTGGCCGCACATCGGCAGACAGCCGCTCGTTTCTATAAAAAGGATGCCGACATCCGTATCGTCCCTGCAAGGAGGGTATATGAATCCTCCAGACATCATGTCGTGGCCGCGCGGCTCGAAACACAACCCTGTCCGAATCCAGTCAAAACGCTCCAGAAAGTCCTGACGCCGCGCAGCCATGGTCGCGCCGCGAAGCATCGGCGCGCCTCCCGCCACAAGACGCACCGGATTCCCGGCGGTATGCCCGTCAATACAGAAGAAAAGATGACGCATTAGACCTCAGGCCGCCGTTTCCGCGAGGAAGGACGCGTCGCCGCCGCTTGCTCAACCATTTTCACGACTTCTTCGCGCCGTGCGCCTGTAAGCGCCATTCGCGGCATCCGGACGCGCTCCGATCCGCGCCCCATAACTTGTTCCGCGAGCTTTATACATTGAACGAGGTCGTGTTCAGCATCGAGGTGCAGAAGCGGCATGAACCAGCGATAGATTTCCAGCGCCCGCTCCCTGTCGCCGTCGCGAACAGCCGCGACAAGCTCGATCGACTCCTGCGGGAATGCGTTCGTTAGCCCGGATACCCAGCCTCTCGCCCCAAGCCAAAGCCCTTCAAGCGCGACATCGTCGAGGCCGGCGAATACGACAAAGCGATCGCCAAAAGCATTGAACAAATCCGTGAACCGCCTTGTGTCCGGCGCGCTCTCTTTTATGGCGACAATATTGGGAATTTCGGCAAGTCGCCGCAAAACGTTAAAATCGATGCTCGTCCGATACGCAGGCGGATTGTTGTAAAGCATGATCGGAAGCGACGTCGCCTGCGCGACCGCGCGGAAATGCGCCGCCAACTCTTCCGGCTTAGGCACATACACCATCGCCGGCAGCACCATCAGCCCATCGACGCCGATCTTTTCTGCGTCACGCGCGAAGCTGACGGCGCGCTCGGTCGTCATCTCCGAAACGCCTGCGAGGACCGGACGCCGCCCCGCCGCCGCGTTTTTCGCAGCGCGCATCACGGCGCGTTTTTCATCCGGCTCCAGGGAGTTGTTTTCGCCGACCGTGCCGAGGACGATCATGCCGTCCACGCCGTCGCTCAGCAACGCCTCTTGGACGCGCTGCGTTTCCTTGATATCGACCGCAAATTCCGTGTCGAATTGAGTGGTCGCCGCCGGAAAAACTCCTGACCAGCCGATAGTAGCCCTGTGCATTTTTCACTCCCTAAGCCTTCCATTTCGTATACTTTATCTGAAAACAATCAACCGGCGCAATGGAGGTTTCCGTTTGGAGACTAAATCAGCCCTGATTTTAGGAGGCGGAATCATAGGGTTAACATGCGCGCACACACTACAGCAGCGCGCCTACGCCATCACTGTCGTTGACCCGTATGATCAGCCCCCGTCCGCATCTTTCGGAAACGCCGGACACTTAGCCGTAGAGCAGGCGGCGCCTCTCGCCTCGCCCCAAAGCCTTATGGGGGCGCCCGGACGGCTTTTCGCTCTTGGCGGCCCGCTCGACTTTCCTCTTGCAAACGCCGCGAATTGGGGACCCTTCGCCCATCGTTTTATCGCCGCCTCGACCCCGACACAGTTCGCGTCGGGAAAAGCCGCTTTGACAGCTTGGCTCGAAGAAGCGATTCCGGCCTGGCGGCGCCTCGTGGCGGCAATTGGCGCTGAAGATCTCCTCCTGGAAAACGGACATTTCGTTGTCTGGGAAAGCGAAAAAAGCGCCGCAAAAGGCGCCGCCGCGTGGAAAAAAATGAATACGCCCGCCTCTGCCTTTCGGCTGGCGTCGGATACGGAGATCGCCGAAATCGCCGGCCGGGTACGCGCCCCGATCGCTGGCGCCATCCGGTTTGAACGGTCGGGGCAGATCCTTGACTTGCAAGAGCTTCACAGGCGCTTGCGGCGCGCGGTCGAAAAAGCTGGCGGCGCGTTCATTCGCGCACGCGTAGAGCGTGTCGAGATCGAAGACGGAAAGGCGAAGGCGGTGAGCGGCGGCGGCGCGAACCTCGGCGCCAACGTTGTATTGGTTTCAGCAGGCGTCGCCTCGGGGCCGCTTATGAAGAGCGCCGGCTGCCGCGCGCCCCTCATCGCGGAACGCGGTTATCATATAGAAACGTCCGCCGACGGATGGCCGCCGCTCCCTCCTGTAGTGTTCGAGGATCGGTCGCTGATTGTTACGCGCTTCGCGAATGCCGTGCGGCTTGCGGGATTCGTGGAATTTGCGCGCCCGGACGCGGCGCCGGACCCGCGGAAATGGCGCCGCCTGCGCCAGCACGCCGACGAACTCGGCATTCGTCTCGACGAATCCGTTACGCAATGGATGGGCGCGCGGCCTACCTTGCCGGACTACCTGCCCGCGATCGGCAAAAGCGCGCGCGCGGACAATCTCTTTTATGCGTTCGGTCATCAGCATCTTGGGCTGACCCTGGCGGGAGTCACGGCCGAGGCTGTGGCGCATCTCGTTAGCGGACAGGCGCCGGAGCTGGAT
>JAVJPA010000017.1:0-4573 GCA_040216495.1 Amphiplicatus sp. | reverse complement strand
CCGGCTCTCGCCCGACCAGTGCAAACTGATTATGGTCGATCCGAAGATGCTCGAGCTTTCCGTGTACGAGGGTATTCCGCATCTTCTCGCGCCGGTCGTCACCGACCCGAAAAAGGCCGTCGTCGCGCTCAAATGGACCGTGCGCGAAATGGAAGAGCGCTACCGGCGCATGTCGAAACTCGGGGTCCGCAATATCGAGGGCTTCAACCAGCGAGTCGCCGAAGCCGAGAAGAACGGCGAACAACTGACGCGCACCGTTCACACAGGCTATGACGGCGAGACCGGCGAGCCGGTTTACGAGACCGAAGAACTCGATTACGCGCCGATGCCGTTCATCGTCGTCGTCATCGACGAAGTCGCCGACCTGATGATGGTCGCCGGCAAGGACATCGAAGGCATGGTGCAGCGCCTCGCCCAGATGGCGCGCGCCGCCGGCATCCATCTCATCATGGCGACGCAGCGCCCCTCTGTCGACGTAATTACCGGCACGATCAAGGCGAACTTCCCGACACGGATCAGTTTTCAGGTCACGTCGAAAATCGACAGCCGGACTATCCTTGGCGAGCAGGGCGCCGAGCAGCTTCTCGGCCAGGGCGACATGCTGCACATGGCCGGCGGCGGACGCATCCGCCGCGTCCACGGCGCGTTCGTCTCCGACGACGAGGTCGAGAAGATCGTCAAGTTTCTCAAGAAACAGGGCAAGCCCGACTACGTGCAGGCGGTCACCGAACTCCGGGACGACGAGGACGGCGCTTATGACGGGCTCGACATCGGCGGCAACACTTCGTCGGGCGACGCCCTCTACGACAAGGCGGTCGCCGTCGTCATTCGCGACCGCAAGGCCTCGACCTCTTACGTCCAGCGCCGCCTGCAGATCGGCTACAACCGCGCCGCAACGTTGATCGAGCGGATGGAGGAGGAGGGCATCGTCTCCTCCGCCAACCATGCCGGCAAACGCGACATTCTGGTCGGCGAAGACGCCGCCTGACCCGCGTTCTGCGACGCGAAAGCTGCGCGTTTTCAGACGGGATCGTCTGTTGCGGCCCGCCCGGCGGGGCTATAACGGGCGCGTTCTGCGGGGGTTCGTTTTCTATGATCGGCCAGTTTTCATGACCTGCCAGACGATGGAGGGTCCCGGCATGGCTGATCGCGCGCGCCCGGCGGCGGTTTCGCCGCGCGTTGAAGTCGACGCCAGGGCCGCGTTTCTGTCGCCGGCTGAGGCCGTCGGTCTTGAGACCGAGTGGCGCGATCTCGCCGCGGCGAGCCTTGAGCGGAACCCTTTCTACTCGCCCTGGATGCTGATCCCGGCGCTTCGTCTGCTGCCCTCGGAGAGTGTCGAAATCGCTTGCGTGTTCGATGGCGAAAGCGGCGGACGCAGGCTTCTGGCGCTTGCGCCTGTCGTTCCCGTGAAGGCCTATGGGCGTCTTCCCTTGCGCCACCTCCAGACATGGATGCACCCGCATTGTTTTTTCGCCGCGCCTCTGATCCGGCGCGGCGCCGAACAGGCCGCGCTGCGCGCTCTGTTTGCGGCGATCGAAAGCCACGCTTCGCGTCCCGCATTCTTGCGGTTGCGCCATCTCGGCGCCGATGGGCCTGTCGCCTCGGCCGCGCGCGATGCGGCGATGAAGACGGGTCGCGCCGCCCATGCTTCCGGCGCCTATCAGCGCGCGCTCCTCGAAGGCGGCTATGGCGCGGAGGATTATATCGCGTGCGTCATTCGCAAGAAGAAGCGCAAGGAGCTTAACCGGCTGAAGAACCGCCTCGACGACGAGGGCGGCGCTGAATTCCGCGCGCTTCGCCAGCGCAGCGAGCTAGACGCATGGTGTACGGATTTTCTCGGCCTCGAGCATGCCGGCTGGAAGGGGCGGGAGAAAACCTCGCTCGCCGCCTCGCCGGCGGAGGCGCGGTTTTTCCGCGAAGCGCTCGCTGGCGCGTTCGACGCCGGCGCGCTCGAGTTTTACCGGCTCGACAAGGCGGGCGCTCCCATCGCCATGATTGTGAACTTCATCGAAGGCGGCGAAGGCTACTCGTTCAAGATCGCTTACGATGAAGCCCATGCGCGCTTTTCTCCCGGCGTTATGGTCGAGCTTGAAATGCTGAGAGCGCTTGAAGGCTACGAGGCGCTGAAGTTCGTCGATTCCTGCGCCCGGAAGGACCATTCGATGATCAACAGCCTGTGGGCGGAAAGGCGCAACATCGCGGCGCTGAATGTCAGCGCTCCGGGCATCGCCGGCCGCGGCCTGCTTTCCGGGCTGAAGACGCTGGAAGAGGCCGCCGCCTATTTGCGCGCGTTGCGCGAGGCGCGGCGCAAGGAGGCGGGCGATGATCTTTGAAGCGCCGGAAGCCGCGCTTGCGGGATCTTATCCGCAACGGCCGTTCCGTCTTCGCCATCATCTGCGCGATCATCCGTTGTTCGCCTTGCCGGCGCTGCTCGATCTCGCCAGCCGCCTGCCGCCCGAGAGCATCGAATACAACGCCGGCGACATTCCGATCGATCAGGATCCGGACAAAACGCCGATGACGGGGCTTTCAATCGCCGAAACCATTCGCCGCATCGAGGAGTTCAACTCCTGGATGGTGATCCATCATGTCGAGCAGGAACCAGAGTACGCGGGGGCCCTGGAGGAATGCCTCGCCGAAATCGCGCCGTCGGCCGCGAAGACGACGGGGCGCATGTACAAGAAGATGGGATTTATTTTCGTGTCGTCGCCGGGTGCGGTGACGCCGCTGCATCTCGATCCCGAGCACAACATCCTGATGCAGGTCGGGGGGGCGAAGCGCATCCATATTTATCCGGCGGACAAGGGCGTCGTTCCGGCTGAGCGGCACGAAGAGTATCATGCCGGCGCGGCGCACCGGAATCTCCGCCACAAGCCGGAATTCGATGCGCTGATGGAGGCGTACGACCTTGCGCCAGGCGACGGCGTCTATGTGCCGGTGAAAGCGCCGCACTGGGTGAAGAACGGCGATGCGCCGTCGATTTCCTTTTCGATCACCTGGAGAAGCCGCGCCTCAGACAATGAAGCGCGGCTGCGGCTCGCCAACCATGCGGTGCGACGGCTCGGCGGCAGGCCGCCGGAACCGGGGGAGGCCCCTCTTCGCGATGCGGCGAAGATTTTCGCCCAGCGCGTCGTCTCCAAGCTGAAAAGCGCGTCTCGCTCATAATGCGCCGCCTTGCTGGCGCGCGCCGCAAAGCGCGCTAGACTGGCCGGCCAAGCTCAACTCAGGAAATGCGTGATGCCGCACTCGCCGCTATCCGACGCGCCCGCTGACGACCTCCATGAATGCGCAACCCCCGCCGAAGCGCTCGCCCGGCTGAAGGCGCTTTACGCGGAGGCTCTGGCGACGGTCGAGCAGCGCTTCGCCGATTTCGGCTCCGGCGCGCTCGCCCATGGGGCGGCGGGGGCGCCGACCTATCCTTATCTCTGCGCCGAAGTGCCCGCCGAACAGGCGTCGCAAACCTCGAATCTCGCGCTCGGGCGCATCTCAGAGCTCAGCATTTACGGCGCGACGATCACGCGGCCGGCGATGTTCGAGGCGTACCTGCTTGAGCAGCTCGAACGGGTGATGGCGCGCTTCAGCGCAAAAATCCATGTAGGCCGTTCGCGCACGCCGATCCCGCTTTCCTTTGCGCTGGAGCAGGCGACGGCGTCGCTGCAGCCTGATCAGCGCGCGGGACTGCAATTTCATTTCCACACGCCGAACCTCGTCGCCACGAATGACGACATCGTCGACGGACAGATCATTCTCGAAAGGGGCGGGCCGCTTCCCTTGTCCCTGTTCACCGCCGAGCGGGTCGATTATTCCCTGCACCGCATCCAGCATTACACTGCGACGCGGCCGGAGAATTTCCAGCAGTTCATTCTGTTTACGAACTACCAGCGCTATGTGGACGAGTTCGTGCAGTACGCCGGCGAGGTGGTCGAAGCAGGGAAGGCCGAGGCCCTGATCGAGCCCGGCAACCGGATCACGGTCAAAGGCAAGGCTCCGTCGGTCCCGCCCCTCGCCAAGATGCCGCAAATGCCTGCCTATCACCTTGTTCAGCCGGACGGGCAGGGTCTCACGCTCATTAATATCGGCGTCGGCCCGTCGAACGCGAAAACCATCACCGACCATGTGGCGGTGCTGCGCCCGCATGTGTGGCTGATGATTGGCCATTGCGGGGGGTTGCGCCGCTCACAGCGCCTCGGCGACTATGTGCTCGCCCACGCCTATCTGCGCGACGACAACGTCCTCGACGACGTGCTGCCGCCGTCGATCCCGCTCCCCACCATCGCCGAAGTGCAGCTCGCGATGACGCGGGCAGTGCGCGAAGTCTCCGGCATCGAGGAAACGCAACTCAAGGAGCATCTGCGAACCGGCACCGTCGTGACCACGGGCGACCGGAACTGGGAGCTCCGCTTCGCGCAGATCGCGGTGCGGCTCAACCAGTCGCGCGCCATCGCCATCGACATGGAGTCGGCGACCATCGCCGCCAACGGCTATCGCTACCGCGTGACTTACGGAACGCTGCTCTGCGTTCGGACAGGCCTCTGCATGGAGAGATCAAACTCCCCGGCATGGCGGACGCTTT
>JAVJPA010000016.1:0-15935 GCA_040216495.1 Amphiplicatus sp. | reverse complement strand
GCAAGTCGGCGCAGTTCCTGCTGCACACATGGCTCCCCGACGCGATGGAAGGTCCGACGCCGGTGTCGGCGCTTATCCATGCCGCGACCATGGTCACCGCCGGCGTTTTCCTCGTCTGCCGCTGCTCGGTGATTTACGAATACGCGCCGAACGCCGCCGCGATGGTGACTTTCGTCGGCGCGATCACCGCGTTTTTCGCCGCGACCGTCGGTCTCCTGCAGGACGACATCAAGAAGATCGTCGCCTATTCGACCTGCTCGCAGCTCGGCTACATGTTCTTCGCCGCCGGTGTCGGCGCCTACAACGCGGCGATGTTCCATCTCTTCACGCACGCCTTCTTCAAGGCGCTTTTATTCCTCGGCTCGGGCGCCGTCATTCACGGCATGCATCACGAGCAGGACATCAAGAAAATGGGCGGGGTCAAGGACCTCCTGCCGATGACGCATATCCTGATGGTGATCGGGACCATCGCCATTACCGGCGTCGGTATTCCGGGCGCGTTCCTGTTCGGCGCGCCGGTCGGCACGGCGGGCTTCGTTTCGAAAGACATGATTCTCGAAAGCGCCTTCGCCGCCGGCGAAGCGGGCCGCGCCTTCGGCGGATTCGCGTTCCTGCTCGGGCTGCTCGCGGCGATCATGACCGCGTTCTATTCGTGGCGGCTCATCGCGCTCACCTTCTGGGGCAAGTCCCGCGCGCCGGAGCATGTCAGGAAACATCCGCACGCCGTGCCCGACACGATGATGTGGCCGCTGATCCCGCTCGCGGTCGGCGCGCTCGTCGCGGGCATGGCGTTCTATGGCAGCTTCGTCGATCCGGTGAAGTCGCCCGCGTTCTGGAACGGCGCGCTTTATTCCGCCGAAGCGCATGGCGACGAAACGCATGGCGTCGAAGATGCTCACGGCGAACCGGCGGAACATGCGCCAGCCGCCGACGCTCATGCGGTGGCGGAAGCAGACGAGCATGGCGGCGGGCACCACGCGCCGACATGGGTGTTATGGGCGCCGTTCGTAGCGATGCTGCTCGGCTCGGGCCTCGCCTTCATGCATTACGGACGCGGCGATCCCTTGCGGCCCGGTCTCTTGCGGCCCGGCGGGATGATCTACGCGTTCCTCAAGAACAAATGGTATTTCGACGAGATCTACGACTTCCTGCTGGTGAAGCCGGCGCTCGCCATCGGCCGGTTCCTCTGGAAAGAGGGCGACGGCAAGACCATCGACGGCGTCGGGCCTGACGGCATCGCCGCCACGGTCGCCGCCGGCGCGAGGCGCATCGTCCGGGTGCAGACGGGGTACATGTATCATTACGCCTTCGCCATGCTGATCGGCATCGCGCTGTTCGTCACCTTCATGCTGTTCCGGGCGGGAGGCGGCCAGTGAACGAGATCGCCACGCTTTCCATGGACCAGCAGCCCTGGCTCAGCCTGATTACGTTCCTGCCGCTGATCGGCGCCGCCGCCATCGCCATCCGGCGTCTCGGCGCCCGCGCCGACCAGAACGGCGATCTCGAGCCGCGCGAACAGCAGCAGCTCGACGGCATCGCCCGCAAGGTCGCGCTGTTCTTCACTGTCGGCACGTTCCTCGTGTCGGCGATCGTGTTCCTTCTCTATTACGACAAGACAGAGGCCGGTTATCAGCTTGTCGAGCAGCTTCCGTGGCTCGGCGGCGGCATCAACTACAAGATGGGCGTCGACGGGATTTCGATCCTGTTCGTGCTGCTGACGACGTTCATCATGCCGCTGTGCATTCTCGCCTCGTGGACATCGATCACGAAGCGCGTCGCCGATTACATGATCGCGTTTCTGGTCCTCGAAACGCTGATGATCGGGGTTTTCTGCGCGCTCGATCTGTTCCTCTTCTACTTCTTCTTCGAGGGCAGCCTGATCCCGATGTTCCTGATCATCGGCGTCTGGGGCTCGTCGGGAACCAAGGAGTTCGCCGGCGTCACCATGCCGAGCCGCGTCTATGCGGCGGTCAAGTTCTTCCTGTTCAAGCTGCTCGGCTCGGTGCTGCTCCTCGTCGCGATGGCGTGGATGTATTTCGCCGCCGGCACCACCGACATCCCGACGCTGCAAGAGTTCAATTTCCCAGCCGGCGCGCAGAAATGGCTGTGGCTCGCCTTCTTTGCGTCCTTCGCGGTGAAGATGCCGATGTGGCCGGTGCACACCTGGCTCCCCGACGCGCACGTTCAGGCGCCGACGGCGGGGTCCGTCATTCTCGCCGCCATTCTCCTGAAGATGGGCGGCTACGGCTTCCTTCGGTTCTCGCTGCCGATGTTCCCCATCGCCAGCCTCGACTTCGCGCCTTTCATGTTCGCGCTGTCGATCATCGCGATCATCTACACGTCGCTGGTGGCGCTGGCGCAGGAAGACATCAAGAAGCTGATCGCCTATTCCTCCGTCGCCCATATGGGCTTCGTGACCATGGGCATTTTCACCGGCACCAAGCAGGGCATTGAAGGCGCCTTGTTCCAGATGCTGTCGCACGGGTTCATCTCGGGCGCCTTGTTCCTGTGCGTCGGGGTTCTTTACGACCGGATGCACACGCGCGAGATCGCGGCCTATGGCGGGCTCGTGCATCGGATGCCGTTCTACGCGTTCATCTTCCTCTTCTTCACCATGGGCAATGTCGGCCTGCCGGGCGTTTCGGGCTTCGTCGGCGAATTCCTGACCATGGCGGGCGCGTTCAAGGCGAACTCGTGGATCGCCTTCTTCGCCGCCTTCGGCGTCATCCTTTCGGCGGCGTATGCGCTCAGGCTTTTCAGGCAGGTGATGTACGGCGACCTTGTGAAGAGCAACCTGATGGCCATCGAAGACGTCAATGTGCGCGAACTCGGGATGCTCGTCGCCCTGATGGCGTTCGCGCTTTATCTCGGCGTCTATCCGCTGCCGGCGCTGGAAGTTTTCGCGCCCGCCGTGGACGGATTGCTTGAGAATTACACGGCCGCCATCGCCGCGGGAGGCGCATAGATGACCCTCGGCGAAACGCTTCCCTATATCGTTCCGGAGCTGGTGCTTGCGGTCGGCGCCATGGCGCTGCTGATCGCCGGGGTCTTCCTCGGCGAAGCGCGCGCGCGATTCATTTCGCTCGGCGCGGTCGGGGTGCTGATCGCGGCGCTTATCGTCGTCGTGTTGACCCCGGTCGAGCCGGGCGTGTCGCTTTTCAGCGGCGCCTTCGCGATCGACGCCTACGCCAGCTTCGCCAAGATCATCATCTTCGCCGCCGCCGTCGTCGCGATTTTGATGTCCGACCGCTACCTCGGCGGCGATGAGCTCGGGCGTTTCGAATATCCGGTGCTGATCGTGCTTTCCGTTTTCGGCATGGCGATGATGGTGTCGGCGACCGACCTCATCTCGCTTTATATGGGCGTCGAGACCCAGAGCCTCGCGCTTTACATCCTCGCCGCCTTCAACCGCGACAGCCGCCGCTCGACGGAGGCGGGCCTCAAATATTTCGTGCTCGGGGCCCTCTCGTCGTGCCTGCTGCTTTACGGCGCGTCGCTGATCTACGGCTTCACCGGCTCGACCCAGTTCGACGATATCGCGCGCGCCGCGAGCGCGAGCGGACAAAACGTCGGCCTCGTCGTCGGGCTTGTCTTCCTCATCGCCGGTCTCGCCTTCAAGGTCTCGGCCGCGCCGTTCCACATGTGGACGCCCGACGTTTACGAAGGCTCGCCAACGCCGGTCACCGCCTTCTTCGCCGCCGCGCCGAAGCTTGCGGCGATGGCGCTGTTCGCGCGCGCCATGGTCGAACCGTTCAGCGGCGTCCTCGACGACTGGCGTCCCGTGATCGCGCTCATCGCCGTCGCCTCCATGGCGGTCGGCGCCTTCTCGGCGATCCAGCAGACCAACATCAAGCGCCTGATGGCCTATTCCTCCATCGGCCATATGGGCTACGCGCTCATCGGCCTCGCGGCCGGCACGGCGGACGGCGTCGGCGCGGTCCTCATCTACATGGCGATCTATATCGCCATGACCATCGGGACGTTCGCCTGCATCCTGCTGATGCGACGCAAGGGCGGAATGACCGAAAACATTTCCGATCTTTCGGGGCTCACCAGGACTAACATGCCGCTCGCGGCGATGCTGACGGTCCTTTTCTTCTCGCTCGCGGGCATCCCGCCGCTCGCCGGGTTCTTCGGCAAGTGGGAAGTGTTCGTCGCGGCGGTGGACGCCGGCCTCGTGTGGCTCGCCGTCACCGGCGCCGTCATCAGCGTCATCTCGGCCTACTATTATCTGCGCGTCATCTGGATCATGTGGTTCAACGAGCCGGCGCCCGCTTTCGAGCGCGAGCGCACGCCGGCGCTCGGCGCGGCCGGGGTCGTGGCGACGCTTCTCATGTTCCCTATCATTCCGGTGTTCATCGGCGCGCTGATCGAGGCGGCGAACAAGGCCGCGGCGGCGCTGTTCTAGCCGGTGGCGAGATCCCTACCTTCCGGGGCGACGCTTGAAGTTTTCGCTTCGCTGGACTCGACAAGCCTTGAAGCGCGCCGCCGGATCGAAGCCGGCCGGCGCAATCCGGTCTTTATCGTCGCGCTGGAGCAAACGTCTGGGTACGGACGAAGAGGAACGGCCTGGTCGCAAGGGGCGGGCGATTTCGCCGGCACGCTGATTTTCGAAGAGCGCAGCCCGCGAGAACAGATAGGGCAGCTTTCGTTCGTCGCCGGTCTCGCCGTCGCGGAGACTGTTTCGCATTTCGCGCCGAAAGCGGCGCCGGCGCTGAAATGGCCGAACGACGCGCTCGCGGGCGAGGGCAAGATCGCCGGCATCCTGCTCGAACTGTTCGAGAGCGACGAGCGCAGGGCGATCATTGGGCTTGGCGTGGGGATCAACATCGTCTCGAAACCGGCGCTCGCCGATTACCCCGCGGCGCGCCTCATCGATTTTCTGGACGGCGCGGCCGCTCCCACGCCGTCCGAAATCGCTCCTGTCCTTGACGGCGCCTTCGCGCGCTGGCGCAATCAATGGCGCGACGAAGGCTTTGCGCCGATCCGCGCGGCCTGGCTCGAAAAGGCGGCGCGTCTCGGCGATCCCGTTCGCGTGAGACTGCCGGATGGCGAAATATCGGGCGTGTTCAAAGACCTCGATCCAACGGGGGCGCTCGTACTAGACTGCGACGGAACGCGCCGCCTGATCGCAGCCGGCGCCATTCTTTCAGGACGCGGAGCTTAACGATGCTGCTCGCCTTCGACGTCGGCAACACCAATTCGGTCATCGGGCTTTACGCCGACGACAAGCTGGTCGCGCAATGGCGCACCTCAACCTCGACGACGCGCACCGCGGACGAGTACGCGGTGTGGCTCGCCCAGCTCATGACCATGAGCGGCTTCAAGCTTTCCGATGTCAGCGACTGCATCATTTCGAACGTCGTGCCGCAATCGCTGTTCCATCTCGTCAACCTGTCGCGCCGCTACTTCAACCGCGAGCCGTTCATCGTCACGGCGGCGAGCGTCCCCGGCATCGACGTGCGCATTCCCAAGCCCTCCGAAGCAGGGGCGGACCGCCTCGTTAACGCCGTCGGCGCGTTCGTCGCCTATGGCGGCCCCCTTGTCGTCGTCGATTCCGGCACGGCGACGAATTTCGACATGGTCGGCGCTGACGGCGCCTTCGAGGGCGGGATCATCGCGCCCGGCATCAACCTCTCCATGCAGGCGCTGCACGAAGCGGCGGCGCAACTGCCGCGCATCGCCATCCAGCGTCCGGCGACGGTGATTGGCAAGGATACGGTCGGCGCCATGCAGTCTGGCGTGTTCTGGGGCTATGTCAGCCTGATCGAAGGGCTGATCGAGCGGATCAAGGCGGAATACGCGGCGCCGCTCAAGGTCGTCGCAACCGGCGGCATCGCCTCTCTGTTCGAAGGCGCGACCGACTGCATCGACATTTTCGATCACGACCTCACCATCCGCGGGCTTCTTGAAATTCACAAACGCATAAAGGCGAAATCCTGATGGCCGGCGAGGAACTCGTCTTTCTTCCGCTCGGCGGCTCCGGCGAAATCGGCATGAACATGAACCTCTACGGGTTCGGCCGGCCGAAGGCGCGCCAGTGGATCATGATCGATTGCGGCGTGACGTTCGGCGATCTGTCGACGCCGGGCGTCGATCTCATTTGTCCCGATCCCGCTTATATTCTCGAGCATCGCGACAAGCTTCTTGCGCTCGTTCTCACGCACGGCCACGAAGACCATATCGGCGCCGTGGCGTTGCTCGCGCCCGATCTGAAATGCCCCGTCTACGCGACGCCGTTCACGGCGGCGCTGGTGCGGCGGAAGCTCGAAGAACAGGGTGCAAGCATTGACCTGCGCGTCATCGACATGAGCGCGCGGTTCGATCTCGGTCCGTTCAACGTCGAGTTCGTCACGCTCACCCATTCGATACCGGAGCCGAGCGGAATCATCATCCGCACCGCCTTCGGAACCGTGCTGCACACGGGCGACTGGAAAATCGATCCTGAACCGACGCTCGGTCCCGTCACCGACGACGCCGTGCTGCGCAAGATCGGCGACGACGGCGTTCTCGCCATGGTCTGCGATTCGACCAACGTCTTTTCCCGCGGCGAGTCCGGTTCGGAAATGCGGGTGAAGGAAAGCCTTACCAAGCTCATTTCCGCGCAGAAGGGGCGCGTCGCCGTGACGACTTTCGCCTCCAATGTCAGCCGCGTGGTTTCGATCTGCGAAGCCGCCGCCGCCGCCGACCGCAGCGTGTGCCTGCTCGGGCGTTCGATGCTGCGCATCGTCGATGCGGCGCGAGAGGTCGGCATCCTGCCCGGCAATCTTTCCTTCGTCAGCCCGGAAGACGCCGGCCACCTGCCGCGCGAGCATGTGCTTTATCTTTGCACCGGCAGCCAGGGCGAACCGCGCGCCGCGCTCGCGCGCATCGCGCGCGACGATCATCCAGATCTCATTCTGTCGGAAGGCGATACGGTGATTTTCTCCTCGAAGATCATTCCGGGCAACGACCGCGAAATCTACAATCTTCAGAACGATCTGGTTGAGCTCGGCGTCAAGGTCATCACTGAGAAAGACGAGTTCGTGCATGTCTCCGGCCATCCGTGCCGGGACGAGCTGAAGCAGATGTACGAATGGGCGCGCCCGAAAATCTCGGTGCCGGTGCACGGCGAGGCCCGCCATCTCGAGGAACACGCCGAATTCGCGCTGGAGCTTGGCATCGAGGAATCGCTGGCGCCGCGCAACGGCGATCTCATCCGGCTCGCGCCGGGCGCCGTCGAAGTCATCGAAGAGGTCCCCGCCGGCCGGCTTATTCTTGACGGCAGGATTTTGTTCCCGGAAGGCGCCTCGCCGATGCGCGAGCGTCGCAAGCTTTCCTACGCGGGCGTCGTTTCGGTTTCCGTCGCGCTCGACGGCGACGGCGAACTCGCCTGTCCGCCCTCGGTCGCTATCGTCGGCGCGCCGCGCGAGGACAAAACGGGCGAAGACGTATCCGCGCTTGTCGCCGAAGCAGTGGAAGAGGGGCTTTCGACGATCGCCCGCAAGAAGCGCCGCGATGACGAGGCTGTGCAGATCGCCGTGCAACGCGCGGCGCGCAACGTGTTGTCAGGCTTCTGGGGCAAGCGTCCAATCGTCAGTGTTCTGATTAATAGGGTATGACGCCATGAACCCCGCCGGCGCCGTCGTCGTCTTCGTCATCATCTGGTGGACGGTGTTTTTCGCCGTCCTCCCGTGGGGGGTGCGCGGGCGCTGGGAAAGCGAAGACGACGGGGTCAGGGGCGCCGAGCCGGGCGCTCCGGTGACGCCGAATTTGAAGAAAAAGCTGCTCTGGACGACAGGCATTACAGCCGTTCTCTGGGCGGTCGCCGAGGCGGTCATCATCTCCGGCGTGATCAATTTCCGGGAATAGGCCAGGAGCATTTTTTGCGTCCTGCGTTTTTTTCGCTCTACCGGCTTTCCCTTTGCCCCAGCGCGCTTTAGCTCTAGGGCGTTCAATATTTTATGTCTTTCCCGCAAGGATCGTCCATGAGTGAGCCGGTCGCCGACGAGGAGCGTGCGCGCGAAGCCGAAAAGGCCGCCCTTGCTCGCGTCCGGGCGGAAGAGGACGGCGATGTCGTGCTTATCGACGACAGCCTTGAGGACGACGAAGAGGAAGTCGAAACCTTCGCCGACGACCGCACGCTCTCCGAGGAATTCGTCGACGCCGTCGCAGAGGCGGTCGAGGCCGGCGATGCGGCGGAGGCGAGGGCGCTTTGCGAAGACCTGCATCCGGCCGACCTTGCGAGCCTGTTAGGGTTTCTTTCCGAGGAAGACCGCACTGCTCTCATTCATCTCTTCGGGGGAGAACTCGACCCGGAAGTCCTCGCCGAGCTTGATCCCGATATCCGCGAAAGCGTCGTCATGGCGCTCCGGCCTGAGAAGGTCGCCGAGGCGGTCGCCGATCTCGATACGGACGATGCGGCCTTCCTTCTCGAGGATCTCGACGACGATGTCCGCGCCGGCATTCTCGCCGAAATGCCGACAGCGGACCGGATCGCGTTGTCGGCGGCGCTCGACTACGAGGAGGAAAGCGCCGGCCGCCTCATGCAGCGCGAGGTGTTCGCGGCGCCCGGTTACTGGACCGTCGGTCAGATCATCGACCGGCTCCGCGGCTCCGACGATTTGCCCGATCGTTTCTATGAAGTCTTTGTCGTCGACCCGACCAACAAGCCGATCGGTTCAGTGCCGCTCTCGACGCTACTGAAAACGCGGCGCGAAGTGCCGATCCAGGAGATCATGACGGATCGCGAACTTCGTCTCATTCCGGTCGATATGGACCAGGAGGAAGTCGCCTATCTGTTCGAGCGCTACAATTTGATTTCCGCGCCTGTCGTCGACGATAGCGAGCGCCTTGTCGGCATGATCACTGTCGACGATGTCGTCGAGATCGTGCATGAGGAAACTCATGAGGACATGCTGGCGCTGGGCGGCGTCGAGGCGGATGTTGGGCTGTCGGATACCGTCTTCGAGACCGTCCGCTCGCGCTTTTCCTGGCTGGCGGTCAATCTCGGCACGGCGATCCTCGCCTCGCTCGTCATCTCATTGTTCGACGCGGCGATCAGCCAGATAGTGGCGCTCGCCGTGTTGATGCCGATCGTAGCTTCCATGGGCGGCAACGCCGGCACGCAAACGCTGACCGTCGCGGTTCGCTCTCTGGCGACGAAGGATCTGACGGCGACGAACGCGGCGCGCATCATCTGGCGCGAAACGCTGGTCGGCGGCGTCAACGGCGTTCTGTTCGCGCTGATCATGGGCGGGCTCGCCGCGCTCTGGTATTTCGCAACGACGGGCGAGCGAAGCGACAGCGTCGAGATAGGTCTCGTTGTCGGCGTTGCGATGATCGTCAACCTGATCGCCGCCGGTCTCGCCGGCATCCTCGTGCCGCTCGGATTGCAACGCGCCGGCGCCGACCCGGCGGTGTCGTCGGCGGTGTTTGTGACCACCGTCACCGATGTGCTCGGCTTTTTCGTCTTCCTCGGACTCGCGGCGATAATTCTTCTGTAGACGCATTAAAAGAAACCGGCCCCTTCGTTTCCGAAGGAGCCGGCGTTCGGCGCAGCAGAAGTCGCCTGGTTATTTCTTCCGCCTGATCCGAGCGGGCTGCGGAAGCCCTTTCAGCCCCCACCACAGCGCCAGCGCGCCGGCGATCAGGATAAGGATCGTCGATGGCTCCGGGACCGGCGGCGGAGGCGGCGGCGGTTCGCAGTCTTCATCGTCCTCGTCGCAGGGCGGCGGAACGGGCTTGGTCGGCGGCGGAATGATCAGCGTCGGCGGCAGCGGATCGAAGCGGCCGGGCGGCAGGACGATCTCTCTCGTCGGCGGAAACACGGGCTGGTCGTCCGGCGGCGGCGCCGGGACGTTCAGCGGGGCTGCGGAGGGCGCCCGCCCGACTTCCAGAGGCGGCGCCGGAATATAACCGGCGATCCGCGTGGGAACCGGACGGGCTCCTAAAAAGACTTGCGGGGTTCCTTTTCGCCGCAGCAGCCGCAATTGACGACGATATCGTTGCGGATATCGCCGACAGCCCGCGCATACCATTTGGCGAATTCTTCCTCGCTCGCCGGCGCGCCCGGGCCGCTCTTGCCGCCGATGCCGCCGTTCCAGAGTATCGCCGCCGCGACGATCAATGCGGCGACAATATTCGCAAACCCGTTACCCATCATGGTCCCACCTACTCCACCTGACACGGCGTCACCCGAAGGCCCGTCCGGCGCGCCGCTATTATTCATAATTAGGGCGGTTCGGGTTGTGCGCCCTCCAGCCTGTCCCACCCAAGTCTCGTGCCAGTCCGGGCGTAAGATTTGAGGCTCAGCCTGTGGAAAATCGGCCTATTAAGCGGGCGGCGGCGGGGGCTGTCGCAAAACGGGCCAGCCCGTTCGCCAGTATGGGACCAAATCGACACAGGCCAAAGCCGAGGCGGCGGCCGGCTGGAGCCCAAGCCTACACAAGCCGGCGGGGCCATGCTAAACAAAAAGTTAACGGAGTCGGCTTGTTCGCAGGAGCCGGCCGGCGGCGGCGCTTGGGGATTTGCTGCGCTACCGTTGCGTTCGATGGCGTTGGCCCGGGGACCTGGGGACCGGGCTGGTAATGAGGGGATGGCTGGCCGCCATGAAGACGGGAGAGACCGGTCTTAACCTGATCAAGGGCTATGAGGGCCTGCGCATGTCGGCGCATTATGCGCCGTCGGAGCAGTGGGCCGTCGGCTATGGCCACACCTCGACCGCCCGCCACGGCATGAGCGTCACCGAAGGCGATGCGGAGCGCCTTCTTCGCGACGACGTCAAGCCGCTCGAAAGCGTGCTCGCCTCGACCGTCCGCGCGCCGCTCAACCAGAACGAACATGACGCGCTCGTGTCGCTGATCTTCAATATCGGCGAGGACAACTGGCGCCGCTCGACCGTGCTCAGGAAGCTCAACGAGGGAGACAAGCTCGCCGCCGCTCAGGCGTTCGAGATGTGGACCAAGGCGCGGGTCAACGGCGAACTCGTCACGCTTGACGGACTGGTTCGCCGGCGCGCCGCGGAGAAGTCGCTGTTCCTGATGCCGACCGACGCCTCGCTGGTTGTTCCGACCTCGGACGTTCAGCCGGCGCCCGAGTGCGAGCATTACTATGTTTCCGACGCCGAGCTGAAATCGACGCCGCTGGTCGATTTCAAGCCGCTGAAGGAAGCCGAAAAATCATCGCTTTCGCCGGAGGAAAAGGCCGGCCGCGCGCGCGCGCTGTTCGCGGCGACGCAGGCGCTCTCGGGCGATCCGACCAAGATGATCATCTCCAAGGCTGAAGAGCACGCCGATATGGGCGTCACCGTAGGCGCGGTGCTGGCGGGCATGCTCGCTTTCGCGCTCACCGGCCTCGGCGCGACCTTGCTTCTCGGTCAGGAGTTTCCGGGCGTCGCCGAAATGCTCGGCCTTTCCTACGACCGCTTCGCGCTGCTGTTCGAGAACCTGCCGATGTGGCTCGCGGCGATCGGCGCGGCGATGTGCTATTTCATTCTCTACATTCTGGTGAAGCGTCTCGCCCGCCACGACCTGAAACGCCAGCGCGCGCGCGAAGTCGCGCGGCTGCGCATCGCCGAATAAAAATACCGGCTCCGGCTCTTGAAGGGAATGACCCTGCATCTCATCAAGCTTTCCGTCGGGGCCGAAGGCGTCGATGACTGGGCGCGCAACCAGCCGCCGGCGCCGCGCGTCCGGCCTGCTGAATTGGGACTGCGCTGATGGCGGTGAAGTTTGGCGCTGTCGCTATCGGCGCCGTCGCCACGGCGATCGGCGCCTCCGCGCTGATCTACGGCGGATCGCAGATCCTCAAGGAAAGCTCGATCGAGAAAACGCTCAGGAGCGACGAAGATAAATTCCTCTGCCTCAAGACGAAAATCGCTTTCGCCGCCGGCGCTGACAAGGGCTGCTATTCGCGCGATGAAATCGCCGCGCTGATGAATGCGCCTTTGCTCGACGATGCAGGCGCGCCGGCGACTGTCGATCTCTCGCACCCGACCGATTACGACAGGCCGCAGGCGACGGCGGCGACCTGCGCCGACTGGCGCCGCCTCACCGGCGAGGGCTGGTACGCGCTTTCGACCCGCGAGATGCGCCGCGAGGCGTGGTTCGTGAGGGCCTGCGGAACGCTCGCGCTGCTCGAAGGCGCGCGCCGCCCGGATCTGTCGCATTTCGCCGGCGGCGACGCCTCGAAAACCGACATCGAAAGCCTTGCTGAGGCCGCGCCTTTCGCCATCGGCGATACAAGCGCCGCCGCGCCGATGAGTGTCGCGAAATCCGGCGACGCCGAATGGAGACTGTCCGGGGACGGACAATATGCCGTTATTCAGGAAATCGCCCATGCCGACTTCAACGCTGACGGGCTCGGCGACGTGCTTGTTTTCGTCTCGATCGGCGCCGAAGGCGGCACGGCGACCGTCAGCGACACCGGGTTTCTCGAAAAGCGCAAGGCGTCAGGACCTGTGCGCTTTGTAAAAGACTAGTCGCCGCGGTCCGGTTTATTCGTCCGCAGGCGGAGCGACCATCGAAGCGTGATCGACGACGTAGAGCCAGCCGTCGCGGGTTTTCTCCGACACGTCGGTGAAGCGCCCCATCCACACTTCGGGCTCGCCGCCGCCGACGGGCGTCGCCGACATCGTAAATGTTCCCCAAGCCGCATGAGTTTCGCCGACCGCGCGTTCGCCGGCCTGTTTCAGTTCTATGGCGAAACCGTCGTAGCTATCGAAGAACGGCGCCCATGAGGCGGCGATTTCGTCGCGCCCGACAGCAGTCGTTCCGTCCGGCCCGTAACTGACGGCGTCGGCGGCGTAGAGCGCGGCGAGCGCGGAAGCGTCTTCGGCGACGACGGCGGCGGAGAAAGCTTCCTGCAACGCTTTCGGCGTTTTCTGAGCGAAAGCGGGCGAGACGGTAAGGGCGGCGAGCGCCGCCGCTGCAAGCAGTTTGATCATGAAAGGATTCCCCTTGGCGGTTTCAGCGAACGCAACCATTGGCGCGAACCTATCAGGGGCGAAGGACGGAGTCACACTGAGCCTCGCTCCGAAATACACCTATAGGTTGTGTGTCGCTCTGTATGCGTGTAAGAAGCAGCCCGCGCCGCGCACTGCGCGGTTCTTTGGCCGGAACCGGCTTGGGGGAAGACGGATGAAAAGCAGCAAGCGCGCGCCGTGTTGGGCGGGGAGGGCCGTTGCGTTCGTTTTCGCGGCCTGCCTCCTTGTGAGTCCCGCAGGCGCCGCGCAAAAGCCGAACTGCGAGGACGTGACGCTCCCTGTCTCGGTGCTCGCGGGCGGGCCGAAAAGTTACTCTCTCTACGGAGAATTGTGCCACCCGGATGGCGGGCCGTCTTCCGTCATCCAGATCCTCGTTCATGGTTACACCTACGATCATCGATACTGGTCGAACCCGGCGTTCGGCGCCGCTTACGATTATGTCGCGGCGGCGAACGAAGCGGGCTACACGACGTTCGCCATCGACCGCCTCGGCTCGGCGGGGCTGAGTTCCCGCCCCTTGAGCGCGCTCGTCACCATGCTGGCGGACGCCGTGTCGCTGCACGATGTCGTCTCGGCGGCGCGGTCGGGCGCGGTGCCGGGCGGGCCGTACGAGACAGTGCTCAGCGTCGGCCATTCGCTCGGAACGGCGGCGGCTTGGCTCGAAGCTTCGCTCTATCATGATGTCGACGGGCTCATCTCGTCCGGCCTCGGCCACCCGATCGGCAATATTCACGGCCTCGTGCTGCAAAGCCTGCCGGCGCTGCTCGATTGGCGCCTGCGCCCGCTTGTCGGCCTCGACGCCGGCTATCTGACGACGACGCCTGGCGCGCGCGCGAACCTCTTCTACCGCGCCGCCACCGCCGACCCCGCCGTCATCGCCCATGACGAGGCGACGAAGGGGCTCGGGACCGCGGCCGAAATCGCGACGCTGCTCCTTTACGAAGCTGCGACCTTGAGCATCGATGTTCCGGTGCTGCTTGTTCTCGGCGAGTATGACGGCTTTTTCTGCCTTCAGGCCGGCAATGGCGGGCTCGACAATTGCGCCAGCAATGCGACGCTCGACGCCTCCGAGCGCGTTTTCTTTCCGCTCTCGCCGGATTTCGAGGCGTGGGTGCAGCAGGAGGCGGGTCACAATAACAACCTCCACTTCAACGCAGAGGGCTGGTTCGCCAAAGCGAACGACTGGGCGCTCGCGCGGTTTCCGCCGCAGTAGAGCGCGGGCGTTTCGCGCGAAACGGCCGGGCCTGCGAGTCGCTTCTGCGAGCAGCGGCGCGGGCCGCAGGCGGCTTTCGCACGAAACTTCTCCGTCGCGCAGACCCTGTTTCGCGCAAAACGCGAATTCCGGAAACCGCGCGAGCGGGCGAAAAAGCCGCCCCGCCAATTCTGCGGTCTCCAGCCCGATATTCCGGATTTGCGGTCGCGGCATCGGGCCGACTCTTCCGGAACTATGCTCCGCGCCGCTTTGCCCTGACGCCGTGACGCTCGCCATGATGCGCTTCTCCTTTCATCGGACGAAAATTTGTCCGTGACAGGAATGTAAGACCGCAAGAAGGGAGGGGGATAAGTTTGCACGCGGTTTTCTGAAGCCGCGGACGGCGGCTAATGCCCCATCCTTGACGCAGGCTACGCAAGCATAACGGCCGCTTGCGGGCGCGCTGCCGCGGGCCTGGCGTTTCGGCGCTCCACCGCGTCGGCGAGATGGTCGCGCGCTCTCGAAAGGCGCGATCTGACGGTTCCGATCGGCACGCCGATCGAGGCGGCGACATCTTTGTAGCTGCGCCCATCGATCGCGATGAGGGAGAGCACCTGTTTATCTATCGTCGCCATCAGCGAGAATGCGGCGGCGACCTCCTTCATGCGCAAATGCGTCTCCTGGGCCGGAGCGACCGAGAGTTGCTCTCCGCTAGCGCCGTCAATATCTATCGCGACGCCTCGAGTTTTGGCGCTTCTCATGTCGTTGAGAAAAATCCGCCGGCACATTGTCGTAAGCCATGCCCTGAGGTTCGATCCGTCAAACAGATGTTCCTTTCTCAAGGCGCGTTCGATCGTGTCTTGAACAAGGTCGGCCGCTCTCTCGGAATCGCGCGTGAGAAAATAAGCGAAGCGCTGAAGACCGGGCAAAAGCGTGCGGAGTTCGGATTCGTTGAAATTGCTGAGCATAGGGTTTTCCTGTTCGTCGCATCGCGCACAAGGCGTCGCCCGTGCGCAATTGCGACCGTTAAGTCGGGGCCGGCCGGTATTGGGCGCGCATCGCTGCGTGCTGCCGGCGTCGTAATCTGCGTGATTGATGGTCGCGCTTATTCCGCTTGCGCGGTCGATATGCTGGGCTTCACTCGAAGCAGCACTTGCGCGGTCTTGATAGTGGTCGATTGGTTCGGGGCTTGCGCAAGGAAGCCCGGCGCTCATTCCAGCCGCTAAAGTCCGATTGGATCAGGCGCTCTGCACCAGAAATGATATTATAGTAACTGCAATAAATTGCAATGAAAATTACTTGCGCGCGCTGCATATATTTTTGAACTTTAGGCTATCTATTTTATTATTTGAAGAATTTTGCATTTTTCTTTGAGAGGAGGCCGCACAGCGCCGCTCCGAGGAATGTCGCCTTCTCGCGCCCCCTTGACTAATCCATAGCTCTACAGCTATACGTCAACCCATAGCCAATGGGGTATGGGTTCGGATGGCAATCGCCCACGATACGCTCTTCAGAACGCTCGCCGACCCGACGCGGCGGGCGATCTTCGAACGGCTGTGCCGCGAAGGGGAGAAGACGGTTGGCGCGCTGACGGCGAAGGCCGGGGTTTCGCAGCCGGTCGTGTCGAAACATCTCGGGGTTCTCAAAAAAGCCGGGCTGGTGCGCGGCCGCGTCGAAGGGCGCCAGACCCATTACAGCGCGCGCGCCAGCGCGCTCAGCCCCCTGATCGACTGGACGAGCCAGATGACCGGCTTCTGGGAGAGCCGGTTCGACGATCTC
>JAVJPA010000015.1:0-2972 GCA_040216495.1 Amphiplicatus sp. | reverse complement strand
GGACGCGCGCGCGGACCGTTCGCCAGGCGAGTTCTACCAGCTCGATTTCGAGATGAGCTTCGTCACGCAGGAAGACGTGTTCGCGGCCATAGAGCCCGTGCTCGCCGGCGTGTTCGAAGAGTTCGGCGAAGGCAAGACGGTGACGAAAGCTGGCGAATTCCCGCGCATTCCTTACAAAGACGCGATCCGCAAGTACGGCTCCGACAAGCCGGACCTTCGTAACCCGCTCATCATCCAGAACGTGTCGGAGCATTTCCGCGGCTCCGGCTTCAAGGTCTTCGCCGGGATGCTCGAAAAAGATCCCAAGGTCGAAATCTGGGCGATCCCCGGACCGAAGGGCGGCAGCCGCGCGCTGTGCGACAAGCTCAATTCATGGGCGCAGGGCGAAGGCCAGCCGGGTCTAGGCTATGTCTTCTGGCGCGAAGGCGAGGAGGGCGGAGCAGGCCCTATCGCCAAAAACATCGGGCCGGAGCGCGCCAACGCCATCAGGGACCAGCTCGGTCTCGGCATCGGCGATGCGGCGTTCTTCGTCGCCGGCAAGCCGGACGAGTTTTACAAATTCGCAGGCCTCGCGCGCAACAAGGTCGCGTCTGAACTCGGCATTGTCGAGGAGGGCGCTTTCCGTTTCTGCTGGATCGTCGACTTCCCGATGTACGAATGGAACGAAGACGAGAAGCGGATCGACTTCTCGCACAACCCGTTCTCCATGCCGAACTACGATCACGAGGCGTTTTTGAAGCTCGACAAGGGCGACAAGGACGCGATCCTCGGCATGACTGCGTTCCAGTACGACATCGTCTGCAACGGCGTCGAACTTTCTTCGGGCGCGATCCGTAACCACAAGCCCGAGATCATGCTGAAAGCGTTCGAGATCGCCGGTTACGGCGCGGACGTGGTTGAATCGAAATTCGGCGGCATGCTGAACGCTTTCCGCTACGGCGCCCCGCCGCACGGCGGCTCCGCGCCCGGCGTCGACCGCATCGTCATGCTGCTCGCGGGCGTCGAGAACCTGCGCGAGGTCATCGCGTTCCCCCTGAACCAGCAGGCGCAGGACATGATGATGCAGGCGCCGAGCGAGGTGAGCGAAAAGCAGTTGAAAGAACTGCACATCCGCCTCGCGCCGCCGATTGTGGAGAAGAAAGGGTAGGGCGCCGGGCTTGAACGAAAAAGCGCGCAGTTTCTTGCGCGCTTTCCGAGTTAAGAAGTCTGTGCGAACAGGCTTACTTGGCCGATTTGCGCCGCCGGCGACGATCCGCAAAGCCGAACGCCGCAAGGGCGGTGACGAACAGCGGAAGCGCAGCCGGGATCGGCACGACGTTCGGGTCGCCAGGGCCGGTGCCTGGATCGACGCTGGTGATGCCCGACAGGGTGATCATGATCGGATGCGACATCGTATCGATGCAGCAATTCGTGCCGGTGAAGAGAAACCAGATCCCGTCGCCGATGACGAGCGGCGCCGTGAACAGCCAGTCATCATAGGTGCCGCCGCCGGCGTTGCCCGGATCGTCCTCGTAGCCGAGCAGCGTTCCGTCGGCGATCATGTCGTCGCGGTCTGTGTTGTTCAGCGTGCCGGCCCATTGGACCGTGTGCGGATTGAGGCCGTAGCCGCCGGCCGTGCCGTCGCCGGAAATCGTCAAACCGCCATTGGCCGAGCACAGAATGCCCTCATTGCACGGGAACGGATGATCGCCGTGCCAGTGCTCGTTCCAGAGCGTGACGGTGCCGTTGCCATTATCCGTCCATCCGATCGTGACGGTATGCGCAAAGGCGGATCCAGTGACGGCCGCGAAGGCGAGCGCCGCTGTTATAAGGAATCTAATCATACTGAAACCCCCATTCCTGATTGAGGGATGCGCTCAGCCGGAGACGCGGCCAAGGTCCGGGCCACTCCTTAAGAAAACATCCCAACTATGCGCGCGGGCTCTCCCGTCCGCACGCCAATCAAAATGGTACTACGGAAAAATGTTCACGTAAAATTAATTAATTACGTCCGTCAGCCCAAAAGCATATGCGCCCGACGCCAGATATTGCGCCATTTTATCTCTATGGTTGTCCGGCGGAGAAAAACACGCCCTCGCAGGCGCCGTCGATGCGCCGGCCATTTTTGGTTCGATTGCGCACAATGCAGCGCTTTCATCGCGTAGAACAGAAGATGAAAGCGCTGGTTGCGTATCGGCGATCAGCTACTTCGCCGTCTTCATCAGCATGCCGCCGATGGTGGCGAGAATGCCGCCGCCGACGCCGCCCTCGAGAAACGACTGGATCATTTGCATGGTCTGGCCGCTGCCGAGCAGAGCGCCCATGCCGGCGGCTTCCGCGCCGTAACCCGCGCCGACTCCGCCGACAATGCCCGCGATGACGCGCATGATCATGTTTGAGTTCTTGCCGCCGAGAAAATGCGCGACGAGCGGGCCGATAATCGCGCCGCCGGCGCCGTTAAGCAGAAGGTCCATCATATCCCTATCTCCGTTTGCCGGTTGGCTGTGGAATCGAAAAGCGTTCTCGGCCCAAGGGCGCCGCTTAGTCGTAGGAATACGCAACATTGTCAGTCTACAGCTTCAGAACCATCCGGGCCCGGCCATAGAGGTCTTCATCACGCAAAGTGTATGACAGTGTTGTCGCTCGCGTCGAGAGCGCATTTCATGCTGCAAATGCGAAATCTGTCCTGAAAATACAGGACCTTTTCGGGGCCAAACGCGTCAGTCGGTCTTTTTCAGCCGCCATTCCGGGCGGATGAAGTGGCAGGTGTAGCCTTCCGGGTATTTTTCCAGATAGTCCTGATGGAAATCTTCCGCATCGGTCCATTCGCCGGCGGGGGTCACTTCCGTGACGATGCCGTTCGGAAATAGGCCTGACGCTTCGTACTCGCCGATCACGGCGCGCGCGGTCGCTTCCTGCTCCGGGGAGAGAAAGAAGATCGCCGAGCGGTACTGCGTGCCCACATCGTTGCCCTGACGGTTCAGCGTCTGCGG
>JAVJPA010000014.1:0-7260 GCA_040216495.1 Amphiplicatus sp. | reverse complement strand
TTTCCGCCGACATCCTGCCGCCGAACATGTCGATCATCCTGCTTGGCGAAGCGAACTTACTGCAGGAATCTTCAGATAGCTCCGGCATCGTTTTCGCCTTCGCGGGGCTTATCGTGCTGCTGGTGCTCGCGGCGCAGTTCGAAAGCGTCGTCGGCGCAATCATCATCATGGTCACTGTGCCGTTCGGACTCGCAGCAGCTATATTCGCGATGATGCTGACGGGCGGTTCGCTCAACTATTACAGCCAGATCGGGCTCGTGCTCTTGATCGGCATCATGGCGAAGAACGGCATCCTCATCGTCGAGTTCGCCAACCAGCTTCGCGATCGCGGCTATGGCATCCGCGAGGCTATCGAGGAAGCGGCCACAGTGCGATTGAGACCGGTGCTCATGACGGCGCTGTCGACCGTGCTCGGCGGCCTTCCTCTCATCCTCAGCACCGGCGCCGGCGCGGAGGCGCGCGCCTCGCTGGGGTGGATCGTCGTCGGCGGTCTCGGCTTCGCGACGATCTTCACGCTGTTCCTGACGCCCACGGCTTATCTGCTGCTCGGACGCTTCGCAGCGACCCGCGCCAGCGAAGGCATGCTGGTCGAACGCGAACTGGAGCAGGCGGCGGCCGGCGTCGGCATCCACGCCGTCAAGCCGGCCGAATAGGCTATTCCGAGAGTTCGCCGGCCCGGCGCGCCGCCGCCGCGACCGCCTCTTTCATCAGCACACGAAGCGCTTTGCCGCCGCCGTCGAGAACGCCTAACGCTGCGGCGGTCGTGCCGCCGGGCGAGGTCACCGCTTTGCGCATATCGGCAGGGCTCCTCGGATCGGACGTCAAAAGCGCGCCCGCGCCCGACGCCGTCGCCCGGGCCAGCCGAAGCGCAGCTTCGCGGCTTAGTCCGAGAGAAGCGCCTGCTTCCGCGAGCGCTTCGGTCAGCAAAAAGAAATAGGCGGGGCCGCTTCCCGATACGGCGGTGACGAAGTCGATTTCTCTTTCGCTGTCGACCCAGACCGTCTCGCCCGCCGCAGACATAAGTCTGTCAACGATATCGCGCGCCGGGGCCGCAACTGTCGCCGGCGCATAGAGCCCGGTGACGCCAGCGCCGATGCTGGCGGGAAGGTTCGGCATGGCCCGCGCAGCGCGCGGCGGATTGCCGAGCGCCCGCCCGATGGACGCAAGGCTCGTTCCGGCCATGATAGAAATCACCAGCGCGCTTCGCGCAATCTTCGCATAAGGCGGCAGCACGCTCGCAGCGACCTGCGGCTTGATCGCCAGCACCATCGCGTCCGCTGCAACGTCGGCAGGCGATGGATTGAGCGCGAAGCCTGAGGCTTTCGCTAACTTTTTCATCGCTGCGTCAGGGGCGGGATCGAACACGGCGGACGAAGCGGGATCTATGGTTTTGGCGTTCAGCCAGCCGCGCAGCAGCGCCCCGCCCATGGCGCCGGCGCCGACTAACGCAACGGAGATCCGGTTTGTCATCAAGCCAGTCTAGGCGTTCCCGACCGTCTCGAACAGGGAAGCTTCGAGCGCTTCGTCCGGCGTCTTGCCGCCCCAGATGAAATAATTGAAGGCCGGGAAGAAGCGGTCGATCGCCTCGCTGGCGCCGGCGATGATGCGCTGCGCCTGCCCGCCCTCAAGAGCGCCGGAGTCGGGCAGCACGATGGAGTTGCGGAAGACGATAGCGTGATCGTCCGACCAGAGATCGAAGTGACCGATCCAGAGCCGCTCATTGATCATGGCGATCAGCCGGCTGGCTTCGAGCATCCGTCCCGCCGGGACTTTCAGGTCGAGCGGCGCGCCCATCTGCAAGGTCGACAGTTCGGGCCGCCAGGTGAACCAGACGCCCGCGTCGCGCCAGGCGCCGGGCATGGCGAGGTGAAGCTCGGCTTCGTCGATACGCTCGGCGTCGATATCGAGCGCCATGGCGACGGCTTCGAGCGAATCGAGCGGGTCGGCGGAGGCGGTCAGCTCATGGCGCGGCTCAATCGACATGCAGTCCCCTTTCGCAAGCGCGTTCCCGTATGACGGGGCGAGTCGGGGCGGAGCCGCAATGATTCGGGCTAGGAAGTTTTCCCAACCAATGATTCGAGCGCAGAGAGGCGCGCTTTCAGCGCTTCGTTTTCTTCACGAGCCTTCTGGGCCATTTCCCTGACGGCCTCGAATTCCTCGCGGGACACAAAGTCCATATCGGCGATCAGGCGCTGGAGATGGCCGCGCATCACGGTTTCAGCCTCGCGGCGCACGCCGTCTGCGGCGCCGGCGGCTTCGGACATCAGGCGGGCGACTTCATCAAAAAACGGGCTCTGGGTCTGCATGGGCGATCCTTTCCCGTTCAATGTAGGAGGTCGCGGCCGCAATGGCGACAGCGGCGAAAAAGCGCGTTACACCCCCATTGCGAAACCGCGCCAAGCCGTTGCGAGCCCCAGCCGATGAGCCTGCCCTACCCCGATATCGCCCCGGTCGCGTTCCATATCTGGAAGCTGCCAATCCGCTGGTACTCGCTTGCCTATATCGTCGGGCTGGCGGGCGGCTGGTTTTATCTCACCCGCCTGCTGCGCAATCAGAGCCTGTGGAAGGCGACGGGCGGCCCGCCCCTGACACGCCCGCAGCTCGACGACGTCATCTTCTGGGTGGCCATCGGCGTTATGCTCGGCGGCCGGATGGGCTATCTGTTTTTCTACGAGCCGAGCCTCCTGATCGAACCGTGGGAGCCGCTCGGCGCCGGCATGGAGCCGGGCCTCGTCAAAACCCTCATCGGCTGGCTGCCGATCCCGCCGGCGCTGATGTTGTGGCGCGGCGGCATGTCGTTTCACGGGGGACTGATCGGGGTCACGCTCGCCGGCTGGCTGTTCGCCCGGCGCAACAAGCTGAATGCGCTGAGCATGGGCGATCTCTTCGCCTGCGCGACGCCCATCGGGCTGTTCTTCGGCCGCATCGCCAATTTCATCAACGCCGAGCTTTACGGCCGCCCGTGGGACGGGCCGTGGTCGATGGTGTTCCCGACAGACCCGCTGCAAGTCGCCCGGCATCCGAGCCAGCTTTACGAGGCGGCGCTTGAGGGCCTTATCCTCTTCGCCATTATACGCATCGCGACGCATGTCTTCGGCTTGCTGAAACGTCCCGGCGCGACGATCGGGCTGTTTCTCGCCGGTTACGCGTTGTCTCGCATAATCGTCGAAAATTTCCGCGAACCTGATGCGCACATGCCTGACTTTCCCCTCGGCCTCACCATGGGAATGATGCTTTCAATGCCTATGCTGGCGCTCGGCCTGTGGCTTATCTGGCGCACACGGACGGTCAAGAAGGCCGCCGGAGGCGCCGGCTGATGAGCGCCGCCGCAGCTGATGTTCCCGAGAAGACGCCCCTTGAAGAGCGCCTGATCAGCCTCATCAAAGCGAACGGTCCGATTTCCATCGCCGATTTCATGTCCGACGCGCTCGGCCATCCGCATGAAGGCTACTACATGACCGGCGCGCCCATCGGTGCGGATGGCGACTTCACCACCGCGCCGGAGGTCAGCCAGATTTTCGGCGAGCTGATCGGCCTGTGGCTGGTGCAGTCGTGGATAGACATGGGCGAACCGGCGCAGTTCAATCTTGTCGAACTCGGTCCGGGCCGCGGTGTGCTGATGGCCGACATTTTGCGCGCCGCGCGCGTGCGCCCCGGATTCATCAAGGCCGCCGATCTGTGGCTTGTCGAAACCAGCGGCCGGCTTCGCCATGAACAGCAGCAGCGCCTGAAAGCGGTCGGCGCGAAGCCGTTATGGGCCGATGAATTCGGCGATGTGCCCGAAGCGCCCCACCTGATCGTCGCCAACGAACTGTTCGATTGCTTGCCGATCCAGCAATTCGAACGGCTCAAAAGCAGTTGGCGCGAGCGGCTGGTCGGCGTGTCGGAGGACGGCGCATCTCTCGCCTTCACGCACGCCAAAACGCCGCCGCTCCCCGAGATCGTCCTTCCGCCTGCGGAGCAAACCGACGAAGGCGCGATCTTCGAGATTTGCGCGCCCGGCGAAGCGCTCGCGGGCGAAATCGCCGTCGCGCTTGTCGAACATGGCGGCCGCGCGCTGATCCTCGACTACGGCCACCTCTCGTCTGGCCTCGGCGACACCCTGCAGGCGGTGCGACGGCACAAATACTGGCCGGTGCTCGCCTCGCCTGGGAAGGCTGACATCACCGCCCATGTGGACTTCGAAGCATTGGCGCGCGCGGCTATCGCCGCCGGCGCCGCCGCATGGGGACCGTTGCAACAGGGCGTTTTTCTTGAGCGGCTTGGCCTCTCCGCGCGGCTTGAGAAGCTCTGCGAAGGCAAGAGCGCGACGGAAACCGAAACCCTCCGGCTCGGCGCGCGGCGCATCTCGGCGCCCGAGCAGATGGGCGAAGTCTTCAAGGCGATGTGCCTCTCGGCGCCGGGCCTGCCGCCGCCCGCCGGGTTCGAGGCGCCATGAGACACCCGCCGCTTCTGTCTTCGCCGTTACTCAGTGACGCTGGCGCAAGCCACGGTTTTTTCGGCCGCTCCGGCGGCGTGTCGAAGGGCGTTTTCACGAGTCTCAATACGGGGCTCGGCTCAAATGATCATCCTGAGCACGCTGCGATGAATCGCGCCCGCTGCGCCATCACGCTCGCCATCGAGCCTGACCGGCTTTTGACGCTGCGGCAGGTCCATTCCCCGAAAACGATCATCGTGCGCGAATGCTGGGCCGGCCAAGGCCCGGAAGCCGACGCGATGGTGACCCGCATGCGCGGCGTCGCGCTCGGCGTTCTCGCCGCCGACTGCATGCCGTTCCTTTTCATTGACGCCGAAGCCGGCGTCATCGGCGCAGCCCATGCTGGCTGGCGCGGCGCTCTCGCCGGAGTTCTTGAGGCGACGATTGAAACGATGCGCGCAGAAGGCGCGGCGCCGGAGCGCATCGCCGCTGCGCTCGGTCCTTGCCTAAGGCAGCCGAATTTCGAGGTCGGTCTCGATCTCGTCGAAGAATTCCTCACAAGACACCCATCATCCGAACGCTTCTTCGCTCCCGGCGCAACGCCGGAAAAGCGTCAGTTCGACCTTGCCGGATTCGGCCTCTGGCGGTTGGCGGAATGTGGCGTTCGTCATGTCGACGATCTCGGCGTCTGCACCCTCGCCCGACCGGACGACTATTTCAGCTACCGGGCCGGGCGCCGCGTCGGCGCCCCAGATTACGGGCGCAATCTCTCGGCGATAGCGCTTCCCTGACCAAAGGAAAGGATCAACCATGAAGCCCACCCGGATCGTCGACCCCATGTTGATCGCGCAGAAAACGAAAGAGGGCGGCGTGAACGTACACCTTGATCCGGCTCAGATAGGATCTGGCGCAGCGGGAGGCATCATTCTCGCGGATCTCGCCCGGCATTTCGCCCGGGCTCTGGCGGCCGCCCGGCTCGAGCGCTCCGAGGACCACGCTCTCGCCGAAATCCTCCGGCTGTTTCAAGCCGAGATAGAGCGCCCCACCGATATGGGCGAAGGCGGGCTCGTTAACTAGCTTCGGGGCTTGATCGCGGTACAAGAAAGCGTCACAAACCGCCCCGAGACCGACCAAGGCAGGGGCCAGCCATGAAGATAATCGCCGGCAATTCTAACAGACCCCTGAGCGAGGAAATCGGCAAGCGCCTCGCCACCGCCGTCGCCGCCGCCGATATCCGCACCTTCAAGGACGGCGAGGTCTTCGTCGAAATCCAGGAAAATGTGCGCGGCGAGGACGTGTTCGTCATCCAGTCGACCTCGTTCCCGGCGAACGACAATCTCATGGAACTGCTGATCATCATGGACGCGCTGACGCGCGCTTCGGCGAGCCGCATCACCGCTGTGATCCCGTATTTCGGCTACGACAGTTAGGATCGGAAAGCCGGGCCGCGCACGCTGATTTCCGCCATGCTCATCGCCATCCTTATCACCACCGCCGGCGCGGACCGAGTGCTGACCGTCGACCTTCACGCGGGCCAGATTCAGGGTTTTTTCGACATTCCGACCGATAACCTTTTCGCGGTGAAAGCGTTCGAGAAACGCATCCGCGACATTCATCGCGGCGAAGTCGAAGACATCACCATCGTCTCCCCCGATGTGGGCGGCGTGGTGCGCGCGCGCTCCCTCGCCAAGCGCCTTGACGACCGCCCCCTCGCCATCGTCGATAAGCGCCGCGAACATGCGGGCGTTTCGGAGGTGATGAACATTATCGGCGACGTGAAGGGCCGGCACTGCCTCCTCTTCGACGACATCGTCGATTCCGGCGGCACGCTCTGCAACGCCGCCGACGCCATTATGGAAAAAGGCGCGAAAAGCGTCTCCGCCTATGTGACGCACGGCGTCCTGTCGAGCGGCGCCGTGCAGCGCATCGCCAAGGCGACCGCCATGACGCGGCTTGTCACGACAAACTCCATCTGCACCACCGAAGAAGTCGCCGGCTGCAAAAAAATCGAAGTGGTTTCAATCGCCGACCTTCTCGCCGAGGCCATCCGCCGGATCGCCAACGAAGAATCGGTGTCGAGCCTCTTCGACTAGCGCGCCTACCGCTTCCGGCCAATCGGGCTATACTCCCTGCGAAACCACCGGGGAGAGTTTATGCGCGCTACAACAATCTTCATTTCGCTGCTCGCCATGGCTGCAGCCAATGCCGCGCCATTGCTGGCGCAGGAGGGCGCTCAAAGCGCCGCTTCTGCGGACGATCTCGCGACTATAAAAGAGCGCGGCGTGCTGCGTGTGGGCGTCGCCGAATTGACTCCCTGGGCGATCCATACGGGTCTCGGCGACAATGTCATCGGCTACGAAATCGACTCCACCGCAAAGCTCGCCGAGCATCTCGGCGTCAAGCGCGAACTGGTGGAAGTTCCCTTCGGCGAACTCGCTTACGCGCTGAGAGACGGGCGCTTCGACATCATCGCCTCAGGCTACTCTATGTCGGACGACCGCCGCCGGATCATCGATTTCTCGCTCCCGTATAACCAGACCGCATACAAACTGGTCATTTCGAAAGAAGCGGCAAAAGACGGTTCTGCGGTCAAGGACTTCAACAAAAAATCTTTAGAGATCGGCTACCTCTTGGGCGGTCTTTCCGAGGACGTCGCCAAACAGAATTTCGGCAAGGCGATGCTGACGCCGTTCGAGTATCGCGCAGACGCGTTGCGCGCGCTGATAGACGGCGAGATTGACGGCTTTGTCGGCTCCGATCCGTTCTACACCGCCGTTGTCCTCGCCCAGCCGGACCGATTTGCGATCCCGATCGAAACTCCGCTGTTCCTGTCGATCGAAGCG
>JAVJPA010000013.1:0-3580 GCA_040216495.1 Amphiplicatus sp. | reverse complement strand
CGGGCGCGGAAACCGTCCGTTTCCGGCATAACTCGCCGGACGATCTCGACAAGCGCCTGTCGCGCCTTGAAGGCGACGGCAAGGGCAAGCTTGTCTGCATCGAAGGCATGTATTCGATGTTCGGCGACGTCGCGCCGGTCGGCGAATTCGTCGACGTCGCGCACCGGCACGGCGCCTATCTTTTCGTCGATGAGGCCCATTCCTTCGGCTGTTTCGGCGACAGGGGCCGCGGCGTCGCCGAACGCGACGGCGCCATGAAGGACGTCGATTTTTATTCGGGCACGTTCTCCAAGAGCCTCGTGTCGATCGGCGGTTTCGTCGCCTCCAATCACAAGGAACTCGATTATCTCCGCTTCTCGGCGCGGCCCTACATGTTCACCGCCTCGCCCTCGCCCGCGAACGTCGCGGCGGCGCGCGCGGCGCTGAAAGTGATCGCCGACGAGCCGGGGCTGAAAAACCGTCTCTGGGACAACGCGAGGCGCGTCCACGCCGCCTTCACCCAGCTCGGACTCGAGACCTGCGCGCCCGTGAGTCCGGTGATCGCCGTCAAGCTCCCCAACAAGGAGACGGCGTTCGCCGCGTGGAATTTCCTCATCGAGAACGGCGTCTATGTGAACCTGGCGATCCCGCCGGGCACGCCGAATTCAACCTCCATCCTGAGGCTTTCTGTTTCCGCCGCGCACACGGACGCCGACCTCGACACTGTCATCGGCGCTTACACGGCGATGGCGCAAGCTTTCGCCGGCGCGACGGAGACCGCCTGAGCAGTCCCGGAGCGGCGCAACACCCCGCCATCACAAGAGCGTGCGACGCATTGAGGCGGCCGGGACGACTTATTGGGGCCATGATTGGAAAGCGTCATGGCCGTTCCGGGGAAAGCGCGTCCGTCGGCGCGACAGAGGTGAACGGCAATGAATAAAGCGCTGCATATTGGCGGGGTTCGCGCAGCGGGCGCGGCGTTTCTCGCCCTTATCCTGCCTGCGACGGGCGCGGGCGCGCAGGAAAACCATGGCGCGCCCGCCAAGCTCCCGAAAATAAGTCACATGAGCTGCAACGGCGCGCCCAACGAAATCCGCATTATCGTTCGCAACGTAAAAAAGAGCGTCGGCCTGATTACTGTTGAGCTTTACGCGGACGATCAGGAGAATTTTCTCCGAACAGAAGGCCGCGTCGAGCGCGTCCAGTTCGCCGCCCGCGCGCCCGAGACATCGTTCTGCGTTCATGCGCCAGAAGCCACGACCTACGCGATCGGTCTTTATCACGACCAGAACGCCAACAACCGCATCGACAAGGGCGCGCTCGGAATCCCGGTCGAGCCTTACGGCGTCTCCAACAATCCGCGCATGCGGTTCGCCGCGCCGACAGTTGAGGAATCGCGCTTTTCCGTGCCGCGCGAGGGCGCTTTCGTCGATATAAGGCTGAAGAACTGATACGGCCCGCCCGCAGCAACAAGGAACGCCGCCGCCCGTGACGCTCGCCCAATCCGCGCCTGACGCCATCGAGATCCGCCCCGTCGCCGACGCCGCCGGAAGGCGCGCCTTCATTCGCGCCGGAAGCGTTCCCTATGCGGATGACTCTGTTTATATTGCGCCTCTTGAATTCGAAGTCAGCCAGCGCCTCGACGCCAAGGCCAATCCCGGCCTCAAAGACGCCGAGCACCAGCTCTGGATCGCCTACAAGAACGGCGCGCCGGCGGGGCGCATCTCCGCCATCGTCAACCCGCTGCATCTTGAACGCCATAAGGACGGAGCCGGGCATTTCGGTTTTCTCGACGCGATCGACGACCCGGCGGTGTTCGCCGCTCTCTTCAAAACCGCCGAAGAATGGCTGCGCGCGCGCGGTATGAAGAAGATCGCCGGGCCGTTCAGCTTTTCCGTCAACGAAGAGACCGGCATGCTGGTCGACGGGTTCGACACGCCGCCCTATGTGCTGATGCCCCATGGCCGCCCTTATTATCCGCAGCGCGTCGAGGCGCTCGGTTACGCGAAGGCGATGGACATGTACGCCCTCTGCTGGACGAATGAACGCCAGTTCATCCCCGAACGCCGCCAGCAGTTCGTCGAGCGCGCCCTGAAGAAAGACAAGGTCTTCATCCGCAATATCGACATGAAGGACTTCGAGGCGGATATCCGCACGATCGTCGACATCTACAATGACGCCTGGAATGACAATTGGGGGTTCGTGCCGTTCACGGACGACCATGCCAAGCACATGGCGTCAGAGCTTCGTCCGATCATCGAGAAGCACAATGTCGTCCTGTGCTATTATGACGGCGAACCAGCGGCGTTCGGCCTCGTGCTGCCGAATATCAACGAGGCGATCCGCGATTTCGGCGGCAAGCTTCTGCCTCTCAACTGGGCGAAACTGTTGTGGCGGCTTAAGGTGAAGGGCCTCACTTCCGCCCGCATGCCGCTGATGGGGATTCGCAAAAAATTGCAGGGCAAGCCAGTCGGCGCGGCTTTCGCCTACAAGATCATCGATATCGTCAATACGGCGAATATGGATCGCGGTCTTAAATCTTCGGAACTATCGTGGATCCTCGAAACCAATCCGTCGATGTTGTCCATGCTGACCGAAATGGGCTGCGAGATATACAAGACCTATCGGATTTATGAGAAGGCGCTTTAAGTCTCACATGATCGGGCTGGCGCGCGCCGCTGCGGGCGCGGCAGCGGCGATGGTCGCTTTCTCATCGCCCGCAAGCGCCGAGCCGCCGCGCCTCTACGACTACGAAATCGTCAACGAGTATCCGCACGATCCGCAGTCCTTCACGCAGGGCCTCTTCTTTCTGGACGGCCATCTCTATGAGAGCGCCGGCCAGTATGGAGAATCGTCGCTTCGAAAGGTCGCGCTTGAAACCGGCGAAGTGCTGCAACGGCATGACCTTCCCGAGACGGTCTTCGGCGAAGGCGCGGCGCCGTGGAACGGCGACATCGTCGCCCTGACGTGGAAAAACGGCGTCGGCTTCGTGTTCAACGGCGAAAGTTTCGAGCAGGAACGCACCTTTGCTTATGAGGGCGAAGGCTGGGGCCTGACGCAGGACGGCGAACGCCTGATCATGAGCGACGGCACGGCGGACTTGCGCTTTCTCGATCCTCAAACCCTGAAAGAAACGGGCCGCATCACCGTCACCTATGGCGGCAAGACGCTCGGCGCGCTGAACGAGCTTGAATGGATCGACGGCGAAGTCTTCGCGAATATCTGGGGCGCGGAAATCATCGCCCGCATCAACCCGGAAACCGGCGCTGTCGCCGGCCTCATCGACATGCGCGGCCTCAGAGCCCGTCTCGGCCCCGGCGCGGCAGGCGTCGATGTGCTGAACGGCATCGCCTACGATGCAAAGACCGAACGATTGTTCGTAACCGGAAAATACTGGCCGAAACTGTTCGAGATCCGGCTCGTCGAACGCAAGCCGCAGTAGCAGGGCTTAGCGCAAAAAGGGCTCGTCGAAACTTCTCAGCTTCCTCGAATGCAGCGTGCCTTTTTCCGCCTCCTTGCGCAGCAGCTCGATGGCGCGGATGCCGATAGCGAGATGCTGGCTGACGCGCTCCTGATAGAAAGCGTCCGCCATGCCGGGGAG
>JAVJPA010000012.1:0-2410 GCA_040216495.1 Amphiplicatus sp. | reverse complement strand
CCCGTGTTTCGTTCTCGGCTCATCCCGGCGAAAGCCGGGACGCAGACTGCGAGGTTGCAACTGGGTCCCGGCTTTCGCCGGGATGAGCGGGTGGGAAAATATCAGCTCTATAAAACAGGAAGCCGTGCGCCCGTTCTTTTCTCAATCGTACAGAACCCCCGGCAGCCATGTCGCAAGCTGCGGGAAAAGCGCCAGCACCGCCAGCATGACGATCTGTATCAGGATGAAGGGCAGCGCGCCGCGATAGATGGCGCCGGTCGTCACTTCCGGCGGCGCGACGCCGCGCAAATAGAACAACGCGAAGCCGAAGGGCGGGGTCAGGAAGCTCGTCTGGAGGTTCACCGCCATCATCACGCCGAGCCACACGGGCGAAACCCCGAGCGCAAGGAGCGCGGGGGCGACCAGCGGCACGACGACCAGCGTGATCTCGATAAAGTCGAGAAAGAAGCCGAGCACGAACATGACCAGCATCACGGTGATCATCGCGCCGACCACGCCGCCCGGCGTCGCGTCGAGGGCGGCGCGCACCATCTCGTCGCCGCCGAGCCCGCGGAAGACGAGGGAGAACAGCGCGGCGCCGATGAGGATCGTGAACACCATAGTCGTCACCCGCGCCGTCTGATCGGCGATGGACGCCAGCGCGCGTTCGCGCCGCAAGGCGCCGATCGCGGCGGAGACGCCCAGCGGAATGACGAGACAGAGCGCCAGCGCGAGAACGATGCCCGCCTGGTCGCCGGACGAGATCGCGGCGCGCCCGAGGCGCAAATCGACAAAACTTGTGAGCGCGATAAGCCCGACAATGGCGACCGCCCCGGCGTAGACCGCGTACCGCGCGAAAGACTCGCGCGGGGCGAGCCGCGCGCCGGCGATGAGGAGCGCGCCGAGGGCGCCGACGCTCGCCGCTTCCGTCGGCGTCGCGAACCCCGCGAGGATCGACCCGAGGACGGCGACGATAAGGAGAAGCGGCGCCGGCAGCGTCTTCATGGCCGCAGTGAGGACTTCGCGGCGGCTTCCGATTTCCTCCGCCGGAATGGCGGGCGCCTTCTTCGGCTGCGTCAGCGCGACGAAGCATTGATAGAGAATGTAGGCGCCGACCAGCATCAGGCCGGGGATCAACGCGCCGGCGAAAAGATCGCCGACCGAGACCGTCTCCGGCGCGAAGACGCCTCGCTCGAGCTGCGACTTTTGGTAAGCGTTGGAGATGACGTCGCCGAGCAGGATGAGGACAATGGAGGGCGGGATGATCTGTCCCAGGGTTCCAGCGGCGGCGATGGAGCCCGACGCGAACGCCGGATCGTAACCGCGCCGGAGCATCGTCGGCAGGCTGAGCTATCCCATGGTCACGACCGTCGCGCCGACAATGCCGGTCGAGGCGGCGAGCAAAGCGCCGACCAGCGTCACAGAAATGCCGAGCCCGCCCCGGAGCGTGCCGAACAGTTTCGCCATTTCGTCGAGCAACTCTTCGGCGATCTTCGACTTTTCGAGGATGACGCCCATGAGGATGAACATGGGCACGGCGATCAGGGTCGTATTGGAGACCGCGCCAAAGATGCGCTGCGGCAGGGGCAGCACATAGGAAAGGTCGAAGACGCCCATGGAAAGGCCGATGACCGCGAACGCGAGGGCGACGCCGGCGAGCGAAAGCGCCACCGGATAGCCGAGCATCAGGCAGAGGCAGAGCGCCGCGATCATCGCGAGATCGAGCCAGCCGGCGGCGGCGCAAAGGCAAAGTCCGTGAGCGTCGAGCCATTCCATCGCTCAGCGCTCCCCGTTTCCGGTTGCGGTTTTAGGGCCGCGCAAGACGGCGCCGGCGTTCGCCGCGATGGAGAACCCGGCCATCGCCATCAGCACGGCGAAAGCCGGAATGAAGGATTTGAGGATGAAGACCGCCGGAACGCCGGAGGCTTCCGCCGATCCCTCGCGCACCGCCCAGGACTGGCCCACATAGGAAGACGCCGTCCAGAGGATGAGGAGGCACACCGGGAACAGGAAAAAATACGTGCCGAGAAAATCGACCAGCGCTTTTCGTTTCGGCGAGGCGCCGCGATAGAAAATATCGACCCGCACCTGATCGTCCGTGAGCAGCGCATAACCGGCGGCGAGCAGGAACACCGCGCCATGCATGTAGGTGATCGATTCCTGAAGCGAGAGGAAGTTCACGCCGAAGACATAGCGCAGGATGACGACGGCGAACTGCGTGAACGCCATCAGGAAAACCAGCCACATGACGGCGCGCCCGGCGCAGCGGGAGATGGCGGCGAAGACGGGCGCGAGCCGTTCGGTCGCGCGGCGCGGGCCGCCGGCGAGCGCGATAAGGAGCGTCAGCGTCGCGGCGCATCCGGCGAACAGCCCCAGATCGACCGAGCGGACATTGACCGCGAAGCGCGGCGCGAGGGCGACGAAGGCGAAC
>JAVJPA010000011.1:0-9798 GCA_040216495.1 Amphiplicatus sp. | reverse complement strand
GCGAGGCGCGCGGCGTTGAGGTTGCGCTGGTGCGCCTTGGTGGGGATCAGCACCTTGCCGCCCAGGTGGCCGCATTTCTTTTCAGAGGCGAGCTGGTCCTCGAAGTGAACGCCCGCGGCGCCGGCTTCGATATAGGCCTTCATGATCTCGAAGCAGTTGAGCGGCCCGCCGAAGCCCGCTTCCGCGTCGGCGACGATCGGGAGGTAATAATCGCGCTTGGCGCCGCCTTCTGAATGCTCGATCTGGTCGGCGCGGCGGAGTGCGTTGTTGATCTTCTTCGCCAACTCCGGCCCGGAGTTCGCCGGATAGAGCGACTGGTCGGGATAGACCTGGCCCGCGATGTTGGCGTCGCCCGCGACTTGCCAGCCCGAGAGGTAGATCGCCTTGAGGCCGGCTTTCGCCATCTGGATCGCCTGATTGCCGGAGAGCGCGCCGAGCGCGTTGATGTAGGGCTCGGACTTCAGCAGCTCCCACAGCTTGACCGCGCCGCGCTCGGCGAGGGTGTAGGAAATGTCGAACGACCCTTTGAGGCGCAGAACCTCTTCGGGCGAATAATTGCGGTTGATGCCGTCGAAGCGGCCTTCCGGCGCGGACGGGACGAGATCGTTGAACGTGGTCATGAGAGGCTCCATTGAGGATCGTTGCGGCTGTTGGGAGCACCGAAGCACTTTCGCAGGCGCGAAGCGAGGAAAGCCGGGCGTTGTTGTGCGTATTGGAACAATAAATTTTGTGCGATTGTGTGTTTTGTAAATTTTTGCTGTTAAGATATGATCAAGGCTGAAATATTCCGGTTCCGAAATGGCTGTTAAAAAGCGGAAACTTCTGCTCGGTCCCCAGATTCGCCGGCTCCGCCGCGAGCATGGGCTGACCCAGGCTCAGATGGCGGGGGAGCTCGGCGTTTCGCCATCCTATGTGAACCTGATCGAGCGCAACCAGCGCCCGGTGTCGGCGGATCTCCTGGTCCGCATGGCTGCCGCCTACGATCTCGATCTCGCCGCCTTTTCCGACGACCGGGCCGACGATCTCTTCGCGTCGCTGGCCGATGCGGTCGCCGACCCGATCTTCCAGCAGGCCGGGGTCAACCGCGAAGACGCGCAAGAGCTCGCCGGCGGCAACCCGGCGCTCGCGGAAGCGGTCGCCGCGCTCTACCGCGCCTATCGCGCCGCGCAGAACGAAGTGATCGACGCGCGCGCGTCGGGGCGGGGCGGCCCGGCCGATCCGGTCGAGGAGGCGCGCACCTTCATTCAGGCGCATCGCAATTACTTCGCGCCGCTCGACGAGGCCGGCGAGGCGATCGGCGCCGACCGCGCGCGCGGCGCGCTGTTCGAAAGTCTGGCGCGGCGCTTTCAGGATCGGCATGGGCTGAAAGTTCGCATCCTTCCAGAAGATGTGATGGTCGGCGCCTACCGGCGCCTCAACCGGCATTCCGGCGAAGTCTCGATCTCCGAAGCGCTCGATCAGGCGAGCCGCACTTTTCATCTCGCCTTGCAGCTTTGCCTGATCGAACAGTCGGCGGGGCTCGACCGGCTGGTTAATGAAGCGAAATTCGAAACCGACGCGGGGCGGCGCCTGTCGCGCGCCGCGCTCGCCAATTACGCGGCGGCGGCGATCATGCTTCCGTATACGGCGTTTCTTTCCTCGGCGAAGGAGCTCGCCCACGATGTCGAGGCGCTGGGCCGGCGCTTCGGGTGCAGTTTCGAGCAGGTGGCGCACCGGCTGACGACCTTGCAGCGGCCGGGCGCGGAAGGGGTTCCCTTCTTTTTCGTCAGGCTCGATGCGGCGGGCAATATCTCCAAGCGCTTTTCCGGCGACGTGTTCCCGTTCGCGCGCTATGGCGGCTCGTGCCCGTTGTGGAACATTCACGAGACCTTCCGCGCGCCGCGGCGCATTTTCACGCAGATCGTCGCGCTTCCCGACGGCGCCAAATATTTCTCCATCGCCCGCACGGTCCATGGCGGCGCCGGCGGCTACGGCGCGCCGCAGGCCGAACGGGCGGTGGCGCTCGGCTGCGCGCTCGAACATGCGAAGGAGCTGGTCTATGCGCGCGGTCTCGACCTAGAGGCGGCGGTTCCGACCCCCATCGGCGTCACCTGCCGTCTCTGCGAGCGCCCCGACTGCGCCGCCCGCGCCCATCCCCCGCTACGAAGGCGCCTCATTGTCGACGAGCACCGGCGGCTCGCCGCGCCGTTCAGCTTCGCCTTCGATTGAGAACAGGGTAAGATGCGCCGATGACGAACCGACCGCCCCTTTCCGCCTATATCCGCACCCGCAACGAAGCGCGCATGATCGCTGACGCGGTTCGCGCCGCATTGCAGGTCGCGGATGAGGTGGTGGTGGTCGATTCCGGCTCGACCGACGGCACGCCGCAGATCGCCGAGAAGTCGGGCGCCCGAGTCATGCGCCAGACATGGCTCGGCAACGGCCATCAAAAGCGCGTCGGCGAGGAAGCCTGCCGCCACGACTGGCTGCTTGACCTCGATGCGGACGAAATCGTGACGCCGGCGCTCGCCGAAGAGATCGCCGCGCTGTTTGCGAACGGCGAACCGCCTTGCAGCGTTTACCGCACGCCGATGGCGATCGCGCCGCCGGTCGGCGAACCGTGGATCGGCTTCGGCGGCGTCGTGCGCCACAAGCTCTACGACCGGCGCAAGCACCGCGCGCCGGCGCACAAGGCGTGGGACCAGTTCGAGGCTCCCGCCGGCGCCGCGGTCGGGCGTCTCAAGGCGCATATCCTTCATTACGCTTTCGCCGACGCCGGCCAGCTCGCCGAGAAAGTCAATCGCAACTCCACGACGCGCGCGCGAGAATTGAACCCAAAGCCGATGCCGATCCTTGTACTGAGGATCTTCTTCGCCATGCCGTTCTATTTTCTGAAGCGCTATCTTCTCGACGGGCTCATACGGGGCGGCGTCCACGGCTTCGCCTATGCGCGCATTTCCGCCTACGGGCGCTGGCTGAGGGACGTGAAGATGTACGAGCGGCTGCGGCGCGAGCGCGGGCGATGAGCGGCGAGGAGCCGTTCGGCGCGCTGGCGCCGTCGCCGATGCAGGAGCGGGCGCGCCGGCTCGCGCATCGCCTTCCGCACACATATTTCGGGCGGAAAGCCGCTTCCTTGCTGCTTGGCCCGGCCGGCGGACGGCAGGGCCGCCCGTTCGATGTTGAGATATTCGGAAGCCAGCGCGCGCGCCTCAGTCCAGACGACAATATATGCGAAAAGCGGGTCTACCTGACGCCGCAACATTGGGATCCGGAGGAGCGCCGCGTTCTCGCCCGCGCCATCGAGGAGCACCGGGATCCTGTCTTTCACTTCCTCGATATCGGCGCCAACGCCGGCCTCTACACGCTGTTCGCGCGCGCCTGCGCCATGCAGCGCGGGCGCGCGCTTGAGGCGATCTGCGTCGAGCCCGACCCTGAAATGCGCGCCCGGCTCGCCTTCAATGTCGAAGCGTCCGGCGCCGGCGGCGAGGTCCGTCTCCTTCCCTATGCGGCGACGGCGGCGGACGGTCCGTTGCGCTTCGCCGTCAATGTGAAAAGCCGCGGCCTTTCTCATCTCGACGAAGCGGGAGGGCTCATTGTCGAGGGCAGGACGATCGTCAGCATGCTGACGGAATCCGCCGCGCGCCGCATCGACGCGATGAAGATCGACATCGAAGGAAGCGAACACCCCGCGCTCAAGGCGTTCTTCAGCGAGGCGCCGCGCGCGCTCTGGCCGCGGCTCATCCTTTGCGAAACGTCGCATGAAGACCCGGCGCGGTCGGCGAAAGAGTTGATGCTGGCGGCGGGATACGCAGAGGCGTTGCAAACGAAGCGCAACTTTGTCGGGACGCTGGGTTAAACCTGCGGCCTAAGCCTTCTCTTCTTCCAGCTTCACCTTGTGGCCCCACAGCGCATGCACATGCATCAACACATCGTCGCGAGTCTTAAGGTCGAGGGTGCGGCCGTTATGGACGGTGTGCTTCAGGGTCAGCATGCGGTCGCCGTCGAGGTCGGCGGAGACGACCTGGATGTTGGGCTCGTGCATGCCGAGATCGTATTGCGCGGCGAGGCGGGCGCGCACCGCGCGGAAGCCCTGCTCGTTATGGATCGCCTTGATCTCCACATGGCTCTCCTCGGCGTCGTCATGGAGCGCGAACATGCGCAGGTTCCGCATCACGGTCGGGGACAGGTACTGGAGGATGAAGCTTTCGTCGCGATAGTTCGCCCACGCATCTTTCAGCACGGCGCGCCAGTCTCCGGTTCCGGCGAATTCGGGAAACCACTCGCGGTCTTCGTCGGTCGGCGCCTCGCTGATGCGCTTGATGTCCTCCATCATGGCGAAGCCGAGCGCGTAGGGGTTGATCCCCGAATAGCGCGGGTCGTCGAATTCCGGCTGGAACACGACCGACGAATGCGAGTGCAGGAACTCCATGATCGCGCCCTCGGAAATCAGGCCGCGGTCGTAAAGCGCATTCATGATGTAATGGTGGACGAAGGTGGCGCAGCCTTCGTTCATCACCTTGGTCTGCTTCTGCGGATAAAAATATTGCGAGACGTTGCGCACGATACGCACAAGCTCGCGCTGCCACGGTTTGAGCGTCGGGCTCGCCTTCTCGATGAAATAGAGAAGGTTTTCCTCCGGCAGCTTGATGTTCTTGACCTCGTTCTGGCGCTCTTCCGCCTCATCGTCCGGCTCTTCGACGTTCGGCAGCGTGCGCCAGAGATCGTTGAAGGTCTTCTGCTCGTGCTCGGCGCGCGCGGCGAGTTTGGCGATCAGGTCGGCTTCGGATAGGCGCGGCGGGCGGTTGTAACGGAACACGCCCTGATCCATCAGCGCGTGCGCGGCGTCGAGAATTTTCTCGACCTCGCCATGCCCGTATTCGTCCTCGCATTTGGAAATGTATTTCTTGGCGAAGTCGAGATAGGGGAGGATGCCTTCCGCATCCGTCCATTGCTGGAACAGGTAGTTGTTCTTGAAGAAGTGGTTATGGCCGAAACAGGCGTGCGCCATCACCAGCGCCTGCATCGTCATCGTGTTCTCTTCCATGAGATACGCGATGCAGGGGTTCGAGTTGATGACGATCTCGTAGGCGAGGCCGGTCCAGCCCTTCTGGTAGTAGATCTGGTCGCGCGCGAAATGCTTGCCGAACGACCAGTGCTTGTACATCAGCGGCATGCCGTGGCTGGAATAGGCGTCCAGCATCTGCTCCGACGAGATGATCTCGATCTGGTTCGGATAGACGTCGAGGCCGAGATCCTTGAGGCCGATCTCCTCGATGGCGTTGTAGGTCGCCTTGAGACGGTCGAAGTCCCAGTCGCTGTCGGTGAAGAGGAGACTGCGTTGTTCCGCGAGAGTTGAGGCTGCCGTCATAAGCCAAGCCTTTCGAGCGCCGTTCGCCCCGTACGCCATAGTGCGGCGCGCGCCCAGCATGCGTCAATCACGGATAACAAATCCTGAAAGCGGCGAGATGGCGCGGGCGCGGCGCACTTGAGCCGTCGCGCCCGCCTGCCCGTTAGTGCACGATTTCGACCGGCGAGATTTCGATCAGCGGCGCGCCGTCGCAGGAGACGATGACGGCCCGCAATTCCGGCTCGACGAAGTTCGGCTCCTGATAGCTGACCGCGATTTCGGTGATCGCCGGCAGCATGCCCGCGCTCGTGCGCACAAGGTCGTAGCGATAGGCGGGCGGCATCGCCCGGTCGGCGGCGCGGAAGACGAGGGTGAACACGTCGCCGCCGTTGCGGGCGTCGACCTTGAACTGGACATGCAGGGTCGGCGTCGCGCCGGGGCCGGGCATCTTGTTGATCCAGGCCTCGCCGTCGCGGGCGTTTTCGGCGAGGCAGGGCAGCGCTCCTGTCTCATCCGCCGCCATTTCATCAGCGGCGCCGGGCTCTTCAGCGGCTGTCTCTCCGGCGGCGGTTTCGCCCGCCGGTTCGCTCGCCGTCTCTCCCGCCTGTTCGGTCGAGGTTTCTCTGGCGCAGGCGGCGATCATCAAGGCGACGCAACAAACGATAACGGGCGATCCTTTCATGGGAAGCTCCCTCCTGTTGTGGCGGCGGGAGCATAACCGTCAGCGGGCGGCGGCGCCAGCGGAGAGGGTTGGCAGGCTGTTGAAAACGATTGCTTCGCCCTTCGAGACGGGCCTTTGGCCTTCCTCAGGGTGGAGCAACCTATTGAGTCCGCTTCATCCTGAGGAGCGATGCGAAGCATCGCGTCTCGAAGGATGGGCCGTAGGCGGAGGTTTTTTCAACGGCCAGTGAGGCGGTGTAGGTCGCCTTGAGACGGTCGAAGTCCCAGTCGGCTTCGTTGTAGATGGGGGGAGTTTTTCGGCTGCTGCGCTCACGTAGCCTCCTCGACAAAGGGGGGCATGGGAATCAAATGATTAAATACGGAAAGTTCCTGAGCAAGACGCCAAAGTTTGAAAGATTTTATATTCACTTCACGCATTTCTTGGGACCAGACAAATCCTTTGTCTGTTTTTTCCAGGTACCCGCATTGCGTCAAACTATCTAACACAGGCAATAGCTGCTTTTCTGGCGCAAAAGGTTCAGAGAAGCTTTCTGAAAGGCCGTGATGCCCGGTCTGCAATTCTATAAAAATGAATAGTAGTTCTTCAAAACTCGGCCCGTATCTAAAATACCGAATTGCCCTAAGTGCGGCATTCTCTATGTCGCATTCAAATTCATACCCGTATGCGCCACACTTTCCATCATATATTGGCCTTAAAATACGGAGTTTAGTAAGGGCGCGGGCGACATCCTCAAAAACGCTTTGGCCGCCATCATGAAAACATCTGCCAGAGGGCATGTCGTCTTTTTTATCTGGATGCGGCTGGTAGCAATGATGCGTCGAAACCGTCTCAGCTATAGAGTGAGCCATCAATCCATATGTATGTATGCTAAAAGGAACCCCTTTCATAACTTCGTTCACGCCGCCTCCTTCCGGTCGCGGGCGAACAATTCCCTGAACACGGGGAAAATATCCTGCGGGCGCGCGATGCGGGTCTGGGCGAAGGTCTCCCATTTCGGCGCGAAGGTGCGGTAAGCGCGCCAGAGTTCGGCGCCGGAATCCGCGTCGGAGAAGACTTCAAGCTCGCGCTCGTCGAGAATTTCGATATAGGCGTAGTACTGACTGATCGGCATCACGTCCTGATCGAGAATTTCGACGCAGCGCTGCGCGTCGCCCGATTGCGTGAACCCGTCGGAGGCCTGCGCCACATAGATGTTCCAGTCGCCGGCGGGATAGCGCTCCTTCTGCACTTCCAGCATCTTTTCCAGCGCGGTCGAGACGACCGTGCCGCCGGACTGGCGAGAATAGAAGAACGTCTCCTCGTCGACTTCCTCGGCATGATGCGTGTGGCGGATGAAGACGACATCGACGCGCTCGTAGCGGCGCTTCAGGAAGAGATACAGCAGCATGTAGAAGCGCTTGGCGAGGTCCTTCTCGCGCTCGCCCATGGAGCCCGATACGTCCATCAGGCAGAACATGACGGCGGCGGTGGTCTCGACCGGCGTCGGCTCGAAGGCGTTGTAGCGCACGTCGAGAGGGTCGATGAACGGCGCCCAGCGGCGGCGCGCTTCCATTTCCTCGAGCTTGGCGATCAGCGCCTTCTTCTCGGCGATCTCGCCTTCGGAAGGCTGCGAAATGCGCTCGATCCAGAACAGGCGCTCTTTCAGTTCGTTCACTTCCTTGGTCGAGGGACGCTTCAAGGCGAGACGGCGCCCATGGGCGTTCCTCATGGTGCGGATCAGGTTGAGATTAGTCGGCGTGCCAGACACGGTGACGCCGGCGCGCCGCCACGCGGTCGATTTCAGCTCTTTCAGCGAGCGCTTGACGAGGTTCGGCAGTTCAAGGTCCTCGAAGAAGATGTCGAGAAACTCCTCCTGCGTCAGCGTGAACTGGAACTCGTCCTCGCTCTCGCCTGAATCCGCCGCGTCCTTGCCCTTGCCTTTGCCGGCGCCCTTCGGCGGCTTCTTGATCTTGTCGCCGGCGGTGAATTCCTTGTTGCCGGGATGCACCGCGTCGCGCTTGCCGGTGTCGGGGTTAAGGCGGAAGCGCGGCTCGGCGGTCGATTTCGCCGGGATCGAGATTTTCTCGCCCTTGTCGAGGTCCTGCACCGAGCGCTCGCGAAGCGATTTCTGGACCGCATCCTTGATCTGCGCGCGCGCGCGTTTGAGGAAGCGCTGGCGATTGCCGAGCGACTTGCCCTTCGGGTTCTTGCGACGATCGATGAAGTGAAAATGATTCATGGCTATGTGACCAGTCCCTCTTCAGACGCCATGCTGTCGACAGACGCGAAATCCCCTGAGAGAAACGGCCCGATAAGGTTGCCTGCCGTTTCCAGAGTTAAGTCTCCGATTTTTTTGCGTGTACGAATTCTGACCGGCAAAAATCCGAACCGCTTGGCGTTCTCATAAAGGGGGTAAGTCGCTGTGAATCCGCCTTCCGGCTGGGGCGTGAGGGAAAGAAAGCCTTTGGGGGCGAAGATTGTAAAGTAGGGGTGGCACGGATTGCCTTCATGAACTTTTTCCAACGCGCTGATGGTCTCAAACTCGCTCGCCCAGTCGAGAGTCAAAAACGCCTCTTTGACTTCATCAGCGGCGACAACTGGAAATTCTTCAATAACGCCGTCGGCGTGTAAAATTTGACATCTGATGCTGGCGTTCATTGCTCTGATCCTTCAGAGTTTTGCATCCTCGCGACGCCGCAGCGAATGGCTGGTTGTATCTCGACATAAGCGCTGTCTTTGTCCCAAGAAATTTCGCCTTTCGAGTTGTTGCGCCGGACGGCGAAGGGGGAATGATTCATGACAATGCTTTTTCGAGCTGCCGCGTAACTTCTTCCCGGGCGCGTTTGGCGAGAAAATGCGCCGGAATCTTCATCAGGAACGCCCGCCGCTTGCTGTCGGCGCGGTCGCGCGCCGCGCCGGCGACATAGTCCTTGAGCTCATGGGCCGCCTCGCGATCATGGGCCCAGAGCTCCTTGCCCTTATACTCAATCTTGAAGAAGGCGTCGGCCGGCCAGTTCAGCTTGTGTTTGCGCCTGAGCCCGCAGGACCGGCAGACGACGGCGCCGGCGGTCTGGCCGGGAGGGCGCAAAGGGGTCGCCGGGCGGCGCCAATGGTCGGCTGAAAAACCCTCGGGCAGTTTCTCGCGCTCGAGTTCGGCCATGGAATGCAGGCCGTGATAGAAGACGGCGAACGCGCGGAAAGTACCCGAGCTGTCACGGCCCTCGCCATAATCGAAAAGCGCGCTGCGTTGAAAGAAAGCCCGGTCTTCGGTTCGCGCGATCGCCGCGGTTTCCGCAAATTCGAACGTCGCTTCCGTCCCGCAACCGGGACAGCTCACCGCGAGCGAATGGGGCATCGGATTTACCGAATACGGAAGGGTCATGTCGTCTCCGTATCCCTCACCTGAAACTCTCTGGCCAGAAAAAGCGGTTGGCAGGATCGGGCGGCGGGAGCGTGCGTTCTCGCGCCGCCCCGTCCGCCCGGCCGCGCCTATCCCGCCTTGTTCACCCGCATGTACCATTCGACGAGCCGGCGGACCTGCCGCGGGGTGTAGCCGCGATCGACCATGCGCTCGACGAAGTTCTCGTGCTTCTTCTCGGTCTCGCTGTCCTTCTTGGAGTCGAAGGAGATGACCGGGAGAAGGTCTTCGACCTGGGAGAACATGCGCCGCTCGATGACGTTGCGGAGCTTCTCGTACGACGTCCATGACGGGTTCTTGCCGTTGTTCGCTGCGCGGGCGCGCAGCGTGAACTTCACGACCTCGTTGCGGAAGTCTTTCGGGTTGGCGATGCCCGCCGGCTTTTCGATCTTG
>JAVJPA010000010.1:0-7495 GCA_040216495.1 Amphiplicatus sp. | reverse complement strand
ATCGAGCTAGCGGTCGAGCCGAAAACGAAAGCCGACCAGGAGAAGATGGGCCTAGCGTTGCAGCGTCTCGCCGCTGAAGACCCGTCATTCCGCGTTTCGACGGATGATGAGGCCGGCGAGACCATCATCAAGGGTATGGGCGAGCTTCACCTCGACATCCTCGTCGATCGCATGCGCCGCGAGTTCAAGGTCGAGGCCAATGTCGGCGCGCCGCAGGTCGCCTACCGCGAAACGATCACCAAGCCGTACACGATCGACTACACGCACAAGAAGCAGACGGGCGGCACCGGCCAGTTCGCGCGCATCAAGATGCGGATCATTCCGGGCGAGCCGGGCTCGGGCTACGAGTTCGAATCGCAGATCGTCGGCGGCTCCATTCCGCGCGAATACATTCCGGGCGTCGAGAAGGGCATCAAGTCGGTTCGCGAAGCCGGTCTTCTTGTCGGCTTCCCGATTCTCGACTTCAAGATCGAGCTCTTCGACGGCGCCTTCCATGACGTCGACTCGTCTGTGCTCGCTTTCGAAATCGCCGCCCGTGCGGCGATGCGCGAGGCCAAGCCCAATCTCGGTCTCGCCCTGCTCGAGCCGATCATGAAGGTCGAGGTCGTGACGCCGGAAGAATTCACCGGCACCGTCATCGGCGACCTCAACTCCCGGCGCGGTCAGATCCAGAACCAGGAGATGCGCGGCAACGCCAACGTCGTGCACGCCATGGTGCCGCTCGCCAACATGTTCGGCTACGTGAACAACCTTCGCGGCGCCACGCAAGGCCGGGCGAACTACACGATGCTGTTCAGCCACTACGATAAAGTCCCGCAAGCTGTGGCGGATGAAGTGAAGGCCAAGCTCGCCGGTTAAGCGGGCTTTCGGTAAACCGGCCCGCACGCGGGCGAGATGCTAACGATGTCGTCAGGAGACGGAGAAAAGTAATGGGAAAAGCTAAGTTTGAGCGCAACAAGCCGCATGCGAACGTCGGCACGATCGGTCACGTCGACCACGGCAAGACGACCCTGACGGCCGCCATCACCAAATATTTCGGCGAGTTCAAGGCGTACGACCAGATCGACGCCGCGCCGGAAGAAAAGGCGCGCGGCATCACGATCTCGACGGCGCACGTCGAATATGAATCGCCGAACCGTCACTACGCTCACGTCGACTGCCCCGGCCACGCCGACTATGTGAAGAACATGATCACGGGCGCCGCGCAGATGGACGGCGCGATCCTCGTCGTCTCGGCCAATGACGGCCCGATGCCGCAGACCCGCGAGCACATCCTGCTCGCCCGTCAGGTCGGCGTGCCGGCGCTCGTCGTGTTCATGAACAAGGTCGACATGGTCGACGACCCGGAACTGCTCGAACTCGTCGAGATGGAAGTGCGCGAGCTTCTCTCGAAGTACGAATTCCCGGGCGACGACATTCCGATCATCAAGGGTTCGGCGCTAGCCGCTCTTGAAGGCAAGACGCCGGAAATCGGCGAGAACGCCATCAAGGCGCTGATCGAAGCCGTCGACAGCTACATCCCGACGCCGCCGCGTCCGGTCGACAAGCCGTTCCTCCTGCCGATCGAAGACGTGTTCTCGATCTCGGGCCGCGGCACCGTCGTCACCGGCCGTGTCGAGCGCGGCGTCGTGAACGTCGGCGACGAACTCGAAATCGTCGGCATCAAGGACACGCAGAAAACCACCTGCACGGGCGTCGAAATGTTCCGCAAGCTGCTCGATCGCGGCGAGGCGGGCGACAATGTCGGCGTGCTGCTGCGCGGCATCGACCGCGAAGGCGTCGAGCGCGGCCAGGTTCTCTGCAAGCCGGGTTCGGTCACGCCGCACAAGAAATTCGTCGCTGAGGCGTATGTCCTCACGAAGGAAGAAGGCGGCCGTCACACGCCGTTCTTCACCAACTACCGTCCGCAGTTCTATTTCCGCACCACCGACGTGACGGGCATCGTCACGCTCAAGGAAGGCGTGGAAATGGTCATGCCGGGCGACAACGTCGAGATCAACGTCGAGCTCATCGTGCCGATCGCCATGGAAGAGAAGCTACGCTTCGCTATCCGCGAAGGCGGCCGCACCGTCGGCGCCGGCATCGTCGCCAAGATCCTCGACTAACGCGTGCGTACAAAAGGGGCGGGCCGGCGATAAGCCGGTCCGCGCTTTTCTTCTGAAGAAACTGAAACAACGAAGCGTCACCGGTTATGCAACAGAACATCCGTATCAGGCTCAAAGCCTTCGATCATCGCGTGCTTGACGCTTCGACGAAAGAAATCGTCAACACGGCGAAGCGCACGGGCGCGCAGGTCCGCGGGCCGATCCCGCTGCCGACGCGCATCGAACGTTTCACCGTCAACCGCTCGCCGCACATCGACAAGAAGAGCCGCGAGCAGTTCGAAATGCGCACGCACAAGCGCGTGCTCGATATCGTGGACCCGACGCCGCAAACCGTGGACGCGCTGATGAAGCTCGACCTTTCGGCCGGCGTCGACGTTGAAATCCGGCTCGGGGCCTAAGGGCGGAAGAGCGGAGGAATAGAGAAAATGCGCACGGGTCTCCTCGCTAAGAAAGTCGGCATGACGCGGATTTACCGCGAAGACGGAACGCATGTTCCCGTCACGGTCATGCATGTCGACGGCTGCCAGGTCATCGGCCAGATGACCGAAGACAAGAACGGTTACGTGGCGCTGCAACTCGGCGCCGGCGCGCGCAAGGCGAAGAACGTGAACAAGGCCGATCGCGGTCAGTTCGCGAAAGCCAATGTGGAGCCGAAAGCCGAGATCGCCGAATTCCGCGTGTCGAGCGACAACATGGTCGATATCGGCGCCGAGCTTTCCGCCGAGCACTTCCTGCCCGGCCAGAAGGTCGACGTCACCGGCACGACCATCGGCAAGGGCTTCGCCGGCGCCATGAAGCGCTGGAATTTCGGCGGCCTTCGCGCCACGCACGGCGTCTCGGTCTCGCACCGCTCGCACGGCTCGACCGGTCAGCGTCAGGACCCGGGCCGCGTTTTCAAGAACAAGAAAATGGCCGGCCATATGGGCGCGCGCCAGCGCACCACGCAGAACATCGAAGTCGTGCGCATCGACGTTGCGCGCAACCTGATCCTGCTGAAAGGCGCGATCCCGGGGCCGAAAGGCGGCTGGGTCGCTATCCGCGATGCGGTGAAAACGGCTGCGCCGAAAGACATCCCGACGCCGGCCGCGATCCGCGGCAAGGGCGGCGCAGCGGCCGCTCCCGAAGCTCCCGCCGAAGAGAAGGGCGCTGAATAATGAAACTCGACGTCATCAATCTCGATAACGGCAAGGCCGGATCGATCGACCTCGACAAGGACGTGTTCGGCCTCGAGCCGCGCAAGGACATCCTGCATCGCATGGTCGTGTACCAGCTCGCCAAGCGCCAGCAGGGCACGCACAAGTCGAAGCCGCGCAACGAAGTGCGCATGACTTCGAAGAAAATGTACCGCCAGAAGGGCACCGGCGGCGCTCGTCACGGCAACAAGGCGGCTCCGCAGTTCCGCGGCGGCGGCACGGCCCACGGTCCGCGTCCGCGCAGCCATGCGATCGACCTGCCGAAGAAAGTGCGCCGCCTCGCGCTGAAGCATGCGCTGTCGGCCAAGAAAGCGGCGAAAGAACTGATCATCATCGACGAGGCGAAGCTCGCCGAAGCGAAGACGAAGTCGCTGGTCGAGGCGTTCGGCAAGCTCGGCTTCGCCAACGTGCTGATCGTCGACGCGACGGTCGAAGAGAATTTCGGCCGCGCCGCGCGCAACATCCCGAACGTCGATGTTCTGCCGCTCGCCGGCGCCAATGTGTACGACATCCTCCGCCGCGAGAAGCTGGTGCTGACCAAGGCGGCGGTCGAAGGGCTGGAGGCCAGACTGAAATGAGCAAGGCTCCGAAAACTTCGAAGAAAGCGGCGAAGCCCGTCGCGATCGAAAGACATTACGACACGCTGATTGCTCCGGTGACCACCGAAAAGTCGACCATTGCGGCGGAGAACAATCAGGTTGTTTTCAAAGTGCCGCTCGACGCGACGAAACCCCAGATCGTGGATGCGGTCGAGGCGCTGTTCAAGGTCAAGGTGAAGGCCGTGAACACGCTGCGCCTCAAGGGCAAGCAGAAAGTTTTCCGCGGACGTCCGTATGTTCGTTCGACGGTGAAAAAAGCGATCGTGACGCTTGAAGAAGGTCACGCGATCGACGTGACGACTGGTCTCTAAACGGACGGATTAGGACAATGGCGCTTAGAAAATTCAATCCGACCTCGCCGTCCCGCCGCGGGCTCGTGCTTGTCGACCGTTCGGAGCTGCATAAAGGCCGCCCCGAAAAGTCGCTGACCGAGGGCCTGACGTCGAAAGGCGGACGCAACAATACGGGCCGCATCACCGTCCGCCGTCGCGGCGGCGGGGCGAAGAACCTGTATCGCGTCATCGACTTCAAGCGCCGCAAGTTCGACATCGAAGCCAAGGTCGAACGTCTCGAATACGATCCGAACCGCACCGCGTTCATCGCGCTGGTGAAATATCTCGACGGCGATCTCGCCTACATCATCGCGCCGCAGCGCCTCAAGGTCGGCGACAAGATCATCGCCGGAGAGCGTGTCGACGTGAAGCCGGGCAATGCGATGCCGCTGAAGGCGCTCCCCGTCGGCACGATCGTGCACAATGTCGAACTGAAGCCCGGCAAGGGCGGCCAGCTCGCGCGCGCCGCCGGAACCTACGCGCAGCTCGTCGGCCGCGACGGCGCCCAGGCGCAGGTCCGCATGCAGTCCGGCGAAGTCCGCCTCGTCAACGGCGACTGTATGGCGACCGTCGGCGCCGTGTCGAACGCCGATCACCTCAACGAGACGGTGGGCAAGGCCGGCCGCCAGCGTCACAAGGGCTTCCGCCCGTCCGTGCGCGGCGTCGCCATGAACCCGGTCGATCACCCGCATGGCGGCGGCGAAGGCCGCACCTCGGGCGGCCGCCATCCGGTGACCCCGTGGGGCAAGCCGACCAAAGGCCGCAAGACCCGCAAGAACAAGAAGACCGACAAGCTGATCATCCGCTCGCGTCACGCGCGGAAGAAATAGGGCTCTGGAGAAAAGCTATGCCACGTTCAGTCTGGAAAGGCCCGTTCATCGACCGCTACATGCTCAAGAAAGCGGACGAAGCTCAGGCTGGCCAACACAAGGGCGGCGTCAAGACATGGTCGCGCCGCTCGACCGTGCTGCCGCACTTCGTCGGTCTCACGTTCAACGTCTACAACGGCCAGAAATTCATCCCGGTGCACGTCACCGAGGACATGGTGGGTCACAAGCTCGGCGAGTTCTCGCCGACGCGCACCTATCACGGCCACGGCGGCGACAAGAAGGCGAAGAGGAAGTAGTCATGGGACAGGAAAAAAATCCCAGACGCGTCGGCGACACCTCGGCTTTCGCCAAGGGCAAGCTGATCAAGACGTCGCCGCAGAAGCTCAACCTGGTTGCGCAGCTGATCCGCGGCAAGAAAGTCGACAAGGCGCTCGCCGAGCTGACTTTCTCGCGGAAGCGCGTGTCGCAGGACGTCAAGAAGGTGCTCGAAAGCGCCATCGCGAACGCCGAGAACAACCACGATCTCGACATCGACTCGCTCGTCGTCGAGCAGGCGTTTGTCGGCAAGAACATCGTCATGAAGCGCTGGAATCCCCGCGGTCGCGGCAAGATGGCGCGCATCATGAAGCCTTTCGCCGAGATCACGATCGTCGTCAAAGAAGTTGAGGAGGCCGCTTAATGGGCCAGAAGGTAAATCCGATCGGCCTCAGGCTCGGCATCAACCGCACCTGGGATTCGCGCTGGTTCGCGAACAAAGGGACTTATGCGGATCTTCTTCACGAAGACCTCAAGATCCGGGCGTTCCTGACCGACAAGCTGAAGCAGGCCGGCATTTCGCGCATCGTGATCGAGCGCCCGCACAAGAAGTGCCGGGTCACGATCTACACCGCGCGTCCGGGCGTCGTCATCGGCAAGAAGGGCGCGGACATCGAAAAGCTGCGTTCGGAAATGCAGAAGCTGACGGCGTCGGAAACGGTGCTGAACATCGTCGAGATCCGCAAGCCCGAGATCGACGCGACGCTCGTCGCCGAGAATATCGCGCAGCAGCTCGAGCGCCGGGTCGCTTTCCGCCGCGCCATGAAACGCGCGATGCAGACGGCGATGCGCATGGGCGGGCTCGGCATTCGCGTCAACGTCTCCGGCCGCCTCGGCGGCGCCGAGATCGCGCGCATGGAATGGTACCGCGAAGGCCGCGTGCCGCTTCACACGTTGCGCGCCGACATCGATTACGGCGTGGCGACCGCGCGCACGACCTACGGCGCCATCGGCGTCAAGGTGTGGATCTTCAAGGGCGAGATCATGGAGCATGATCCGCTCGGCCAGGAGAAGCGCATCCACGAAACGCAAACGGGCGGCGCGGGACCCGCGCGCCGCGAAGACGGCGACCGCGAAGGCGGACGCCGCGAGCGCGCCCAAGAACGCGCATAAGGACGAGTTGGAGAACCTGCAATGCTGCAGCCGAAACGGACGAAGTTCCGCAAACAGTTCAAGGGCCGGATCCGCGGCGCCTCCAAAGGCGGCACGGAGCTTAACTTCGGCTCGCATGGCCTGAAGGCGATGGAGCCGGAACGCATCACCGCGCGCCAGATCGAAGCCTCGCGCCGCGCCATCACCCGCGCCATGAAGCGGGCCGGCCGAGTGTGGATTCGCATTTTCCCGGACGTCCCGGTCTCGAAGAAGCCGACCGAAGTGCGGATGGGCAAGGGCAAGGGATCGCCGGAGCTTTGGGTGGCGCGCGTCGCGCCGGGCCGCGTCATGATCGAGATCGACGGCGTCACCGATGAGGTCGCGAAAGAAGCGCTGACCCTCGGCGCCGCGAAGCTCCCGATCAAGACGCGCATCGTCAAGCGCCTCGGCGAGTAAGGAGAGACGTCATGAAAGCCGGCGAAGTACGCGACCTCACACCGGACCAGCTTAAAGACAAGCTGATCCAGCTCAAGAAAGAGCAATTCAACCTGCGCTTCCAGCGGGCCTCGGGCCAGCTCGAGAAGATGTCCCGGATCGGCGAAGTCCGCAAAGACATCGCGCGCATCAAAACCATCCTGCGCGAAAAGCAGGCGCCGGCGAGCTAAAGGAAGATATCGATGCCCAAACGCATTCTCCAGGGAACGGTCGTCAGCGACAAGAACAAGCAGACGATCGTCGTCAGCGTCGACCGGGTGTTCACGCACCCGCTTCTGAAAAAGACCGTGCGCCGGTCGAGCAAGTTTCACGCGCACGACGCGGAAGGAAAATTCAAGGTCGGCGATCTGGTGCAGATCCAGGAATGCCCGCCCAAGTCGAAGCTGAAGCGTTGGGAAGTCATCGGCCTCGGGTCGAAGGGTTAAAGAAGCGCGGCGCAAGCCGCATGTAGTTGGTTCGGGCGCGCGGCGCCTGTTTGAGAAGGCCGGGTTTTCCCGGGGAGGGTCGAAATGATCCAGATGCAGACCAATTTGG
>JAVJPA010000009.1:0-2511 GCA_040216495.1 Amphiplicatus sp. | reverse complement strand
GGCGCGACGTCATCAAGGAAAGCCTCACGGGCGAGAACACCGCGCTCGTTATCCGTCTCGGCCTCCGCTACGGCATGGTGCTGTTCATCGCGTCTGAAGTGATGTTCTTCGCCGCGTGGTTCTGGGCGTTCTTCGGCGCCGCGCTGTTCCCGGACGCCGGCGCGCCGATCATGCTCCCCGATGGGTCGCAGATGTCGAACCTCGACGGCAATCCGGCATTTCTTGGGAACGATGCGCGGCTTCACTCGACCGGCGGCGTATGGCCGCCGAAGGGCGTCGAGCCGCTTGACCCTTGGCACTTGCCGCTCATCAACACGTTGATCCTGCTTCTGTCGGGCACCACCGTCACCTGGGCCCATCACGCGGTACTGCACAATGACCGCAAGGGCCTGATCACTGGGCTTGCGCTCACCATTGTGCTCGGCGCGTTCTTCACGCTGCTCCAGTATGTCGAGTATCATGAAGCGCTCACCGAGGGCATGTTCGCGTTCTCTGGCGGCGGCATCTACGGAGCCTCGTTCTTCATGGCGACGGGCTTTCACGGCCTCCATGTCATCATCGGCACGATCTTCCTGATCGTCTGTCTGTTCCGGGCGCTTGCGAACCAGTTCACGCCCGACCGGCATTTCGGTTTCGAGGCCGCCGCCTGGTACTGGCATTTCGTCGACGTGGTCTGGCTGTTCCTGTTCGCCTGCATCTATGTGCTCGGCAATCAGGGCCTGTTGTCGTAGGCTGACGGCGGAGAGGCGGCGGGGGCCGCCTCCATTTGAAGGAGGAAGTCCATGCCGGCTTCTCTTCGCCCAATCCGCCAATTCGCCGCCTGTCTCGCTGTAATCGGCGGGGCGCTCGCTCTGACTGCATGCCTCGTCAGCGAAAACCCGCTGCTTGACGCTTCCAACGCGCGCGGCAAGCCGTTGAAGCCGGGACAATATCAAAGCTGTCCGTATGAAGACGGAAAGCCTGCGGACGATTGCGTGGCGCTCGATATTTCCCAAGAGGGCGGCCTTTATCGTTTTCAGCCGCTGGAGGAGAACGAAGAGCCGACGCTTGTTCGATTCCGGTCGCTCGGCGCTGGCGGGTTTCTCGCGCAGATGCGGGGCGAGGACGACCACGGTTACTGGTATTTTTATGCTGAGAAGGCGAAGGGCGCCCTGCAGATGGTGATGATCGACTGCCAGAGCTTGCCGGCGCCTCTTCGCGACGGTCTCGTCGCCAAAGGCGATTTCGCGATCGAAGATGACGGCAAAACATGCGTTGGGAAAACGCTTGCCGGCGCGGAGAACGCTGCAAAAGCCTATCGTGGCGTCAATGCGATAAAACCCGATGAAGTTCTGGTGATTTCGAAAGCGTCTGCGCAATGACCTATTATCCGCCGGTGTCGCCCTATGCGGCCGGCTTCGGCGGCAAGTGTCCGCGCTGCGGGCAGGGAGCGCTTTTCAAAGGCTTTCTCGGCCTTCAAGAACGATGCGAGGCGTGCGGGTTGGACTATTCCAAAGCTGACAGCGGCGACGGCCCGGCGGTGTTCGTGATGTTCATCGTGGGTTTTGTCGCGGTGGCGCTGGCGTTCATCGCCCGGTTCGTCTGGGAAGCGCCGTTGTGGCTCGCCTTTCTTTTATCGTCAGGAGCCGCCCTAGGCCTGACTCTCGCCTTACTGCGGCCGTTCAAGGCGACGCTGATCGCGCTTCAGTACCAGAACAAGGCCGCCGAAGGCCGTCTCGAAGAATGACATTTCAATTTCGTCCTGCGCTTGCGATTGCGGTGGCGACTACTGTTGCAATTCTGATTGCGCTCGGCGTCTGGCAGCTTCAGCGCCGCGACTGGAAACTCGATCTCATTCATCAGACCGAGCGGCTCGCCGAAGCGCCGCCCATCCCGTTCGATGAAGCGCTGGCGCGCGCGTCAGCCGGCGAGAAGATGGAATATGCGCCGGTCTATCTTTCCGGCGTTTATGCGCACGACCTCGAAGCGCGGATTTTCGGCACGCTGGACGGCGCGCCGGGCGTTTACATATTCACGCCGCTCGATGCGCATGACCCTAAATCCGGCGGGCGGCGCTTCGTCTACGTCAATCGCGGATTCGCGCCGCAGGCGTTGAGCGAGCCGGAGGCCCGCACGGACGGTGCGCCGCAAGGCGAGGTGACCGTCGAAGGATTGCTTCGCGCCGCCGAAATTCCGCCTGCTATCGCCAGCCTGTTCCGGCCCGCCGATCAGCCGGCGGACAATCTCTGGTTCACCCGCGATCCGGTCCGTTTCGCCTCCCATCACGGCGTCGAAACCGTCGCATGGTACATCGACGGTTCCGGCGGAGAGACGGGCGGCGCCCGGTGGCCGAAGGGCGGGACGACGCGCATCGCTTTCCCGAACAATCATCTCGATTACGCCCTGACCTGGTTCGGTAAAGCGATGCGCGTCGTCCCGCCCTTCGGCCACCGGGCGCCGCCCGTCTCTCCGCCGGAACCGTCGATGTACCATGCGACGGTTTCGACGCCGTGATGGGAGGCGAAACGGACC
>JAVJPA010000008.1:0-12363 GCA_040216495.1 Amphiplicatus sp. | reverse complement strand
CGGGCGTCGCCGCGCCGGCGACGGGTAAGATGCATGCCGCGGACGGATATCCGGCCGCTGCAATCGCAGATGCCGCGCCGATCGGCGCAAACGAGCGGCGCGAGCGCTTGTCGCGCGCGCAGGCGTTGATGCGCAAGCAGGGTATCGGCGCGGTGCTGGTCGAGGCTGGGTCGTCTTTGCTCTATTTCACCGGCGTGAAATGGTGGCGAAGCGAACGTCTCACCGCCGCCTTGCTGCCTGCCGAAGGCGAGCTTTGCGTCGTGACGCCCGCTTTTGAAGAGCCGTCCATTCGCGAGATGCTTCAGGTCGGCGGCGATGTACGGGTGTGGAACGAACATGAAAACCCGTTCGCCATCGTCGCAGGCTGGCTCCGGGACCGAAAGCTTGCGAGCAAGCCGCTCGGCGTAGAAGAGACGGTGCGTTATTTCGCTGTTGACGGCGTTCAGAGGGCGCTGCCAAGCGTTTCTCTGGCTTCAGCCTCTCCCGTCGTCAACGCCTGCCGCATGCGTAAGACGGCTGCTGAGATCGCGCTCATGCAGCGCGCGTCCGACATCGTGGTCGCCGCCTACCGAGCGATTCCGGCGCACGTCGAAAAAGGAATGGCGGGCGAGGATGTGTTCGCGCTGATGCGCGCCGCCATCGCCGGCTATGGCGGCGATACGCCATCGGGAGGCGTCCAGATCAATGAGGGCAGCGCGTTGCCGCATGGTTCGAAAGAACGGCAAACCATTCGCGAGGGTTCAGTCGTGCTCATGGATTGCGGCTGTACGGTGGACGGCTACCACGCGGACATTTCGAGGACATTCGTGTACGGAGAGCAGACCGCGATGCAGCGACGCATTTTCGCGGAAGTGCGGCGTGGCCAGGATATCGCCATGGAAGCCGCGCAGATAGGCGCGCCTGCGGGCGCCGTCGACGACAAGGTTCGCGCGTTTTACGAATCGCTGGGCTATGGCCCCGGTTATGCGACGCCCGGCCTGCCGCACCGCACCGGCCACGGCATCGGCCTTGATGTGCATGAGCCGGTCAATCTCGTTCATGGCGAAACGACGCCGCTTGCGCCGGGCATGTGCTTCTCGAACGAACCGGGCATTTACGCCCCCGGCGCATTCGGCGTGCGGATCGAGGACTGTTTCTACATGAGCGACAGCGGGCCAACATATTTTTCGACGCCGCCAAAATCCCTCGATGCGCCGTTCGACTGAAACTGAAGGAAGATGAACATGAAGAAGATTTTGGCGATGACGACGGCCGCCGTCTGTTTCGGCGCAGTCGCTGCCGCGCAGGCGCCGTCCCAGGGCGAAGTCTCGATGAGCCCCGCTGTTCCGAAGATTTACACGCCCCGCGAAGAGGCGGAGATTCGCGACCGCTGGCTGGCGAAGCGCCTTGATACGATCGTTCCGGCGCTGATGCGCGAGAACGGCGTCGATATGTGGATCCTCGTCGCGCGCGAGTATCTCGAAGACCCAGTCGTGTCGACTATGCTGAATGCGACGAGCCTTCGCGCACGCAGGCGCACCATCCTCGTTTTCTTCGATCCGGGCGAAGGCAAGCCTGTCGAACGCATCACGGTCAGCCGCTACGACCTCGGCGAGTTTTTCAAATCCGCCTGGGCTCCGGAAGAGCAGGAAGACCAATGGGCGCGCCTCGGCGAGATCGTCGCGGAGCGCAATCCTGGCAAGATCGCGTTGAACACGTCATCGGTCAGCGCCTTCGCCGATGGCATGACTTATAGCCAGTATAATGATCTTATCGACGCGATCGGCCCCAAATACGCCGCGCGCGTGACGCCGGGTTATCCGCTGGCCATCGGCTGGCTGGAGACGCGCATTCCCGAGGAGATGGAGCTCTATCCCCATATCGTGCGCACGGCGCACGCCATCATAGGCGAGGGATTGTCTGACGCTGTCATAACGCCGGGCGTAACGACCGTCGACGACGTGGTCTGGTGGTACCGCAAGCGCATTGAGGATCTGGGCCTGACCGCCTGGTTCCATCCGTCAGTCGCGATCGCGCGAAAGGGGGAAGAGAAAGAGCTGCGCGGCGACGCCGTCATCCAGAAGGGCGATATGCTGTGGACGGATTTCGGCATCATCTATCTCGGGCTCAATACCGATACACAACATCTCAGTTATGTGCTGCGCGACGGCGAGACCGATGCGCCGGCGGGCCTCAAGGCGGGCATGAGGGCGAACAATGCGGTGCAGGACGCGCTCACCTCGTCCTATCGCGTGGGCGACACCGGAAACGAGGTTCTCGCCCGCGCCCGCAAGAAGGCGATCGACGCCGGGCTGGAGCCCAGCATTTACACCCATCCGATCGGTTTTCACGGCCACGCCGCCGGCGCGTCGATCGGATTCTGGGACAATCAGGGGTCATCGGATAAGGGCGAACACAAACTGCGCGCCAACACGGCGTGGTCGATCGAACTGAACGCCATCGCGGCGGTGCCCGAGTGGGGCGGTCAGAAAGTGCCGTTCAAGAGCGAGGAAGACGCGTTCTTCGATGGAAAGACGGTGCGCTATATCGACGGCCGCCAGACGGAGTTCCACCTCATCGGCAAAGCGCCGCGCAACTAGTCCTGATTGCCGAAGGCGCGCCCGTTTCGGCGATGCGCCTTCCGCGATGGCGCCCGCAGTTAGCGGCCCGCCATCGCCTCGATTTCGCTGTCGTCGCCGGTCAACTCCCAACGGATCAACGAAAGCGGGATCATTCCCGCCGCATTGAGCTCGCGGAAGAAGTGCTTGAGCGAATAGTCATCGCCTTCCTGATGAGCGCGATCAGCGAGCAGCATCTCGATCTGATGCTTTCCGGTTACGTAGCTCGTCCCGTACCCAGGCTGGCGCAGATAGAGTTGCTGCTCCGTGCCGAGAAGATCAAGATCGGGACTCATCCAACCCCGCGGCGTCCACTCCACATGAAAATCGGAAGCGTCTTTCATGGTGAACTCGTTCGCTTGCGCGTAGAGCGATGCGAGACCGCGCGCCGCGCGCTGAGCAAGCATGATCCAGACGATCTCGCGCGCGCGAGGATTGTCGTCATACAGGCCGGCATGAAGCATCATTTCTTCCATCGCCGTCGCCATCCCTTCGGCGCGGCTCATCCATAGATTATAAAGAAGCGGATCGCGGCGGACCGCGCGCGCGTTCGGCTCTTCTTTCATCCGGGCGAGATCCCACCAATGGTAATAATGGGTCATGAGCGTCATCGGTTCGAGATGAGTGGCGATGTCGAAGAAGTTGCGCTCGTCCTCAGGCGAAAAGGAGCCGATTTTCGCCAGAAGCGCCGGCTCCATATAATCTTTGATCTCAATAACGTCATTGTCATCGAGGAACGCCATGAATTTCCGCGCGCCCGCGACGCCGCGGCGCTCGTAATCCTCGGCGGATTGGGCCGCGGAGAGAGAGGGTAGGCCGCGGTTGCGCTGTTCTTCAAGCTTCAGCGCCGCATGGGCGCGCTTCAGCTCGCGCGTGAGCAGCATCGCCTCGTCCTCCCAGGTGAGCGGAACGAGATACACGTTCTGTAGCATCCAAGTATAATTCTCTTTGCCGACGCCGGACGGCCCGGTCTTGTTCGGCGCTTCGGCCTTCAGCCAGGCGGCGAAGCCCTGCGTCGCCGCGAGCGCTTCGGCCTGCGCGGCGCGCGTTTCCTCCCGCGTCAGTTTCGGCGCGAGCGCGGCGAGGGCCGAAGCCTGGTCTTCCATGGTCTTCACGCCCGCCCGCCAGAGGTCGGCCGCGTTTCCGGTCAGGTTTCCGCACGCCTGCTTAAGCAACGGCGGGATAGTGCGCAGTTCTGACGCGAGCTTTTCGGCAGCGTCGTCGTCAAGCGGGAATTCGTATGCCCAAAGAGCGATAAGCGCATGGTTGGTCGTGCCTTCCTGCGCGGGCACATCGGTCTGATACGTGAGGATCTGCTGGTAGAAGGCGGGATCGCGCGTCCAGGGCTGAAGAACGCGGATATGGAAATCCAGCCCGTTCATTTCGGCGCGGATGATTTCAAGATCGACTTTCTCCTCGACGGACCATTCCGACGCGTCGATCCTCGCGAGGCGTTGTTGCAACTTTTTCAGTTCCGAATGGCGGCGTTTCGTGGTGGCTGGCGTATAGTCCGGCGCGCCGTCTATGCGCGGCGGCGCTTCGAACGCCCGCCACTCGGCGTAGAGTGATGCGAGTGCGGTGTCGGAAGATTGCGCCTGAACAGGAGCGAACATTGTCGCTGCGGTCAGCGCGATTGAAATCGCCATTCCGAGGCCGTCGAGCCGGTGGCTTCTGGCTGTCATAAGAGTTTCCTTTTTTGTTGCGGCCAGCGGCGCCAGATGGCGCGCGAAAAGCGCCGGGCGAAATGTCATGGCCTGGGGATCAGGGTGATCTCGGTTTGACGGCCGTCGAGGAAGCGAATGGACTCGCCATCAAAATAGGCATCCTCCTCGGTCATGAAACGCACGGTCTGCCCGCCCCATTCAGGCACTTTCGCGGCGGCGTTGAGTTCGATCGACCAAGCTGTATTCGCATGAACCGGATAAGAGCCGCGCCCGTCCTTGATCGGCTTCTGGCTTTCCCAAGCGCCGAGCCACGGCCCAGCGCCATGGCCGGTGAAGCCGAGCGGATGGGAGTAGATGGTTGCATCGATCTTCTGCGTCTCGACCTGCTTGCGCGCGGCGGCGAGCACTTCGTTGCCGGAGCGCCCGGTTTTGAATGCGCGCAGCAGAGCATCCTGCACCTTGTTCGCGGCGGCGAGCCCGTCGCGCAATCCCTTTGGCGCTTCTGTTTCGCCGGGTTTGAGGACATAGGCGTGATGTTGCGTGTCAGTATTGAGCCGGAGATAAGTGATGCCGAAATCCACGTGTAGGAAGTCGCCCGGCATGATGACATCGCCCGCGTCGATGTTCATCTTAGCGATCTCGAAGGTCTTTTGCTCCCGCCGCTGGACATGCACGCTTGGATGGAACCAGGTATCGAGGCCGAGATCAGCGACCCGTTGACGAAGCCGCCAGCGCAGATCGCCTGTCGTGGTTACGCCTGGCGTGATGGCGGCTTCGGAAAAGGTTTCGGCGATAATCGAATGGGCGATGCGCACGATCTGAGGATAGGCGGCTATCTCCGACGCTGTGCGAGTTTCGAGCCAGCCGATGGCGAGGCCTTCCTTTTCGACGAGACGGCTTGCGAGCGGGCCGAGCGCGCGCTCCAGCTTGCGCTTCATGCCGGCGCTGAGGCCGTCCGCTAACGGAAAATCTTCGGACGTGTTGACGGCGATCGCTTTCGGGTCTCGTTCCGCGACGATTTCGGCGAGCCGCTTCCACTGGTCGGGCTGTTCTTCCGGGTTCCAACTGGATGGAAACAGATCGGCCACCGGATAGCGGGCGACGGCGAGGCGCTCCACGCCGGCGTCGCCGCCGCGGTCGTGAAAGACGAGGATCGTGGTGCGCCTGGCCGACAGCCAGGTCGCGGGCAGCATGGTCCTGACGACCGGATCTTCGTCGTACTCGCCAGCGACGAGTATCCACATGTCCACCCCTTCGCGGCGCATCAACGGCGCGATCAGCGTGTCGAGACGCTCCTTCAACCATTCGTCGACGACGCGCGCGCGTTCCTCCAGCGGCAGGATGTGAGGCGTGCGCGGATCGACTGTTTCCTGTGCGGCGGCCTGCGCGGCGACGCTGAAAATGAAGCACCCGGCGAGAGCGCAGCGAAACGGCCAGCGTAAATTCGAAAGCATGGAGTTTAGGGTTCCTGTGACTTGTTATAGTTTCGCTCGAGCGAGACGATCGAAAGCAGCGATGCCGTTGCGATCGGCGAATTCCTGTTTTCCGGTCTGCGGCGAAGCGGTTAACCCGCCCGAGCAGTTAGAAGGTTCATGAGAAGTCCGCCGCGGGCTAGTCGCGCCGCCACCCATACTCTTTCGCCATGCGAGTCCATCGTTCAATATTGTGCGCGATCTGGGCGTCGGTTTGCTCGGAGCAGTCTCCGATGATCGGTAGAGCCCGCAGGATTGCGCTTCGAGGGTCGATGACGATACGCGCGCCGTCCGCAACGGCGATCGAACCGACTCCTTCGCGCATCTCAACCACAGAAACCGCGCCGTCCACGCTGACCTCGACCGGCATCGGGAAAACTCTTTCTCCGGGCGTCGACCATTCGAGATGAAGGACGCCGTCACTGTGGCTCGTCTTCAACGCCGGCAAGTCCGCTTCATAAAGATAGGGCTCTACGAGCCACGAAATATCTTCGTCCGCTTCCTCAGACATGATGCGAATGAAGTCGGTCGTCGAACGGTAGCGCGGTTCTATGGGATAGGAGAGCGCCCAGGGATTCGCGGTATCGTAAAGCAGCCGGCGGGTGCCATTCCAGAACGCCGTCTCGCCGATATGGCGGCGCAGCGTGTGCAGCATCCACGCGCCTTTGGTGTAGATGTCGCGGTTGTCGAAAGCCTCTCCGACATCCCCGACTGCGGCGTTGACGATGGGCAGGCAGTTTTCATTGCCGACATAAGCGCCGAACATTCTGTCCATGTATCCCATTTCGCCAGCCAGCTCTTCCGCATACGCCGCTTGCATGTAGGAGCCGTAACCTTCGTGCAGCCATGAATCCTCCGGCGCGGCGTGAGTCATTAGGTTGCCGAACCATTCATGCGCCAGCTCATGATGAAGGAGCTGGTCGAAGCCGTGCGTCCCGCGCTTGTACTGTTCGCCATAGCCGTTGATGGTCTGGTGCTCCATGCCGAGATGGGGCGTTTCGACGAAGCCGGCTTTTTCGTCGCCCCAAGGATAGGGGCCGAGCAGGCGCTCGAAGAATTTAAGATCGGGAATGGCGTCGCTCTCGATCAGGGCGCGAGCCTTGTCGGCGTTTTTCGGCAAAGCCCAGAACTGGACAGGATAAGCGGCGCCATTGACGCCCGTATGCGTCGCTTCGACGAGTTCGTAGGGGCCGCCATTGATGGCGATCGCATAGCCCGTATACGGATGGCGCGATGTCCAACGCCAGGTGTTGAAGCCGTCTTCGCCTTCCTCTACGCCGGCGAGCGTCCCCACCGAGGCGACTTTCACGCCGCGCGGCGCCGTTACGGCGACCTCGACGCCTTCGTCGGGCTTGTCGCCGTAATGATCCTTGCATGGCCACCACACGTCGCAGCCCTGGGTCTGGACCGCGGTGGCGAACCAGGGCGTTCCATCCGCCTCGGACCATACAAACCCTCCATGCCAGGGCGGCGCCAGTCCCACATGGGGCTTGCCGCCATAGGAGACGGAAACAACGGCGCGCTCGCCCGGCTCAAGACGAGCGGGCAGGGCGATAACGACACTGTTGGCGTTGCGCGCGACGTCGAGCGTGACGCCGCCGAGGGTCGCGCCGCGAATCTCCAGCCGCGGATCCAGATTCAGCTCAATCTCGCTTATCGCATCAACCGCGACGAAGGAGACGTCGACGCCCCCCTCGATCGTGCGCGTCTCAGGCATAACGCGCACGGAAAGCGCATAATGGCGAACATCAAAGCCTCGCTGGAGCGCTGATAAGGGCGCGCCGGTTTTTATCGTGCCGGGATGAAGGTCATCCTTGAATGGACGGCCCTCTGCCACGGCCTTCAGACCGGCGAGAACGTTGGGAGGAACAGCGTCTGTTTCTTTTGGCTCCGAACTTCCGGCCGACGGCGGATTGTAGCAAGCGCCGGCGGCTAGAAAGCACGTTGCCGCGAGAGCGGAACGGAGCGCGCGACGCGGCGAATGAGTCGCTTTCATGAGAATCTGCCTCCCAAGTTTTTCACCCCGAAGATGCCTCGCCTTGAGGCAAAACGAAAGTACATTTGTGCGGAATGCGAACAAGTCGAAAAAATTTGGCTGTTTACGCGATAAAGAATGAGCCAAAGCGTTGCCGTCGCGCACTGTTTAGATTTTCGCCAATCTTTGCGGAGCGAGGGTCGAGGCATGGGTTTCTATCGAAGGCCTCATCGAATTGACAACGCCAGATTTCGGGTAAGTGAGGCGCGCTCAACAAAAAAGGCGTCGCACATTGCGGGTACAGTATTAGGTATGTCCCGCATTTAGATGAAAAGAGTGGCAGACGAACGAACGCTCTGATGACGGATTCGACAAGACAAAGAGGTCTTTCGTCAGCCTGTCATCGGAGGCGATTTATGGCCGCAGTCTTTATTCCCGAGACTGGGAAAGCTGAGATGGTGCCCAGAAGAGGACTCGAACCTCCACGCCTCGCGGCGCCAGCACCTGAAGCTGGTGCGTCTACCAATTCCGCCATCTGGGCACGGGGTAGGGCGGTCTCATAGGCGGGGGGCGGCTTGATTGTCAATTGAAACGGGGCCTCGGCGAAGCGCGCCCGGAAGGGCAGGGGAGGCCGGATGCGTTGTGAGGCGCGCGAAATTCGGATAGGCGTTGCCCGCCTTGGCCTTTGAGCCGGCCTTCGCCGGCGCAATCTGCGGAGTTTTTCAAATGGTTGGCAAACTGGCCGTCGTCTTCGGCGGGTCCGGCTTTATCGGGCGCAATACGGTGCGGGAGCTCGCCAAGCGCGGCTGGCGAGTGCGCGTCGCGGTGCGCCGGCCGCATCTGGCGCAGCACCTGAAACCCATGGGGGTCGTCGGCCAGATCCAGCTTGCCCAGTGCAATATCCGATACCGCCCGTCGATCGCTGAGGCGCTGAGGGGCGCTGACGCGGTCGTCAACCTTGTCGGCATTCTTTCCCAGAACGGGCCGCAGAAATTCGGCGCTGTGCAGACCGCCGGCGCCGTCGCCGTCGCCGAGCTTGCTGCGACGGCGGGCGTGAAAACATTTGTGCAGATTTCGGCGATCGGCGCCGATGCTGAAAGCGACAGCCTTTACGCGCGCTCGAAAGGCGAGGGCGAGAAAACGGTGCGCGCCGCGATCCCGTCAGCGACTATTTTGCGGCCCTCGATCGTGTTCGGTCCGGAAGACAAGTTCTTTAACAAGTTTGCGGCGATGGCCTCGCTCTCGCCGGCGCTGCCGCTGATCGGCGGCGGGCATACGCGCTTTCAGCCGGTTTATGTGGACGATGTCGCCGACGCGATCTGCGAGGCGCTGGCGCGGCCCGAAGCGGCGGGCCGGACCTACGAGCTTGGCGGTCCGCGCGTCTATACGTTCCGTGAGCTGATGGAATTGATGCTGTATGAGACCGGCCGCAAGCGCCTTCTCGCGCCGGTTCCGTTCGCGCTGGCTTCGTTGATGGGGCTCGCCGGCGAAGCCGTCGGCGCTCTGCCGTTTTTTGATCCCCCGATCACCCGCGACCAGATCAAGCTTCTCAAGAGCGACAATGTCGTCGGGGCGAGCGGGGAAGAGGGCGCCGGCGTCATCGGCGATCTCGGCGTTTCGCCGGCGAGCGTCGAGGCGATCCTTCCGACCTATATGGTGCGTTTTCGAAAATATGGTCAGTTTGCGGAGAAACCGGCGTAGGAGCGCAGGACTGTGTACACGCTTTATTATTCGCCGGGCGCCGCCAGCCTCGCCGTTCACTGGATGCTGATCGAGGTCGGCGCGCGCCATGAGCTTGTGAAAATCGATTTCGAGACGAAGGCTCAAAAGAGCGCTGATTATCTCAAACTCAACCCGAACGGCGTCGTGCCGACGTTGCTGATCGACGGCCAACCGCGGGCGGAGACGGGTGCGCTCCTGATGCTGCTCGCCGAGCGCCACCCGGAGGCGCGGCTCGCGCCGGCGCCGGGCGCCCCTGAGCGCGCGGATTTCTTGCAATGGATGTTTCATCTCGCGAACGTCGTGCAGCCCTCGTTCCGCATGTGGTTCTATTCGCATGAAGGGGCGGGACCGGAACAGGAAGAAGCGACGAAGGCCGAGGCGAGAAAACGCATCGAGGCGGCATGGGACCGTGTCGACGCGCATCTCGCCGACAGGCGGCGTTACTTCCTCGGCGACGAATTGAGCGCCGTCGATTTTCTGGCGACGATGCTGATGCGCTGGTCGCGCAACATGCCGAAGCCCGCGAGCGAGTGGGCGAGCATCTCACGCTATCTATCGACCATGAGGGCCATGCCGTCTCTGATAGAGACCCACAAACGCGAAGGGCTGAACGACTGGATCGGCGGTTAATTCCGTCCGTGCTCGTGCGGATTTTTGCGCGCCAGCTCCCAGGCATCAGCCGGCGCGCTTCAATTCGCGATCAAGCGCATCGAACAGTTCGCGCGTACCCGCTTCACGGCCGGCGATGTCGTCATGGCCGTCGAGATAGGCGCCCTGTTCTGTAAAGCGCAGCCGTGCGCCGTTTCCTCTCTTCTGAAATTCGATGGTTGCAAGCGAGGCTGAAATCGGCGCGCCGTCTATCGTCATCGTATAGGCGGTGATGATGCGCTCGTTCGGCGCAATCTCCTGATAGACCGTGTCGTTAGTCATCACAGGCCCCTCCTTGAAGCGGAAGCGGCTGCGCTCGAAGCCGCCGACGCGGAAGTCGGCGGTGTATTCTTCAATAATCCAGCCTTCGCCTTCGACGAACCAGCGCCGTTTGGCTTCCGTATCCTCGAAAGCCTTGAACACGCGCTCGGGCGTCGCGTCATAGTCGCGTTCGATGATGAAGGTCGCATGGGTGACGGAACGTTTGGCCATTATTTATCTCCTTTTTTGGGTTTGGATTGAGAGGCGCCGCCGGCGGTCTCGTCGAGAAATCGCCCGAGCCTGTCGAAGCGGCGCTCCCACAAGGCGCGCCGTCCGGCGATCCATTGTTCCGCCGTTTTCATCGTCTTTTCCTCGAGACGGCAGGTGCGCACGCGCCCTTGTTTCGTCGAGGAGACGAGCCCGCTTTCCTCGAGAACGGAGAGATGCTGGACGACGGCGGACAATGACATGTCGAGCGGGCGCGCTAGTTCGGAGACCGAAGCCGGCCCTGCGCTAAGCCGCTCGATCATGGAGCGACGGGCGGGGTCAGAAAGGGCGTGAAAGGCTCGGTCCAGCGATGTTTGATAGTTAAGCATATGCTTCAGTATCAATAGATGCGGACACGCGCAAGCATTTTCTCGTTCTCATTTCTGTGAGGAGAGGGCCGTCAGGCTGAATTTAAAGGACGGGCTACTGCAAGCGCGGCTGGCCACGATTTTGCGCGTTACCGTCCGTACCCGTCCGGGTTCTCGCTCTGCCAGCGCCAGTGGTCGGCGCACATGTCTTCGAGCGTTTTCTCCGCCTTCCAGCCGAGCAGTTTTTTTGCGCGCTCCGCATCGGCGTAGATTTCGGCGATGTCGCCGTCGCGGCGGGGGGCGATCTCGTAGGGGATGTCGCGGTTCGAGGCGCGTTTGAAGGCGGCAATGGCTTGCAGCACGGAATAGCCGACGCCGGTCCCCAGGTTGACGTCGACAGAGCCGGGCGCTTCTTCCTTCGCCAGATAGTCGAGCGCTTTCACGTGACCCTTGGCGAGATCGACGACGTGGATGTAATCGCGCACGCCGGTGCCGTCCTTGGTCGGATAATCGTTTCCGAAGACGGAAAGCTTATCGCGCCGTCCGACCGCGACCTGCGCGATGAAGGGGAAAAGGTTGTTGGGGATGCCGTTCGGGTCTTCGCCGATGCGGCCTGAGGCGTGCGCGCCGACAGGGTTGAAATAGCGCAGATTGCACGCCTTCCAGCGCGGATCGGCGCGGACCTGGTCGCGCAGCATCTCCTCGATGAAATATTTGGTGCGCCCGTAAGGGTTGGTCGGTCCGGTCGCGCCGTCTTCGGTGACCGGGCTCTTGTTGCGGTCGCCATAGACGGTGGCGGAGGAGGAGAAGACGATGAGGCGCGCACCCGCGGCGTCCAACGCCTTGAGAAGCGTCACCGTCGCGCCGAGATTGACGGCGTAATAGCGCATCGGCTCGGCGACGGACTCCCCGACCGCCTTGAGTCCCGCGAGATGCACGGCGCCGTCCGGTTTGAATGCGCTGACGGCGGCGACGATTTTATCCGTATGCGCCGAGTCGGCGAGGTCGGCCTCGAGGAAGTCGACCTTGCCCTTGGCGATCTCCTCGATGCGCGCCAGAGCCTCGGGGCTCGAATTGGCGAAATTGTCGATGACGAGAACGCTTTTGCCCGCTTCGAGCAGTTCGACGCAGACATGGCTGCCGATATAGCCGGCGCCGCCGGCGACGATGATGCGGTCAGCCATCTTTCTTATTCCACCGTCACCGACTTAGCGAGGTTTCTCGGCTGGTCGACGTCGGTGCCTTTCGCCGTCGCGGTGAAGTAGGCGAGAAGCTGGATCGGAACCGCGTAGACGATGGGCGCGAGGAGAGGTTCGACTTCCGGCGTTTCGATGGAGAGCCAGAGCCCGTCGCCGGCTTCCTTGATGCCCTTCGCGTCGGAGATGAGGAGCGCCTTGCCGCCGCGCGCCATGACTTCATGCATGTTGGAGACGGTTTTCTCGAACAGCG
>JAVJPA010000007.1:0-21727 GCA_040216495.1 Amphiplicatus sp. | reverse complement strand
ACCGAAGTCACCGCGACCGGCTTGCCGTTCTCGTAGCGCAGCGTCACCTGGCTCTTGGCGTCGGGCTCGAACTCCGGGCGCTTGCCGGATTTGCGCATCTCCGCCATCGTTTTCAGGATCAGGTGCGAATACATGATCGGCGCCGGCATCAGCGCGGGCGTCTCGTTGACCGCGTAGCCGAACATGATGCCCTGATCGCCCGCGCCCTCGTCCTTGTTGCCGGCGGCGTCGACGCCCATGGCGATGTCGGCCGATTGTCCGTGCAGGAAGTTCTGGAAGGTCGAGTTCTTCCAGTGGAACCCTTCCTGCTCGTAGCCGATATCCTTCACCGCCCCGCGCGCCGCCGCCTCGATCTCGGCGGGGTCGATTTCTTTCGAGCAGCGCACTTCGCCGGCGAGGACGATCTGGTTGGTGGTGGTCAGGGTTTCGCAGGCGACGCGGCTGACCGGGTCCTTCCCCAGGAACAGATCGACCACGGCGTCGGAAATGCGGTCGCAGACCTTGTCCGGGTGGCCTTCGGATACGCTTTCGCTGGTGAAGAGGTAGTTCTGGCGCGCCATTGCTGCTCGGACCCTCATATAAGGAAATGTTTATGTCGCGGGCTTGTACCCAAGCCGCTCCCGTCTGTCCATGAAAAGCTGGCCATGAATGGCGGCCGCCAAAGACGGCGCGGACCCGCAGCCCGTCAGGCGTCTTCCGTTTCGCCGTCGGCGAGGGTTTTGACGAGGTCGAGGACCCTGCGGCGGACCTTGGGGTCCTTGATGTCCGCAAAGTGGCGGCAGAGCTGCACGCCTTCCGGCGAGTGCAGGAGCTGCATGAAGCTATCCTCTCCGCCGTCGCCCGGCGGTCCTCCCTCGGCGAGACCGTATGACGGGCCGGCCCCGTCGAAATCGTCGAACAGGAACTGGATCGGCACCTCGAGCACGCGCGAGATTTCGAAAACCCGGCTCGCGCCGATGCGATTGACGCCTTTTTCGTATTTCTGGATTTGCTGGAAAGTCAGTCCCAGCGCATCGCCGAGCTTGTCCTGGCTCATCCCCATCAGCATGCGTCTTAAACGCACGCGCGCACCGACATGGACATCGATCGGATGCGGCGACTTCTTCCCCATACTTTCCACCCTTTCGGCTTCGCCCGGAGCCAAACGGCCCGAAGCCAAGCCACTCCGCCACCAACGCTGCACATCGCCGCCTGACAGAACGGCGAGGGAAAGGCCTTCACCTTCTAGTGCCTTGAAAACATTATATGGGAAATGGGCCGGCGCGCAAAGGTTGCGAAGCGCTAGGACGCTCGCGCCCCACGGCCGGAAAAAACGCCGTATGCGGCGCAACCGAACATCATCAGCGCGAATACCAGATCGCCGACTCGCGCATAGATTGTGGAAGGCGCAGCACGCGGCAAAGCCGCATCGAACACGCCAGCCTTATAAAGAGCGATCCGGCCGATATAGCGGCCCCGGGAGTCGATCAGCGCCGAAATGCCCGTGTTCGCCGAACGCGCCATCGGCAGGCCCGTCTCGATGGAGCGCAGCCGCGCCTGATCAAGATGCTGGCGCGGCCCGGACGTGTCGCCGAACCAGGCGTCGTTGGTCACCGTCACCAGCCATTCAGGCCGCGCGCTCCTCGGATACATTTCGCCGGGAAAGATCGCCTCGTAGCAGATCAGCGGCGCGAAGGACGGCCCGCCCGCATTCATGGTCCGCGGCCCCGAGCCGAATGAAAATCCGTCGTCATAAGGCGCGAGCTGGGCGAGTCCCACAGCGCGCAACAAGTCCGTAAACGGAAGATATTCGCCGAAAGGAACAAGATGATGCTTGTCGTAATAGTCGGTAACGATGCGATGAGGAGCCGCGCCGGCAGGCGCGCCGGCGATGACGGCGAGCGAATTGTAATAGCGCTCCTTGCCGGCGGCGTCGCTTTCCCGGCGCACGGACCCCGCGAGCAGCGTCGACTCGCGCGGCAGTTCCTGCGCCAGCATCTCCATCGCGCCGTCGACTTCGGTCACAAGAGAGGCGGCGTTTTCAGGCCACAGAACAAAGAGCTTCGCGCCCTGCGGCGCCGCGCCCTTGGAGAGTTCGATATGTTTGGCGAAATTGCGCCCCCACAAATCCCAGTCGATCTTCTCGCGCTGGGGAATGTTGGGCTGGACGACGCGGACAATGACGTCGTCATGGACGCCCGGTCCCGGCATGGCGAGGCGCGCCGCGCCGCCGCCAAACAGCAGCGCTGCGAGCGCAAGCGAAACGCCGACGCCCTTAAGCGCAGCGCCCTTCCACGCGGCCGGCGCCATGGCGGCGAGGAGCGCGACAAGGCTCAATCCGTAAACGCCGTAAATCGCCGCGCTCTGCGCGCCGGCCGCCGTTCCGGCGAGCGCCTGACCGGGCAGATTCCACGGCAGTCCCGTCAGAATGTGCCCGCGCGCATACTCGAACAGCATGAGCGCCGCGGCGAAGACGAGAATGCGCGATGCGCCCGGCCGCCAGAATGAAACCGCCAGCGCCGCCGCGCCGCCGAAGAACAGCGCCAGAAACGCCGGCATCCCCGTCACGGCGAAAGGCGCCATCCAGGCGAACTCCTCCGCCTGCACGAAAAACGAAAACGCCATCCAGTAAAGGCCGACAAGGAAGAAACCGAACCCGAAGAACCAGCCTGTCGCGAACGCCGCGCGGCGCTTTTTCGCTTCGCCCGCCGCGCCGTCGAGAAGGAAGACCAGCGCCGCATATCCTGCGACCATCAAGGGAAGAAAATAGAACGGCGCGAAGGCGAGCGCCGTCGCCGCGCCGGCGGCCAGCGCCAGCACCCTTCGCCGCCAGCCCCGCGCGCTGGCGAGCCATGCGCCTACACGGTCAAGCGGCGCCGAAAGGCGCGCGACAATTCCGTCCTGCGTATCGGGCGCGGCGCGCAAGCTCTAGAGCCTCCGTCGGGTCAGATCGCCGTGTCTTGCTTATCGGAACTAACGCGGCGGCGTATGCGCAAGCGGCGAACCTTTCGGGCATCGGCTTCCGTCACCTCGAAATCAAGCCCCGCCTCTTCGTGGCTGAGCACCTCGCCGCGCTGGGGCACGCGGCCCGCAAGGGAAAAAACGATGCCGCCGAGCGTGTCGACTTCTTCATCCTCGGCTTCGATCTTCACCCCGGTCGCCGCCTCGAACTCGTCAAGCTCGACGCGCGCATCCGCGTCCCAGCCGCCGACGCGCGGCGTGATAGTCGGGGCTTCTTCCTCGTCATGCTCGTCGTTGATGTCGCCGACAATCTCCTCGACCAGATCCTCGATCGTCAAAAGACCGTCGGTGCCGCCATACTCGTCGATGACAAGCGCCATGTGGATTCGCGAGGCCTGCATTTTCAGCAGGAGATCGGTGATGCGCATCGAGGGCGGCACATACAGCACGTCGCGGCGTATCTGCTTGAGCACCGGTCCTTCGGCGCCCTTTGCCGCTTCCGGATTCGCGATCAGGCCGACCACGTCCTTGATGTGCGCCATGCCGATCGGATCGTCGAGGTCGCCGCGATAGATGGGCATGCGCGAATGGCCGGCGTCGGCGAACGCCTTGATGAGTTCGCCGAGCGGCGTGTCGACATCGACGGCGATGATGTCGGCGCGCGGCGCCATGACGTCGTAAACGCGCTTCTCGCCGAACGCCATGACGCGCTCGATCATTTCCCGTCGGCCTCGCGGGCGGCCGGTCTCTTCGCCTTCCTCGCTCTCCGCCGCTTCGTCGCCATTCTCGCCGTTCCCGACGGGGCGCGACAGAAGGCCGAAAAACTTGGAGAAAAATCCGGACTGAGGCCCGTCTTCAATTTCGTCGGCGTCGGCCGAAGACGAAACGGGCGCCTGCCCTTTCGGCGGGAGCGTATCCTCGCCTTGCGCGCCCGCACCGCCGTCGCGGCCGGGCCTCGTACTCTCCCCGTCCATCAGTCTACCCGTTCCTCGCATGCATAAGGATTGGAAACGCCCATGGCGTCAAGAATCTCAATTTCGAGCGCTTCCATCGCTTCCGCGTCTGCGTCGTTTTCATGGTCGTGGCCGGCGAGGTGCAGCAGGCCGTGAACGATGAGATGGGCGACGTGGTCGGCGAGCGCAATGTTTTTTTGCGCCGCCTCGATGGCGCAGGTTTCATAGGCGATGGCGATATCGCCGATAAAACCGGGCGCTTTCTCGCCCGAGGGAAACGACAGGACGTTGGTCGGCTTGTCCTTGCCGCGAAACCGCTTGTTGAGGTCTTTGAGAAGGGCATCGTCGGCGAGCAGCAGCGCGACGGCGCCGGCGAGCCGCGCCTCTTTGGCCCGCGCCGCCTCGAAGCTTCGCGCAGCGAGCGTCTCCGCGTCGCCGACAGCGTCCGCCCAGCGCCCGTCTTCGACAACCGTTTCTATGCCGATCATTTGATTTTCGCGCCGCGCGCGGCCGCGTCACGCTCGTCGTATGCGTTCACGATCCTTGAGACCAGCGGATGGCGGACGACGTCCGCCGAGGTGAATGTGGTCACCGCAACGCCTTCGACATTGGAGAGCAAGGTGAGCGCGTCGGCGAGCCCGGAGACTTCGCCGCGCGGCAAATCCGTTTGCGAAGGATCGCCGGTGACCGCCATGTGCGACCCTTCGCCGAGGCGGGTCAGAAACATTTTCATCTGCGCGACCGTCGCGTTCTGCGCCTCGTCGAGAATGACCGCGGCGCGCGCCAGCGTGCGCCCGCGCATGAAAGCGAGCGGCGCGATTTCGATATCGCCGACCGCGATGCGGCGCTCGACATAGTCCGCTTGCATCATATCGTGAAGCGCGTCGTACAGCGGACGCAGATAGGGATCGACCTTCTCTTTCATGTCGCCAGGAAGAAAACCAATGCGCTCCCCCGCCTCGACCGCCGGCCGCGACAGGACGATGCGCTCGACCGCGCCCGACAGAAGCAGACTCACCGCATGGGCGACAGCGAGATAGGTCTTGCCGGTTCCGGCCGGCCCGACGCCGAAGACGAGATCGGTTTTGCCAAGCGCTTCGAGATAGAGGCGCTGGTTTGCGGTGCGCGGAGCGATCTGGCGCTTCGGCGTGCGGATGGACGGTCCGGCGGGCTCGAATGGCGCCGCGGTTTCGCCGACGAGCTTGGCAGCAGCGCGCACCTCGCCGGGGCCGAGCGCTTCACCGCGCTCAAGTCGGCGATAGAGGCTGTCGAGCACTTTGAGCGTCTTGGCGCGCGCGGGCGCTTTGCCGGACACGCTGAGGCGATTGCCGCGCGGATCGATCCGGACGGCCAGAACTTCCTCAAGAATCATGAGATGCGCGTCGTGCTCGCCCGACAGCTCCGCCATTAGGCGGTTGTCGTTGAAACTCACGGTCTCGACGGCGTCGACGGTTTTCGGTTCGCTCAATCGGGTCTCGTTTGCGCGGCTTCTCCGCGCGGCTCTGCAAGGACGCCGGCGAGCGCATTCGGGGTCCGCCCCACAATCCGCACCGGCGCAATCGATCCTATCATGGATGATGGCGCTGTCGCGTGAACGCTTTGCAAATAGGGGGAGCGTCCGATCGCCTGACCGGGGTTGCGGCCTTCCTTTTCGAACAGAACCGGCAGGATTGCGCCGATCTGGGCTTCGTTAAACCCCTGTCGCTGGCTTTCAACCAGGGCCAGAAGCCGTTGAAGCCGGCTCTCTTTTTCGTCCTCTGCGACTTGTTTGGCCATGACTGCGCCCGGCGTGCCTGGCCGCCGCGAATATTTGAACGAATAGGCCGAGCCGTATCCGACCGCCTCAATCAGGGCCAATGTCTCTTCGAAATCCTCGGTCGTTTCGCCGGGGAAACCAACGATGAAATCGCTCGAAAGGGCGATGTCGGGCCTTGCGCCGCGAATGCGGGCGACAAGGGCGAGGTAGTCCGCAGCAGTATGGCCGCGGTTCATCGCCTTGAGAATCCTGTCCGACCCCGACTGCACGGGAAGATGCAGATACGGCATCAGGCGAGGCTCCTCGCCGAGCGCTGCAATCAGGTCGTCATCCATGTCGCGCGGATGCGAGGTGGTGAACCGGATACGATCGAGCCTGTCGATCTTCGCCAGATGGCGGCAAAGCTGACCGAGGCCCCAAAGACCATCATTTCCGGACCTGATTTCGGCGCCAACATGACCTTCCGGTGGCGCTGCGCGCCAGGCGTTGACGTTCTGTCCGAGCAACGTGACCTCGCGCACGCCCTGCCGCGCAAGGTCGCGCGCCTCGGCGGCGATGGCCTCGACCGGGCGCGAGACTTCCGCGCCGCGCGTATAGGGGACGACGCAGAATGTGCAGAATTTGTCGCAACCTTCCTGGATGGTCAGGAATGCGGATGGCCCCGAAACCGCGCGCGGCCCCGCCAGCCGGTCGAATTTTTCCTCGACCGCGAAATCCGTCTCCAGCACTTCTCCACGTCCGCGCGCGGCGCGGGCGATCATTTCAGGAAGGCGGTGATAGGCCTGCGGGCCGAACACCAGATCGACTTGCGGCGCTCGGGCTGCGATTTCCGCCCCTTCGGCCTGGGCCACGCACCCGGCCACTGCGATCATTAGATCCCGTCCTTCGCCGGCCCGCTCCTCGCGCATCACCCGCAGTCGGCCAAGATCCGAATAAAGCTTTTCGGAGGCCTTCTCCCGAATGTGGCAGGTGTTGACGATGACCAGGTCGGCTTCTTCCGCCGAGGCAGCTTCCGCATAGCCGAGCGGCTTCAACAGTCCCGCCATGCGCTCGGAATCATAGACATTCATCTGGCAGCCATAAGTGCGGATAAACACCGACTTGGGCTGTCCGGCCTTGGTTTGAGGCCTGATTTTTGTCGCCGTTTCCTGCATCGCCGCGGGTTTCTAAAGGACTGCTCAAAGGGCTGGCATCTATGCTTCAGGCCCGGTTCCCTGGCAAGATCGCCCCAGAAAACCCCCAAACATCGCCCTCATCCCTCTCGCGGACTTGTGAGGGGCTGTGCGCGGCAAGTGCATTGATTGCGCGCTGCATTTCTGGAAACTGCTGGCGGGGCGTGCATGGGCCGGCCGCGCTTGTCTATCGGTCCAACGGGACAGGGTAATCGCGTTGAGTTTTTCGATTTCAAGGCTTGTGCCGGCGGCGATCGCCGGCGGGTGCTGCGTATGCGCGACAACCGTCGTGCGCGCTTCGGACGCCGCTGAGCCCGTCCTGGTAGAGTTCTTCCTGTCACAATCATGCAAGGCTTCGCCGCCGGCGGCCGATCTCGCCGCTGCTTACAGCGCGCGCGACGATCTCGTGACGCTGGTCTTCCATGTCGGGTATTGGGACATGATGCCGGGTCGAGAAGGCGACGCTTGGCGCGATCCGTATTCAAAACCGAGCTTTGCCGACCGCCACCGGCTCTACAATAAACGGCTGCGCGGAAAAAATCGCGGGATGACGCCGCAGGCAGTCATCAACGGCGCTGCGACCGTCTCGGCCACGAAGGCGGAGGAAGTGGCCAAGATCATCGAGGCGACGTTAATCGAAGAAAAGCAGGCCGCGCCGCATATCTCTTTCACAGGTCGCGACCACTCGCTTAACATTGCAATCCAAGGCGGTGTCGGCGAAGCCGTACTCGTGCGCTTTCTTAAAGAAACCGTCACCGACATTGAAGGAGGCGACAATGACGGGCTCGTTTTTCGCGAAGCCAATGTCGTCACTGGCGTGACGCCGCTCGGCGCAATCTCGGCGCAATCAGCCAGCTTCAACGCAGCCGAACCGGATGACGGTGCGGGTTGCGCCGTCATCGTACAAGAGCCGGGCCAGGGCCGGGTGATCGCCGCCGAGTATTGCCCGCAATAAGCCGCTCAGTCCGCCTTTAGGCGAATGCGGATAAAGGTTTTCCCCAGAAACTCCTCATCTCATAATCAGCGGACAATCAAAATAGAAAGAAGCACCCATTGCGTCCGCGGTTCAGATCAGAATAGGCTTGTTGAAAACAAGACTAGATAACAGGGAGGCGGGTTTGCACGGCACTTCAAGGTTCAGCTTTTTTCTGGCCGTAACCGGGTTCGCAGTCATCGCGGCGGCGACAGCCGGCGGCGCGCTGTATCTCGCCGCTCGCTTCGTGTTCTGATCTTTTTGCGAAAATTTCTTTTTTACTGAGCACGGCCGCTCGGCCTGCTACTCCGCCGCCACGCCTGATGCGCCCAATCCGGCGACTTCCTCTACATAAGCGGCGCGCTTTTCCCTGTTGCGCTCGTCCAGCTCCTCGGCGCGAGCGTTGTCATTCTCAACCAGAGACGAATAATCGGTATCGGCGAAGCCGATAACGCCCATCTCCGAGTATGCGCTCTGGATTTTGTCAGACCACAGACCGATGTCCCGCACAATCGGCACGATGCGCTGGAACAGCATAGTCCGGAACTGCTTCATGTAACCGGACTCGTTCTGCGCGGCTATGCATTCCTCGACGGGCATGCCGAGAATTTCGTAAGTCTCGCGCTGATCGAAACGGTCGCGCATGTGATAGCAGGCCTCGACGAGAAACTCCTCGCGCTCATCGCGTTCAGCCTGCGTCAGGTGCGGGTAATAGTCCTTCAGCGTCAGCCGGCCAAACGCTACATGGCGCGACTCGTCCTGCATGACATAGGCGTTGACCTGTTGGGCGAGCGTGTTCTTGGCGATGTCGCGGATCGAGGAGAAAGCAGCAAGCGCCAGCCCTTCGATCACCACTTGCATGGCGAGATAGGTCATGTCCCAACGCGAATCCCGGAGCGCCTGATCGACCAATGTCTGCAACGGCTTGGTCATCGGATAGGCGACGCCGAACTTCGTCAGCAGGTTCTTATAAGCTTCGACGTGCCGCGCCTCATCCATCACTTGCGTCGAGGCGTAGAACTTGGCGTCTAAGTCCGGCACCTGTTGCACGATTTTCGCCGCGCAGATGAGCGCCGCCTGCTCGCCCTGCATGAATTGCGAAATCGACCATGCCTGAAAATGCCGGCGCGCATTGGCGCGCTCCTTGCCGTTCATTTTCGCCCAGACCGGCGTGTAATAAATGCCCGACAATTCGTCCGGCATCTCCATCGGATTTTCGGGGTCCAGCTCATCCGTCCAGTTGATGCGCGACAACGCATCCCACTGCATGTCCTTGCCCTTCTGGTAGAGATGCATCATCTGCTTGCGGCCGTCGTCATAATCCCAGTCGAACACCGCTTCGAACCCCTGCGGCACGGACCATGTTGGGTCGATATTTGGGATCGGATAAAGCTCGCGCAGGGACATTCGTCGGTCTCCTCCTGATTTTGCGCGCCGATCTAACGTCGTCCGCCGGAAGAAACTCTGAAAACAGCAGCTTGTGCGCGCACGCCAGCGGATCGCCGTCGTCATTTCGGCAGCAGTATACTGCCCAGTTTACCCAAAAGCGTCAACGGAAGAAAACGCCGCCAAAAGCCTATTGCAAATGGCCGAAGGACTTTAAAAGCGGCTTATGGTTCTAAGACGCTTTTGCCTGCTCATTTCCGCTTTTTTGACTGCGGCATGCACGCCGCAAACGTTAATCGCCGATGCGCCGCTCAACTGCGGCGCTCCAACTTGGCGCCTTGCTTTCGTCAACGGACCGAACGGCGAAGATCTGGGCGGAAGCCGCAACGACTTCTTTGACGCCATTCGCCGCGGGAGCCCCGTCCGAGTGGGATGGGGCGAGGCTGACGCTGATGGAAAATGGGCGGTCGAAGAATTTTCGGACACAACCTTCCTCAATATCATGGGAGACCAAGACATCGTCGCGCAACTTGAGCCAGCCTTGATACAGACGAATTATATAGACGCAATGAAAGCGGGCCTCCGCGAGCCACTTGTTGACTGGCATGCGATCATGTCAACTGACGGACGTTTTGAAGCGGTAACCGTGAGCCGCGCCTCAGGCGAACATCTGCGCACACTTATCCAGCGCACAACGATGCATTGGTATGTACTTGCGCCGCCGCCCGGGTGCCAAAACGATCCGGCGCCGGAACTTGCGCCGCGCGGCAGACTCAATGAAGTCGTCAACGATTCCCGCAAGCCGTAAGTAACCGTAGCTGAGTCGGAAGCCTACTCGCCTTTTTTTAAGGGCACGCCGTAGAGCTCGAGCCGGTGAGCCATCAGCTTATACCCGTGCTGCTCGGCGATTTTTTTCTGCAGCCTTTCGATCTCTTCATTGACGAACTCGATCACCTCCCCCGACTTCAGGTCGATGAGATGATCGTGATGGGTTTCAGTCGCTTCCTCGTAGCGCGAGCGTCCGTCCTGGAAATCGTGCCGCTCGACGACGCCCGCCTCTTCGAACAGACGCATGGTGCGATACACTGTGGCGATCGAAATCTTGGAATCGATCGCCACCGCGCGGCGGTGAATCTCTTCAACGTCTGGGTGATCTTCGGCGACCGACAGCACGCGCGCGATGACCCGTCGCTGCTCGGTCATCCGCATGCCCTTTTCGATGCAGATCTTCTCGAGCCTGTCCATCATTCACGCCTCCTGAGCCTTTGCGCCAACTCGCCTTAGATCACGCGCCGCGGGCGGCCCGCAACCGGATACGCCGGTCTATATAATCCCTCAGATCGCCCGGCGCAGCACCAGCGCGTCCGCGCCGTTCCGGTAGTATCGTTTACGCCGGCCCACATCGGCGAAATGGGCTTTGCGATAAAGCGCGAGAGCCGGCGCGTTTCCCGCATCGACTTCAAGGAACAGCGCTGCAAGTCTCAGCGCTTCCGCCGCAACGATGATTTCCGCCAGGAGCGCTTTGGCCATGCCGCGTCCGCGCGCGGGCGCATCGACCGCGATGGAGAGAATTTCCCCCTCCTCGCCAAGCCGGCGCCACAAAGCGAAGCCTTCAACAGGACCTTCCGACTCATGCGCGACGAGCGCGGTCACATAGGGGGCGGTTATCCCGCTTCGAAGCGACTCAGCGCCCCAGCTCGCCGCCCCGAAAGCGCGCGCCTCAATGGCGATGATCGTCTCGAGGTCGTTTTCATCGGCGCCGCGCACTATCCAAAGGCTCATGCCGGCGTCTCATCCACGAACAGACCGGCGAAAGGCGATGGTGCGGCGGGGGACGCGTCAGGCGGACGCAGATAAAGAGGGGCTGGCGGAACGGCGGGCTCAAGCGCGGCCGCGGCCAGACGTGCGACGATTTTGGCGTCGATCGACGTCTTGGCGGTCGCCGCGTCCCAACTTGCCGGCAAGTCACCAAGCAACGCCAGTCCGTCGCCGGTCACGGCCACCCCCGCCGCCCTTGCAGTATGAGCCAATCTTTCCCTCGCTTCTTTCGGGTCCGCAACAAAAGGCTCAAGCAACAAGTTGAGCTTCTCGTCATAAAGCGCGGCGTATATCTGCCCCCGGCGCGCGTCGATGACCGCAGCGCGCAGCCTTCCCGCGGGCAACCCGGCCGCAAGCGCTTCAAGGCTGGTTACGCCGACCACTTTCGCCTTCATGCCGATGGCGAGACCGCGCGCGAAGGCGAGCCCGACCCGCACGCCGGCGAACCCCCCGGGCCCCGTGACCACCCCGATCCGGTCGAGATCGCGGGCGGAAACGCCCGCTTCTCTCAAGGTCTTGCCGACCATCGGGGCGAGATGCTCGGCATGGCCTTTTTCCATAGGGGCAAAGTTATCCCCGGCTATTGCGCCCTCCCGCAGGATGGCGACAGCGCACGATTTCAGCGCGGTGTCGAGGCCGAGAACAATCATCGCCCCTAGATCGCGCTTCAATCCTGCCGAAGCAAGCCGGAGTTGAGTTATGACCCTACACCAGTCCTTGCTGCGCGATCCGCGCAGCTTTCAGTTCGATCTGCCGCCGAAACAGCGCCCGCTTCGGGCCGCGCTCGCAGAGAAGTGGAAGCCGGGCCTCTACGAGCCTTCGCTGCAAGCGTCGTCCGCCCGCGTCTTCGACCCGATCCTCGGCGTCAGGGCCGTCGTCATCCATGCGACGGCGGGCGCCTCGTCCGCCGGCGCCTGCTCGGTGATCCGCTCAGGCCGCGCCAGCTTTCATTGGCTTGTTCCCGATGAGAACGAGGCGGCCCACGGCTGTCATGTCTGGGCGACAACGCCGGAACGGCGCGCCGCCTGGCATGTCAGGAACAATTGTTCGCACCCGGACGTCTGGGGCGGCAGAAAGCGAGTCAACCATTTTTCACTGGGGATCGAGATCGTCAACGCCATGCGCGGCGGCGACACCTTTTCAGCATGGCAAGTGAAAGCGGCGGCTGACATTGTCCGCTACGCTTGGGCGAAGTACCCGAACCTCGCTCATGTAGTCAGCCACGCTCGATTGGACCCAGAAAGACGGACCGACCCCGGCGCGCATTTTCCATGGGAAGAGTTCCGGGCCGCGGCGATAGGCGGTTAACCGCGTTTGCGCGCGACAATGAGGCTTTGCCCAAAAAAGTCTTCCGGGCCTTCAAGAATATCGAAGCCGGCGAGCAACCTCTCTCGCAAGTAGCGTTCAGGGTGATAGGCGGTGAAGGTGCGGCCGCCCTCCTTGACCCCGCCCCGGATTACAAGCTCGCCGAGGTCGAACCGTTTCTGTTCATCCGGCAGAAGCTGTCCCTCTGCCGGCGTCATGTGAAAGGCGCCAAGAAACACCCCGCCCGGCGCGAGGACCCGGGCGATCTCGGCGATCCATGCCGAATGACCATCTGCGGAAAGGTGGGTGAAAACCGAAAGCGCGTAGAGCGCGTCGAATGCGCCAGCTTCGGCCGGCAGTGGCGGCGCAAGAGCGTTGGAGCGGAATTCGGCGCCGGCAACATGCGCCGCACACCAATCAATCGCAGCGCGATTGTAGTCGAAACCTGTACGCGCATAATGACGCGGCAGGTGACGCAAGACGCGCGCAAGCCCGCACCCCCAATCAGCGACGCGCGGCGCAGACGAATCGCAATATCGGTCGATCCGCTCCGCGATTTCTGCCGCTGTGTCTGCGCCGGTGCGCATATAAAGCGCATAGGACGCATGACTATACATGTCGTGCATCCACCATAAGGGTGGCGGGTCAAATCCGGGATGCGCTGCGAGGTAGGCGCGATTCTCGGCCGCGCTCTTGGCTCGGGCGCGCAGATATTTTGCGCGTTCAAGCAGCGGCAACGCGCCGGCGCGTCGCGCCAGCGCGACAAGGCGCTGCTTGGGTGAGGCGCTCAGACGATTTTGCACGCTTCGTCGAAGGAAAGGCGCGGCGAGCGAGGGAACAGATTTTCGTCGGTCCCATAACCGATGGCGCAGAGGAAGTTCGACTTGATGTCAGTGCCCGCGAAAAACTCCTTATCGACGCCGTCATTGTCGAATCCGGACATCGGCCCACAATCTAGGCCGAGGGCGCGCGCCGCGATAATGAAATAGGCGCCCTGTAGAGATCCGTTGCGGAAGGCGGTCCGCGCAATCAGGTCGTCCTTGCCGACAAACCAGGACCTGGCGTCCGTATGCGGAAATAATTTCGGCAGCTGCTCATAGAACTTCATATCATAACCGATGATGGCGCAACACGGCGCTTTCATCGTCTTCGCCCGATTGCCGTCGGAAAGGTGAGGCTCCAGCCGTTTCTTGCCTTCGTCCGACGCAACGAATACGAATCGCGCCGGCGAGCAATTTGCTGAGGTCGGCCCCATCTTCATCAAGTCGTAGACAGCTTGGACCAGGGTTTGCGCGACGGGCCGTTCCTGCCAGCCGTTTCTCGTGCGCGCGTCACGAAAGATCAGGTCCAGCGCTTCGTCATTGACCATCTTGTCGGACATAGCTTTCGACCTCTCCGCGCGGCTACTTCTTGTCGTAACGGAATCCGATCTCGATTGTCACCTGATACCAGGCGACCTTGCCGTTCTCGATGTAGCCGCGTGTTTCCTTGATCTCGAACCAGTCGAGATTCTTCAAGGTTTCCGACGCCGTTTCAACGGCGTTTTCGACAGCGTTTTCGATCGACTTCTTCGAAGTGCCGACGACCTTGGTGACGGCGTAGACTTTATCGGCCATTGCGGGCTCCTTTTTCTGACGGGCGTTCAAAGGGGAGATTGTGCGTCAGGATGCGGCGAATGACTACGCCACGGCTTCGACTTTCACCACTTCCGGCACGTAATGCTTGAGCATGTTTTCGATGCCGGATTTCAGCGTCATGGTCGAAGACGGGCAGCCCGAGCAGGAGCCGTGGAGCGAGAGGAACACCACGCCTGTGCGCGGCTCGTAATGCTTGAAGACGATGTCGCCGCCGTCTGCGGCGACAGCGGGACGGACGCGGGTATCGATCAGGTCGATGATCTGCTCCACTACTTCCCTGTCTTCGCCTTCATATTCGTCGAGGCTGGTGGCCGGTTTTCCGGCGCTCATCGCCCCTTCGTCAATCACGGGTATGCCGGCGGTCAGGTGGTCCGCGATCACGCCAAGCACAGCCGGCTTGATATGCAGCCACTCGACGGCTTCCGCCTTGGTCACCGTGACGAAATCCGCGCCGAGATAGACGCCCATCACCCCGTCGGTCTTGAACAGCGCCATAGCCAAAGGGGAGGCCGTCGCCGATTCCGCGGAGGGGAAGTCGATTCCTAGCGCTGGGCGGCCGTTTTCATCTAACCCCAGCACTTTCTGGCCGGGTAGGAATTTCATCGATTGCGGGTTCGGTGTGTCTTCGGTCTGAATGAACATGGGACTGATCCTTCGCCGCCTCGCGGCGTTCGCCCTTGAAGTAGGCTTTCGACCCTTGCAGCGCAACCGGGCGCGCGCGATCGTTGCTCCATGCGGCGGGGCGGGCTAAGGCAGGGTCTCTTCCGGCCCTCTTCGTTTCCCTGCCCGAACGGACCCCCTCATGGACGACAATTCAACTAAATTCACCGACGAAGAGGCCTTGAACTTCCACAGCCGCGGCAAACCCGGCAAGCTTGAGATCACGCCCACCAAACCGATGGCGACGCAACGCGATTTGTCGCTCGCCTACTCGCCCGGCGTCGCGGTTCCTGTGAAAGCCATCGCAGAGAATCCGGACCTCGCCTATGATTACACGTCAAAGGGAAACATGGTCGCCGTCATTTCGAACGGCACCGCGATCCTCGGGCTGGGCGATCTGGGCGCCCTCGCCTCGAAGCCGGTGATGGAAGGCAAGTCGGTCCTGTTCAAGCGTTTCGCCGACATCGATTCAATCGATATCGAAGTCGACACCAAAGATCCCGAAGCCTTCATCAACTGCGTGCGCTATCTCGGCCCGGCCTTCGGCGGCATCAACCTCGAAGACATTGCTGCGCCTGAAAGCTTCATGATTGAGCAACGGCTCAAGGAGTTGATGGACATCCCGGTTTTTCACGACGACCAGCATGGCACGGCGATCATTTCCGCCGCAGGGCTCCTGAACGCGCTCGACATAACCGGCAAGTCAATGCGGGAGATTAAGGTCGCGGTGGCGGGCGCCGGATCGGCCGCGCTCGCCGTCGCCAGCCTCATCAAGGCGATGGGCGTTCCTCATGCCAATGTGCTGGTCTGCGGCCGCAAGGGCGTCATTTATCAAGATCGCGAGGAGCCGATCGATCAATGGCGCTCCGCGCATGCGGTCGATACCGATAAACGCACGCTCGCCGAAGCGGTCGATGGCGCGGATGTCTGCATCGGGCTTTCCGTCGCCGGCGCCGTCACCAAGGAGATGGTGAAGTCGATGGCGAAAAACCCGATCATTTTCGCCATGTCTAACCCGACGCCTGAAATCCTTCCCGAAGAAATCCGCGAAGTGCGCAACGACGCGATCATCGCCACCGGCCGCTCGGATTATCCGAACCAGGTCAACAATGTTCTGGGCTTTCCCTATATTTTCCGCGGCGCTCTCGACGCACGCGCGCGCACCATCAACGAGGAAATGAAGATCGCCTGCGCGCGTGCCCTCGCCAAACTTGCGCGCGAGGACGTGCCAGACGAAGTCGCCGCCGCTTACGGGAAGCGCTTGAAATACGGCCCCGGCTATATAATCCCGACGCCGTTTGATCCTCGCCTTATCTCGACGATTCCGCCGGCGGTCGCCAAAGCCGCCGCCGACACCGGCGTCGCCAGAAAACCGATTGAAGACCTCGTCGCCTACGGAGAAAGGCTGGCGGCGCGCACCGATCCATCCGCCTCGTTCCTGCAAAAGATCTATTCGTCGCTGCGTTCCGCCAAGCAACCCAAGCGCATCGTTTTCGCTGAAGGCGAATCCGAATCGGTGATCCGTGCGGCCTACTCGTTCCAGCAGGAGGGGCTTGGCAAGGCGATCCTCATAGGCCGGGAAGAGGAAGTGAAACAGGGGCTCAAGAACGCCGGCCTCCCCGCCGAGTGCGAATTCGAAATCCACAATGCGCGCCTATCGACGCACAATCCAGCCTACACGGATTATCTCTACAAGCGGCTGCAGCGCAAAGGCTATCTACACCGCGATGCGCAGCGACTCGTCAATAACGATCGCAACGTCTTCGGCGCCTGCATGCTGGCGCACGGCCATGCGGACGGCATGGTCACGGGCGTGACCCGTCATTACGATGTAGCGCTTGAGAACATCAAACTGGCGCTCGGTTCGCGTCCCGGCGAGCGGCTGATCGGCGTCTCTATCATTCTCGCGCGCGGTCGCACCCTCTATGTCGCGGACACGACGATCACGCAGTTGCCGAGCCCGGAAGAGCTGGCCGAGATCGCGGTGCAAGTCGCGCACGCTGCGCGTTATCTCGGTTCGCCGCCGAAAGTCGCTTTTGTCTCCTATTCGAACTTCGGCAGTCCTGATACGGAGCATGCGCGCCGTGTCGCCGGCGCAGTCGAGATTCTCGACAAGCGCGCGGACGTCGACTTCGAGTATGAGGGCGAGATGACTCCGCGCATGGCTCTGAACGAAAGCGTGCGCGAGACCGCCTATCCTTTTTCACGCCTCAGCGGCGAAGCGAATGTGCTGATCACGCCCGGCGTTCACTCCGCCGCCATCTCAACCAAACTTCTCGCCGAAGTCGGCGGCGCGACCGTTCTCGGTCCGGTGCTGATCGGGCTCGAACGGTCTGTGCAGATCACCCAAGTCAACGCCAAGGTGCCCGAAATCGTCACATCGGCTGCAATGGCCGCCTATGACCTCGACGTGGAGCATCGCTCTTGGGCGGAGAAACTGTCGTAGAGGCTCACGTCCGCCGGAACTTCGCGGATTGGCGCCGCACCATCGCCGCCGCCCAGGGCCGCGGCAACGCCTTGGCCAGCCAGACAACGAACTTGTTCCAGAGGCCCGGCACATAGACGACATGTCCCGCCTCCACGGCGCGAATGGCGCCGTCAACCACAGGCTCAGCCTGCATGAACATGTGCTGGGGCAGTTGCGAAACAAGCCCGCGCGTCTTGTTGACGTCGTGGAATTCCGAATAGGTGAAGCCCGGACAAAGGGCGCTGACATGAACGCCCGTTCCCTCGCACTCGGCGGCGAGCGATTGCGAGAAGCTGACAAGAAACGCTTTTGCGGCGCCGTACAGCGTATGCCCCGCAGAACCCGGAATAAGTCCGGCGACGGAGGAAACCTGAATGACCCGCCCCCACCCGCGTTCACGCATGCCGGGCAGGGCCAGACGTGCGAGATGCGCGTAGCTGGTCACCATCAGTTCGAGAAAGTCGCGATGCGCCGCCCATTCGTGCTGATCAAAGTAACCCGGCAAGCCGTAGCCCGCATTGTTGATCAGAATGTCGATGGGGAGCCCTTCGCGCTCAATCGCGGCGAACAGGTCTCTCGGGACTTCCGGCTTTGAGAAATCCGCCGCAAATGCGATGGCGTCGACGCCGTGAGTGGTTTTTAACTCTTCCGCCAGCGCCTCAAGACGATCCTTGCGCCGCGCCGCCAGTGCGATATTCGCGCCCTGCGCCGCGAGCCGGCGCGCGAATACCGCCCCGATCCCCGCCGAGGCGCCCGTGACAAGCGCCCATCGCCCTCGGTAATTCATTGCGCGTTCCTTTATTGAGGCAGGCTTTGTATCGACCATGCGATGTTTCGCCCTCAGCTCCAATCGCCGCCAGCGGTTAACGGCGCTTGAACGCGCCGCAGGTTAGAGCAAAATGAGGCGCGGAGGGTTCTGTCATCGACACGCTGCTGTTCATCATCGCGCTTGCAACGGCCGGCTTCGGGATCGCGTGGTATGTCCTGAACGAATCCTCCGGCGCAAAAGGCGATCGCGGCCTTCTTGCTCTCCGTGACGCCGATGGCGCAGCGGCGCCGAAAGGCCCTGCGTGGCGGCCAAAAAAACGTATCTCAGCCTCTCGCGTAACTGGCGAGACGAGCGCGCTTGAAACATTAAAAGAAGCAACAGGAAGCAGCGCCCCGGCTTTTCGACCGGCTGATGAAAACGCTGCTTCCCGTATGAAAAACGAAAGTGCGTACAAAACAAGCGGGCCGCCGCCCCGTTTCGGAGAGCACGCGCTCAAGAATTCGAAAGATTAATTCAGCCATTCAACTCTCGCTTGGCATGAAACGAGAGTGCATGAGCGCAAACGTCCGCTCAAGCGCGACGCTCAGCTGACCTTGCGCGCAGCATCGATCTCGCGCTCATGATCGGCTTCGGTTTTCTCGTCGATGATAGGGTCCGGTTCGGTCACAGCCGGCGGCGGCGTTGCAGTCATGTCCGGAGTTTCAACCGTCGGCGCATCGACAATTGCTGGCGCAGTGAGAAGCTTCAGTTCGTCCCTCGACAGGCCGGGCGGCGCGCCTTCGAGCGGAGGCGGCGCCAGACGGCCGTGCTCCATGTATTCGCGCACAAGCCGCGCCCAGCCCTCACGGGTGAAATGAAAACTTCCTTCCGCGCCGGGCAATGGGTCGCGCGGCGCGTTCGCCGCTCGTTTTAGCCATGGTCGCGCCAATGCTTCGTCGGTTTGGTCAGGGTAAGCGCCGGCGACAGCCTCAGCCATCAGCGCACAATCTCGCGCCGACGCGCGCTCGATCAACAACGGTTCAAGAATGGCGATCGCTTCAGCATGGTCGCCGAGAAGGACAGCGCGGCGCGCCAGCAAAAGCTGCGTCTCGCGCGCGCCCGGTTGACGCTCAGCCAACCGCTTCATCTGCTCGGCCCGCTTCTCAACTGGCTCATCCGCGTAAAGATCGCCGTAAGCGCGCGCGAGCGCTGGATGGGGATCTTCCGAGAAAGCGCTCTCCAAAATTTTCGCCGCCTTGCCTTTCTTGCCGGCTTCCGCATGAAGTCGCGCCGCGAGCGCCGCCGCGGGCGCAAAGCCCGGCGCGAGTTTTATGCTGGCGTCAGCTTCCGACACCGCCAACGCCCAGTCTCCGGAAGCTTCGGCGGCGTAAGCGTCTGCGGCGAGCAAAGCGGCTTCTCCGCGTTTGCCCTTATCCTCGGGGAGAAGACCGTTTTTCCTGGCGATGCGAACAACCTCGCGCGTTTCGCCCCAGGCGCCGCGCTCCAATCCGAGATCGAGCACCGATTCGAACGCCCAGCCTGTGTTGGAGCGCAGTCGGAAAGCGCGCTCTGCATAGCTGCGCGCGAGTCCCTTGTCGCCGGCTCGCATCGCTTGCGCATAAAGACCGCGGAGGCCGAGAAACTCCGTATCCGGCGCTTCAAGCATAGTCGTGAAGGTTTCGCTTGCGAGTTTTGCGTCGCCGGAGAGCTGCGCCGCCTGCGCGGTCAGGAGGCGCGTATGCGACGGATCATCAAGATTGCGCGCCGCGATCCGCGCCTGCTGCTGCGCGGACGAGGCGTCGCCCATGGCGGCGGCTTCCAGCCCGCGCACCAGCGCCGTAACGCCGCGGGCGTTTCGCGCCTGCGCCGCCCGCCATTTTATCTTGGCTGGCAGGCTATAAAGATAAATCAGCAGGCTAGTCACGCCGGAGACAACGCCTATGCCCAACAAAAGCAGCAGCGCCGCCACTCCGTTTTGGATATCGAAGCGCTGTCCAAAGGCGACCGCCTCAAGCCGCCCGTCCATACTTAGGAACACAGTTAAAACGTAAGCGAGGAAGATCGCGCTGATGATGAAGATTAAAACCCTGAGCATTCAGCGCAACTTCCTACTCTACGAAATCAGCCAGCAGCGCGGCGTTCATATCTGCGATCGCCTGATCGGCCGCAAGGCGCGCGCGCGCATCGGCGAGCCATTGACTGAATGCGTCAGACGACGGCGCCGGGAGCGCTTCGAGTTCTGTGACGGCGGCGGCGAGCATGTCTTTGTCGAGACGGTCTTCGGCGCGCGAGATAATCGCTGTCGCGCTCCCGCCGGCTATCGGCGCGGCCGGGCGAATTGAAATCAGCGTTTCGAGCCTTGCGAAAAAATCTGCGACCGGCCCCTTGGATTTGGCGCGATTCGCAGCGGCGCGCGCGGCGCGGGCCGCCGCAGGAAAATCAGCCTTCAGCGCCAGCAGCGTCGGCGCGCCGGTTTCCGCTCGCGCGCGCAGCGCTTCGAGTGCGGGGCGGCCGGGAGCGAGCCCAGAGAGAACGTCAAGTTCGGCTTGATAGGGGGCGCCCGAGTCGATTACTCGCTGCAAAGCCACAAGCGCGAGAGACGCCGCGGCCTCACGGCCGCGAGGCGTTGCGGCGACGTCGGGTTGAATCTTGTCGAGCCGAGCGCTCAGGCTGGCGATAGCGGCGCCCGAGTTCCGGTCGCGCTCCGCCAGCGCCTGCTGGAAACCGTCTCGCATGGCTGCGATTTCATCCGCCTGCTGCGCATTCAGAATCTGCGCCGCCGCGAGAGCGGCTTTCATCTCCGTCAGGTCGTTCGCAATCTTATCTGCGCCCGGTAATGCCGCTCCCTGATCGGAAGCCTCGGCAGGCGTTTCAGAAGAGGCAGGATCGTCCGAGGAAGAAAGATGGGCTTCGGCATCGGGCGCAGGAGCTTCAATTTCTTCCCCGCTGGCAGGCGCCTCGGTATCGCCGAGATCGATCGCGTCGCCAGTATCAGGGCCCGAAAGAGTTTTCGCCGCTTTCTTGGCGGCGTTCTGCAGTGTTTCATTACCCCCAGCAGCTGCGGCGGGAGCAAGCGGCAGACCACCTGATGCGTCTGACGACTCAGAGGGCTCAATGCCGGTCGCCGCCTCTTTGGCGGTCGCCGCGCCTGTGTTGGCAATCTTGCCGGGATCCGGCGCCGGACGCGCCGAGGCCGGGACAGACTCTGAAAACGCTGACGCCTCGCCTGGCTCCTCAGACGGTCTCGTGTCAGATTCCGGCAAGGCGGATGTTACAGCGGCGGGCTGCTGGGTGGACGCCGCGCCGCTCGCAAGCCGCCAGATGGCAAAACCGACAACAAGCACAGCGACAAGAACGATCAGCAGCATGACGCCCGGCGACAATCCAAACGGACCTCGCAGGGCGGAAGATGGCGTCGGCGGGAGGTCCTTGGGCGGAGGCGCGCCTGCACTAGTCTCTTCGGGTTCGGGTTTTGCTGATAGGTTGTCCGACTCCGGCTGACGGTAACCGTCCTCGACAATCTCGGCGTCGACTTCCGGCGGCGTCCCCGCCTTCTCCGGCTTTGGCTGTCCGCCGCCGGAAATTTGCGTTTCGGAGTCTTCCGGCTTGTCGACCATTCGCTGTTCTGCTCCTCGCCGCCCGGATGAATGAGATTTGGGGGCACCATTCCTTGTTACGCGCCGGCCCTTAAAGGCTCAAGAATTCGTGTGGCCTATCCTTCGCTCATGGCGTTTATCATCGCCTGACCGCTTGGACCGGCGGCGACCCTTAGCTCTTTCCACGCGGTCGTGCGCGCAGCATCCGCCACCGCTTCGCTGAGGCAGGCGGCGCGCAGGACCGCTAGACGCCTGGCCATACCTGAGGCTTGCACTTGTTCAATGAAAAGCCGGACGGTGCGCGGCGAGAAGAATG
>JAVJPA010000006.1:0-2109 GCA_040216495.1 Amphiplicatus sp. | reverse complement strand
GTCTGGATTAGCTAAGATCATAGTTTAGATACGCATCAAATTCAGCTCGGGAGCGCAGGTAGCGCGATAGCCAAGCGAGTCCTGGGTCGCAAGCGCTTCGCCTTGCAACAGGAACACGCCAAAGAATATCGCGAACACTTGCTTCATCAGCTGTTCTGCAGCTCGACGTTGAGGCCGAGCGAGCGCATTTCCTTGACGAGCACGTTGAAGCTTTCCGGAATGCCCGCTTCGAACGCATCGTCGCCGCGGACGATCGCCTCGTAGACCTTGGTGCGGCCGGCGACGTCGTCCGACTTCACCGTCAGCATTTCCTGCAGCGTGTACGCCGCGCCGTAAGCTTCGAGCGCCCACACTTCCATTTCGCCGAAGCGCTGGCCGCCGAACTGCGCCTTGCCGCCCAGCGGCTGCTGGGTGACGAGCGAGTACGGACCGATCGAACGCGCGTGGATCTTGTCGTCGACAAGGTGGTGGAGCTTCAGGAGATACTTGTAGCCCACCGTCACCTGACGCACGAACTTCTCGCCCGTGCGGCCGTCGAAGAGATCGACCTGCCCCGTCTCCTTGAGGCCGGCTTTCTTCAGCATCTCGACGATTTCCGCTTCGCGCGCGCCGTCAAAGACGGGCGTCGCGATCGGAACGCCGCGTTGCAGGTTGGTCGCCAGCTCTTTCAGTTCTTCGTTCGAGCGCGGCAGCACCTGATCGGGGCCGTAAATGTCCTTGATGCCGGCGACGAGATCTTCGCGCGTGCCCTGCCCGTTATCCCAGGCTTCGAGCAGTTCGCGGATCTGACCGCCGAGACCGCGGCAGGCCCAGCCGAGGTGCGTTTCGAGAATCTGGCCGACGTTCATCCGGCTCGGCACGCCGAGCGGGTTGAGCACGATGTCGACCGCCGTGCCGTCTTCGAGGAACGGCATGTCCTCGATCGGCGAGATTTTCGAAATGACGCCCTTGTTGCCGTGACGGCCCGCCATCTTGTCGCCCGGCTGGAGCTTGCGCTTCACGGCGACGAAGACCTTGACCATCTTCATCACGCCCGGCGGTAGTTCGTCGCCGCGCTTGAGCTTGTCGACCTTGTCGTTGAAGCGGTCCTCGAGGCGCGAACGGCTTTCGTCGTACTGCTTTTTGAGCGCTTCGATTTCGCTCTGGGCGGCTTCGTCGGAAACGCCGATCTTCCACCACTGGCCCTTGGTCAGGTCGTCGAGCACCGCTTCGGTGACCTTGCCCTTGTCGAAGCCCTTCGGACCGGAAACCGCGTCCTTGCCGATAAGGATGATGCGCAGGCGGCCGAAAATGTTGCGCTCGAGGATCGCGAGTTCGTCGTCGCGGTCCTTGGCGAGACGCTCGATTTCCTCGCGCTCGATCGACACGGCGCGTTCGTCCTTGTCGACGCCGTGACGGTTGAACACGCGCACCTCGACCACCGTGCCGGAAACGCCCGGCGGCAGCTTCAGCGACGTGTCGCGAACGTCGGCGGCTTTCTCGCCGAAGATGGCGCGGAGGAGTTTTTCCTCCGGCGTCATCGGGCTTTCGCCCTTCGGCGTGATCTTGCCGACGAGAATGTCGCCCGGGTTCACTTCGGCGCCGATGGCGACAATGCCGGCTTCGTCGAGGTTCCGCATCGCTTCTTCCGAAACGTTCGGAATATCGCGCGTGATCTCTTCCGGCCCGAGCTTGGTGTCGCGCGCCATCACTTCGAACTCTTCGATGTGGATGGACGTGAACACGTCGTCGCGCACGATGCGTTCGGAGATGAGGATCGAGTCCTCGAAGTTGTAGCCGTTCCACGGCATGAACGCGACGAGCACGTTCTTGCCGAGGGCCAGTTCGCCGAGCTCCGTCGAGGGGCCGTCGGCGACGATGTCGCCTTCGCGGATCAGGTCGCCGATCTTCACCAGCGGACGCTGGTTGATGCAGGTCGACTGGTTGGAACGCTGGAACTTGCGCAGATTATAGATGTCGACGCCCGGCTTGGTCGGGTCGTTCTCTTCCGTCGCGCGGATGACGATGCGCTCCGCGTCGACCTGCTCCACGACGCCGTGACGGCGCGCGGCGACAGCCGCGCCCGAATCGCGGGCGACGATCGCTTCCATGCCGGTGCCGACGAACGGC
>JAVJPA010000005.1:0-1871 GCA_040216495.1 Amphiplicatus sp. | reverse complement strand
CATCGTTGCGGCCGAGATCGAGCAGCATCAGATGTTCGGCGCGCTCTTTCGGATCGGCGAGGAGTTCGGTCTCGAACGCCTTGTCTTCTTCAGCGCTAGCGCCGCGCGGGCGGGTGCCGGCGATGGGACGGATGGTTACGTCGCCGTTCCTGACGCGCACGAGAATCTCTGGGCTTGAACCAACCAGCGAAAGGCCGGCGAAATTCAGGAAGAACAGGAAGGGCGAGGGGTTGGTGCGGCGGAGCGCGCGATAAAGTTCAAATGGCGGCTCGGAGAACGCCGCCGTAAAGCGTTGGCTCAGCACCACCTGAAAAATATCCCCGGCTGCGATGTACTCTTTCGCCCGGGCGGCCATGGCGAGATAGTCCGCCTCCGGCGTATTGGAGGAAATTTCAACGTCGGGATCGGCCGGCGTCGCGGCGGACGGCGCGCGCGTCAAAGGCGCGGCGAGATCGCTGACAGCGTCGGCGAGGCGTTCGCCGGCGCGCGAATAGGCGGCGCGCGCCGAGACGCCGGCCTCGGGCCGCACCGGCGCGATCAGCATGATTTCCTGTTTGACGTTGTCGAACACGGCGACGACGGTCGGGCGGATGAACATCGCGTCGGGAACGTCGATCGCCTTCGGCGGTCGCGATGGCAGGCGCTCCATCTGCCGCGCCATGTCATAGCCGAAATAGCCGAACACGCCGGCGGCCATGGGCGGCGCGTCAGCGGGAATGTCGATGCGCGAGGCGTCAAGCAGGCGTTTGAGGCTTGCAAGCGGGGCTGCGTCCTCGCGGCGAAAGGCGTCCGCATCCGAGGCGGCGTTTTCGTTGATCTCGGCGATATCGCCGTTGGCGCGCCAGATCACGTCCGGTTTCATGCCGATGATCGAGTAGCGCCCAAGCTGGTCGCCGCCTTCGACGGATTCGAGCAGAAACGAATTCTCGCGCCGCGCCGCGAGTTTCAGGTACGCCGACACCGGCGTTTCCAAATCGCTGACGATCCGCCGCCAGACAATCTGCGGCGCGCCGTCATTGTAAAGCGTCTCGAACCGCGGAAAGTCCGGCGTCAGGCTCATTGCTGGTCGGAGAATATCTGCGCGACTGCGGCCGGATCGGTTCGCACGCCATAGTCTTCGCGCAGCGTCGTCAGATAGGCGTCGAGCAATTCCTGGTCGATCTGGTAGCCGATATATTGCGCATAGCCGAGTTCTTCGCCGGGACCGATCTTGTTTCGCGCGAACCCGATATCGCGCACTTCGGCGAGCACCTGCGCGTCGCCGAACCCGGCGGCGCCGGAAATCAGCGCGCCCTTGTCGGCGAGAAACACGTCGCGGACCATGCCTCTGGAGAACGCCTCGTTGCTGGTGTCGCGGCTCAGCGTGACGACCAGCGGCGTGCGGTTGAAGGCGCTTGCAGCCTCTTCAAGCGTTTTCCCGCCGGCGACCTGTTCGCGAAGGCTTTTCACCGTCGCGGCGATGCGGTCGTTGCGTTCCGCAGCGCGCCAGAGCGTTTCAACTTGCGCGGCGACATCCTCGTAAGGGCGCAACGCCGGTGGCGTCACGTCATCGACCTGCACGAAGAAATAGCCATGCCCTTCGGCGAGGTCGATCGCTTCGGACTCCTCGCCCTCCTCAAACTTGAACGCGGCGGTCAGGGCTTCGCCTGAAACGCCGGCGACGATTTCGCCGCCGGGGCCGAAGCTGAGGGAATCGACGGGCCCGAACTTTTCGACCTTGAAGCCCGCCTGCGTCGCGGCGGCGACGAGACCTGCCCCGGTGTCGCGCGCTTCCTCGATCTCTTCGACCGCATCGAACAGGCGCTTGCGCGTGTCCTGTTCGAGAAGCTGCGACTCGAGTTCGGGACGCACTTCCTCAAAGGTTTTCGTTT
>JAVJPA010000004.1:0-18766 GCA_040216495.1 Amphiplicatus sp. | reverse complement strand
ACAAGGACGTGGTCGGCAAGGGGCAGGGTTCGACCTACAGCCGGATCACCGAAATGGACGCCGCCCTCTGGGCGCAGGAGACCTACAAGCTCGCCGTCGAGGGTTCGACCATCTTCCATAGCGGCGACAAGCTCGGCAGCACCATCGCCGTCTCCTGCGACATGTGCCATCCGGACGCCTCCAACACCCATCCCGAAACCTACCCGAAATTCCAGGAGCAGCTCGGGCAGGTCGCCATGCTGCGCGACATGATCAACTGGTGCATCGAGCATCCGGTGAGGGGCGAGCGGCTGGACCCCGACAGCGCCGAAATGCGGGCGCTGGAGGCCTATATCATCGCCCAGCGGCAAGGAACGCCCCTTCAGTACGGCAAGCGCTGAGGCGCCCTAAATTTGCGGCGACGCCGCCTTTGCCGCCGCGCCCCGGAGACGATAAAAGGACCCCGGTCGAAGCCATCCGAGGGTCTTTCATGCGTCTTGCGTCCATCAGCCTAGCCATCGCCGCCGCGTTCTCCGGCGCCGCCTGTGCGCAGCCTGCGCCCGCGTCGACACAGCCGCCCGAAACGCTCGAGGGCGGCAAGATCGAATCCGCCAGGCGGGTGACCCCGGACTCGATGGCGCAGGTGCATCTCTCGTTTGCGCCGATCGTCGAGCATGTCTCGCCAGCGGTCGTGAACGTCTTCACCAAGCGCGTGGTCAACCGCACGACGGGCGATCCGTTCTTCGACCGCTTCTTCGGCGCCGGCCCCCGCGAGCAGCAGTCGCTCGGCTCCGGCGTCATCGTCAGCCCGGACGGCGTCATCGTCACCAACAACCACGTCATCGAGGGCATGACCGAGATCAAGATCGTCTTCGCCGACCGCCGCGAGTTCGAGGCGAAAATGATCCTTACCGATCCGAAGACGGACATTGCCGTCCTGAAGATCGAGGCGGCCGAGCCTTTGCCTTTCCTCGAATTCGCCAACTCCGACGCCGCGGAAGTCGGCGACGTGGTGCTCGCCATCGGCAACCCGTTCGGCGTCGGCCAGACGGTGACCAGCGGGATCATCTCCGCGCTGGCGCGCACGGCGGTTTCGATCTCCGACTATCAGTTCTTCATCCAGACCGACGCCGCCATCAATCCGGGCAATTCCGGCGGCGCGCTTGTCGACATCAACGGCAAGCTCATCGGCGTCAACACGGCGATTTTCTCGCGCTCGGGCGGCTCCAACGGCATCGGCTTCGCCGTGCCCGCGGCGCTGGTGCAGCAGGTGATCCGCACGGCGATGTCGGGCGGCGACCTGACGCGGCCATGGATCGGCGCCTCGACCGACACCGTCACCGCCGACGTGGCGAAGGCGTTGAAGCTCGACCGCCCGGCCGGCGCCATCGTCACCGATCTGTGGCCGGGCGGACCGGCGGCGCAGGCCGGCCTCAAGGTCGGCGACGTCATCACCGCGATCAACAATGACCCGGTCTACGATTCCGCCACGCTTCGTTACCGCGTCGGCGTCAAGGCGGACGGCGACAAGGCCGCTGTCGCCTATCTTCGCGATGGCAAAACGGCGACGGCCTCGGTCAACCTTAAACTGCCGCCGGATGAGCCCGGGCGCGATCCGAAAACCTTCAGCGGCGCCAATCCGCTCGACGGCGTGACCGTCGACAATCTCTCGCCGCGCTTCAACGAAGAGGTCGGGCTCGACCCGTTCCGCACCGGCGTCGTCGTCACCGAAGTGACCCCGCGCTCCTTCGCCGCGAGGAGGGGGCTGCGCCGCGGCTTCCGCATCCTTTCCTATAACGGCAAGAAGATCGGGACCGCCGCGGAGCTTCAGCGGGAGATGGCGAAACCCGCGACGCGCTGGGAGTTCGAAATAGACACCGGGAACCGCGTCGTGCCGTGGAATGTGGGTCGGTAGGCTGATTGTCGGGAATTGATCCCCATATTCCGCTCACTTGGTCCCGCTTCATCCTGAGGAGCCGCCGAAGGCGGCGTCTCGAAGGATGCCGGGATGAGCGGAGATTGGCGCAATGACCGACCTCTTTGAATCCGCCGGCTTCGACAAGGACGCGCCGCGGCCCCTCGCGGACCGGCTGCGCCCGCAGTCGCTCGATGAGGTGGTGGGGCAGGACCATCTCCTCGCGGAAGGCGCGCCGCTCAGGCGGATGCTGAAGGCGGGGCGGCTTTCCTCGATCATCCTCTGGGGCCCGCCCGGCGTCGGCAAAACGACTATTGCGCAGCTTCTCGCCAAGGAGACGAAGCTCGAGTTCGAACAGATTTCGGCAGTGTTCTCCGGCGTCGCCGATTTGCGCAAGGTGTTTGAGAAGGCCGCCGCGCGGCGCAAGGTCGGGCGCGGCACATTGTTGTTCGTGGACGAAATTCATCGCTTCAACCGCGCCCAGCAGGACGGGTTTCTGCCAAACGTCGAGTCCGGCCTCATCACGCTGGTCGGCGCGACGACGGAGAATCCTTCCTTCGAGTTGAACCCGGCGCTTCTTTCGCGCGCGCAAGTGTTCGTGCTGCGCCGTCTGGATGAAGACGCGCTCGAACAATTGCTGGCGCGCGCCGAGGACGCGGAAGGGCGCAAGCTCCCTTTAACATCGGATGCGCGCGCCGCGTTGATCGCGATGGCGGACGGCGACGGGCGGTACGCCCTCAATCTCGCCGAGGATGTGTTTCTTGAGCCGAAAGGGCGCAAGCCCATCGCGCCAGACGAACTCGCGCGCCTCGTGCAGCGCCGCGCGCCGGTCTACGACAAGGGGCAGGAGTCGCACTACAACCTCGCGAGCGCGCTTCAGAAATCCATCCGCGGTTCGGATGTGGACGCGGCGCTTTACTGGGCGGCGCGCATGATCGTCGGCGGCGAGGACCCGCGTTTCGTGCTGCGCCGGCTGATCGTCATCGCGTCTGAAGACATCGGCAACGCCGATCCGCAGGCGCTCCCGCTCGCCATCGCCGTGCGCGACGCCTACGAATTTCTCGGCCAGCCGGAAGGCGAGATCGCCATCGGCCAGCTCGTCGCCTATCTCGGCAGCGCCCCGAAATCCAACCGCGCCCATATCGCTTTCGGCGCGGCGAAGGCGGCGGCGCGCGAGTCCGGCTCGCTCATGCCGCCGGTTCACGCCATGAACGCGCCGACCAAGCTGATGAAAGAGCTCGGCTACTCGAAGGGCTACCAATACGATCACGATACGGAAGACGCCTTCGCCGGTCTGGATTATTTTCCCCCGGACATGGAGCGCCGGACTTTCTATCAGCCGCGGGAGACCGGCTTCGAGCGCGAGATCGTCAAACGCCTCGAATACTGGAACGCGAAGCGCAAGCCGCGAGACGGGGCTTAGGCGCCGCTGTCTCCGGTCGGAACGAAAAGCGTGCGCTTGCTGATGCCCAGGGCGCTCATTGTCGAGAAGCGTTTCACGTTCGGATTGTCTTTCAACAGACGCGCCATGAACGCTTCGTAGGCCTCGACGCTCGCCGCCGTGACGATGAGCACGAAGTCGAAAACGCCGGTGACATAGAAGGCTTGCTGCACGGCGTCTTCACTCGCGGCCCACGATCGCAGACGCGCGAGGAGGTCGGCTTTCTCCGACTCGAGGTTGAGGCCGACGATGAAGGTGGAGACATTGCCGAGCTTGCGCGGATCGACGACCGCCACTTCAGCGGCGATCACGCCTTCCTGTTTCAGCCGCGCGAGACGGCGCTGCACCGCCGAGGCGGAAAGGCCGATCTCCGCGCCGAGCGCCTCCGCCTTGCGGCTGGCGTCGCGCTGGACGGCGTCGAGCAGCTTGCGGTCGAGGGCGTCCAGCGGGCGCGGGGGCATAAAGTCCTCAACAGGGGCGGCGCCGGGGAAACTCCGCAAAAGGCGCCGTCAGTTCGCGGAAAACACGCGCTTTAAATCGCTAGCCTCCGCGCCGCAAGCCGGACCCCCGTCCGGCTGAGGGCATTGGAGGCTTTGTTGATCGACCATATCGAAATCCAGACCCGCGACGTAGGGTCTGTCGCCGGGTTTTACGCCAGCGTTCTGGCGCCCCTAGGGTATACGCTTCAGGTAGACGACAAGGCGAAAGGCTTCGGGGCCGGATCGGCGCTGGACTTCTTCATCGTCGAGGGCGCGCCTTCGAGCGATGTTCATTATGCGTTCAACGCGCCTGCGCGCGCACTAGTGAACGCCATTTACGAGTTCGCCCGGCGGGAAGGTTTCGAACTCGACCGGGCCCCCGCCCTTGCGCCCCATATTCACCCCAATTATTACGCGGGCTATCTCCGCGACCCGGACGGCAGGCTTGTCGAGTTTGTGTGCCATAATGCGGAGTGAGCAAAAAGTCCGAACGGAGCGCGTTATGGCGATTAGCTACGCCGTCGAAAACGATCTCGGCGCCGACGAGTTCATCGACGTGCTGGAGCGCTCGACGCTCGCCGAGCGCCGTCCGGTGAAGGAGCGGGCGCGCATGGAGGCGATGCTGAAACACGCGAACCTCATCGTCACCGCCCGCGACGGGGAGGGCAGACTGGTCGGCGTCTCGCGCTGCGTCACCGATTTTTCATTCTGCTGCTACTGCTCCGATCTCGCGGTTGACGAAGCCCTTCAGGGCGAGGGGATCGGCAGGCGCCTGCTCGATGAAAGCGCCAAAGCCGCCGGTCCTTACGCGCACTTCATTCTTCTCGCGGCCCCGAAAGCCATGGGGTACTACGAGAAAGTCGGCATGCGCCGCGTCGACAACGCTTTTGAGCGGCCGGACTGGAAGCGCTTTGCAGACGACGCTTGAAGGGATTGTGGCGTGGAAGGCGGCATTTGCGGGCGCCGTCTTCGCGCTGCTGTTTGCCGGCGAGCGTCTGTTTGCGGCGACGCCGGCGCCGAAAGGATGGAGCCGGCTCGCCCGAAACGGCGCGATGTGGCTGATGCTGCTGCTCCTGTCGCCGCTGATCGTCCTTCCCCTGACGGCTTTCGCTTCGGCGCACCCGCTGTGGACGCGGCCGGAAAACTGGAGCGGCTGGCCCGCGCTCGCCGCCGACATCGTCATCTTCGATCTGTGGGCTTACTGGGTCCACCGGGCCTATCACGAAGTTCCGCCGATGCGGCGGCTGCATATCGCGCATCATCTCGACGAACATCTTGATACGACTTCGGCGGTGCGGTTCCATCCCGGCGAGGTGGCGCTGTCGGCTGGGCTGCGCATGGTTCCGATCGCGCTCCTCGCCATTCCGTTCAGCCATGTCGTCGTCTTCGAGGCGCTCTTGCTCGCCGCCTCGCTGTTCCATCACTCCAATTTGCGTCTGCCGGGCGGTTTTGAGGGGGCGCTCTCACGGATAGTCGTCACTCCCTCGATCCACTGGGTGCATCATCATGCGCTTTGGCGGGACACCAATTCCAACTACGCCGCGATTTTCAGCATCTGGGACCCTTTGTTCCGCTCCCGCAGCCCAAGCCGGCGCGAGAAGGGCATGAAGATCGGCGTCGAAGGTCTTGGAGACCGGACGCTTTTGGGGCTATTGCTGGCCCCGTTTCAAAGGACCGGCCTTAAATGACTTCCTTCCCGATCTGGGCCGCCGTCGCCGGCGGCGGCGCGCTGGGCGCCACCGCGCGATACGGCGTCTCCGTGCTCGCCGCGCGCCTGTTCGGTCCGGCGTTCCCGTGGGGGACGCTGGCGGCGAATGTGCTCGGCTGCTTCGCCATGGGCCTCGTCGTGCACTGGCTCGCCGGGCGCGAGCCGAACCCCATGGCGCTCCGCGCGTTTCTCGCCATCGGCGCGCTCGGCGGGTTCACGACCTTTTCCGCCTTTGCGCTCGATGTGGTCACGCTTTACCGCGACAAGACGTTCGCGGTCGCGGCCGCTTACCTGCTCGCGTCGGTCATCCTGTCCGTGGGCGGACTGCTCGCGGGCCTTGCGGCCGGGCGGGCGTTCGCATGAGCGGCGTCCAGACAGTGATGGTCGGCGAGGGCGAGGCGGGGATGCGTCTCGACCGCTGGTTCAAGGCGAAATTTCCGTCGCTCCGCCATGGCGAGCTCGAAAAGCTTCTGCGCACCGGCCAGATCCGCGTCGACGGCGGACGGGTGAAAGCCAACCGGCGCCTTGAAGCCGGCGAGGCCGTTCGCGTGCCGCCGCTTTCGGCGCCGCAGGCGGCGCCGAGCCGCAAGGACGGCGCCTTCAAGCGCGAGGACGCCGATTTCATCCGCAAGCTGATCCTCTTCGAGGACAAGGCGGTCATCGCCCTCAACAAACCGTTCGGCCTCGCCGTGCAGGGCGGCGCCAAGACTGCGCGCCATATCGACGGGATGCTCGCAGCGCTTGAAAAGAACGGCGAGCGCCCGCGTCTCGTTCATCGCCTCGACCGCGATACGGGAGGGCTGCTGCTGCTGGCGAAAACCCGCGCAGCGGCGGCGACCCTCGGCGGTTCTTTCCAGCGCCACGAGGTCGAGAAAACCTATTGGGCGCTGGTCGCGGGCGCGCCGTCGCCGCGAGAGGGCACGATCGATTTCAAGATCGCCAAGCGCATGGTGAGATCGGGCGAGTCCGAGCGCGAGATGGTCGTGCCGGCCGAGGGCGAGGACGCTAAAAAGGCGATCACCGATTTCCAGACTATTGAAGACGCCGGCGGCAGCGCCGCCTTCGTCGCACTGCGTCCGCGCACCGGCCGCACGCACCAGCTTCGCGTGCACTGCGCGGCGATGGGAACGCCCATCGTCGGCGACGGCAAGTACGGGGGCCAATTGGCGAAACTAGAAGGCGTCGCGCCGAAAATGCATCTCTTCTGCCGCGCAATGACCTTTCCGCACCCGGACAGCGGCAAGCCGATGACGATCAAGGCCCCGCTGACGGGGCATATGCTCGACACCTGGAAGTTCTTCAGCTTCGACCGGGACGCGAAAGTCGAGTGGCCGGAGGACCTCTGAGATGGTCCAGATCGCCGCGCCGCAAAGAAAGCTCATCAAGAAATTCTACAAGACCGTCAGCCTCGGCGAAGGCGATAACGGGTTCTCCATCCTGCTCGACGGCAAGAACGCGAAGACGCCGGCGCGCGCATCGCTCGCAGCGCCCTCGCGCGCGCTGGCGGAGGCGATTGCGGAAGAATGGGGCGGAGAGGGCGAGAGCGTCGACTTCGACGCCATGCGCCTGACGCGCCTTGCGGCGACCGCCATCGATCTCGCTGGAGCGCAGCGCGATCAGTGGGCGGAGGAAATCGCCTCCTACGCCCGTTCCGACCTCCTCTGCTACCGGGCGGAAACGCCCGCCGCGCTCGTCGCCCGGCAAGAGAAAGGATGGACGCCCTATCTCGACTGGGCGAAGGCGCATCTCGGCACTCAGTTGAAAACCACAGCCGGGATCGTCGCCGTCGAGCAGCCCGCCGACGCCATCGAAGCCATCAGGGCGAAAGCCGTCTCGTTCGACGACTGGCGGCTGATCGGGGCGAAACAGGCTGCGGTTCTCACCGGCTCCGCGGTGCTGGGCCTTGCTGCGGAAGCGGGCGCCTTTGCGCCGGAAGCGATCTTCGCCGCCTCAAGGCTCGACGAACGCTTTCAGGTCGAGCAATGGGGCGCCGACGCGGAAGCCGCGGCGAACGAGGCGCGGCTGGAAGCGGAATTTATGGCGACGGCGGCGTGGCTGGCGTTTCTGCGCTAACAGGCGCCGCCGGAAGCGTTTCGCCCTTGTTCAGCGCCCGGAACTCCATCAACTGTTCGCCGCGCAGGATGCCGTCGCCGTCGCTGTCCATGGAATCGAAGTCGAGCAGGTATTCGCGGATATAGTCGTCGCGCGCCATCGCCGGCGAAGCGCCGGCCATGAAGGCGAACTTGCGGCTGGCGCGAACCGCCGACTCTTGCGCCGCCATGTTCGGGTTAAGCTCTTCAATGAAAGCGCGATACTGGCGGTCGCGCGCCGTCTGCTCGCGGGTCGTTGCGGCTTTGCGCGCCGCGTTCGTGCGCCACGTATCGACGAGCCCGATGAACTCCTGCTCGGACATGAGATTGTCGCGGTCGAGATCGGCGACGACGAAATCGAGCTTGGCTTCCTCGAACGCTTCGGCGCGGGTCAGCACTTCATTGTTGAAGGCGGTGAGCAACTCCTCGACGACGGAGGAGCCCGCTTCGCTCGGGCGGGTCGGGTCGCTGCGCGAATAGGTGACCGTGCGTTGGTCGGTTTCGACGACTTCGCCGTTGATGGTGCGCGTGACGGTGAAGGTCTGCTTGATCTGCTGACGGGCGTTGAGCTGCGAGGCCATGTTGTCGGCGTCGCTGTCGGACTGCGTCGCGGTTGTTTCTGTGTCGGGGACCGTCTCAGGGACCGGCTCGGCGGGCGCTTCGCCCAGCGGTTCGGCCTCAATCGGCTCAGGCGTCGCCGGCGGCTGCGCCATCGCGCTCGCCGTAAACAAAACCAACCCCGATGCGGCCAAGCGTAAGCTGCCTGTCGCCATCCGATTCCTCCAGCGTGATCGCCCTTGCCCTTTGAAAGCATAGGCTCTCGCGTCAGAATGACCAAATCTCTAATTACCGATTGGTCAGGTTTTTCGCCGCTTACAGCGGCGGAGGGGAATCCGTCGTTGCGCCGAAAATCTCCTCGAAGGCGGAGCGAAGCGCGCTGTCCGCCTCGTCCATCGTCACCGGCAGGCCGAGATCGACGAGGCTGGTGACGCCGAGTCCCGGATCGGCGACGCCGCACGGCACGATGCCGCCGAAATGCGCAAGATCGGGTTCGACGTTGAATGAAATGCCGTGGAAGCTGACCCAGCGCCGGATGCGCACGCCGATGGCGGCGATCTTGTCTTCTTTCGGCGGCGCTCCCGGCTGCGTGCGATCGACCCAGACGCCGACGCGCCCGTCTCGCGTTTCGCCCTTGACGTTGAACTTGTCGAGCGCGGCGATGATCCACGCTTCAAGCGCGCCGACAAAGGCGCGCACGTCGCGGCCGCGCGCCGTCAGGTCGAGCATCACATAGACGACGCGCTGGCCGGGGCCGTGATAGGTGAACTGCCCGCCGCGCGCCGACCTGAACACCGGGAAACGCTCCGCAGACAGAAGATCGCCGTCGCGCGCGCTGGTCCCCGCCGTATAGAGCGGAGGATGCTCCAGCAGCCAGACAAGCTCTCCCGCCTCGCCCTTCGCTATGGCTTCGGCGCGCGCCTCCATAGCCGAGACGGCCTCGGGGTAGGGAACCAGCCCTTTCGAGACCGCCCAGCCCGCCGGCGGGGCGTCCGCCGCCGCCTTTCTTAACGGCGCCCTAACCAAAATCCTGCATCCTCCGGCCGCTTGTCTTGTCGAAGGGTAGATATGGCCTCGCAGCCAAAAGTCACTATGGCGACCATCGAAGTCGAACTGATGGTGCTGGTCGGCAGCGCCGAGATGCCGCTGGCGCGGCTCCTCAGACTGTCGCGCGGGGCGGTGATCCCGCTTGGCGGCGACCCCGGCGAGCCCCTCCAGATCCTCGCCAACGGCCGCCCGGTGGCCAAGGGCCGCGTCCAGCTCGACGGCGAGCGCGTCACGGTCGAAGTGATCGAAACCGCCGCCCGGAGCCAGGCGGCGGCGTAACCGCCGCAAGCCTCATTTTTCACGCCCTTCGGGGACTTCACAGGCGAGAGGGCATTTGCTATGCCCGCCCCTCGCTCGGGACCGCACCTCACATCAGGGTCCCGGGTTTCCAGCGTGCGGTCGTGGCGGAACTGGTAGACGCGCAGCGTTGAGGTCGCTGTGGAGCAATCCGTGGAGGTTCGAGTCCTCTCGACCGCACCATTTTTTATTCTTACATGCCCGTGTTCATGGCTTCAGCCCCCGCCGCCTTGTTGGGGAGCCTTGGACTAGCGGTGCGTGAGGTCGGACCCGAGAAAACGCTGCGGATCGGGTTCCAGGATTTCAGTTTCATCGCTGGCTTTTCTACAAGAAACCAAGACGCCGCAGCGATTGCAAACACAATTGGCGGAACAACAAGCCAAAGCCACCAATGGCCCGCCAGCCCGAAGCCTAAAAAGGTCCACACGACAAGCATGTGATAGAGATAGATCGCATACGACAGATCGAAGCGCTGAAAAGGGCGGCCGATTGAGGGAAAAGAGTGCGCAAGGGATAAAGTAAAACCGGCGAGCGCCAACACGCGCGGAATCCCCAATTCCGGCATGCGGGAATAATCGATGACGGGCGTATTAAAGGCGTAGATGTTGACTAGGGTCAAAGCCGCATGGGCTGCGAGCCACCAGACGAACTTTCCGATGAAGAAACCTTTGATCCTGTCCCAGAACAAAGCCGCAGATGCGCCGATAAGGAATATCCAGAAATAAGGCGCGGGCTGATTCCGCATAAAGCCGAGGGCGTTGCCTCTTACGCCGTTACGTAAAGCGTCAGCGACTTCATAAGCGAACCAGAGCGAAGCAAGCGCGAACGCAATAACCACGATCCATGTAATCTTCAGCTTGCGCCATAGTGGCAGGAATACAATTGGAACCAGCAGGTAAAACCCAAGCTCGGCGTTAATCGTCCACAATACTCCGGATGGAAAGCGTCCATAAAAACCGCTCCAATCAAACGGGCGGACATGCGACACAATATTTCCCCACCAATCGGATCCAATGAAGAAAGCGCCGAGTATCCAGCCCCACATGGCTGGGCCCAACAACATCGCCGCAGACCAGGCTCCCGCAATTCCTAGCGCCACCAAGATTACGACATAATGCATCCATAAGCCGGGGTAGATGCGAATAGCGCGCCGCCAGAAGAAGCCGGCGATGCCCCCGGACCCCGACAAGAAACTTTGCGTCACAAGAAAGCCGCTGATGATAAAGAAGATGGGCACGCCGGGAAGAGAGGCCGGAATTCTTTCGACCCAAGTTCCAATGGCGGGGATATCTCCAAGATTGGGCAGTTTAAGCCGGCCCTGCGTGTGATTGTAAAAGACCTGACACGCCGCATACAGCCGAATCAAATTGAAGTTGTTATCATGCGCGCTCATCGCGCCGCCTTATCGTTGTAAGATAACATTCCGCCCCTCATGATTCCGAAGGAAAGTAGCAGGGGCGTTCGTGTATGAACACCGCTTGAGCGGCCGGATTTGCGGCAGGATTATCCCAGGTTCCGCCAATCGTCTTCGCCGTAGACGAACCAGGCGTCGACCTCGTCGCCGTTCCAGCGATAGGCGAGGTGGCGGGCCTGTTGCGGCAGGCTGACGACGTCCGGCCAGAAGGCGGCGAGGGCGAAGCCTTTGGGATGGCGGACGCTGCGATAGACGATCCCGTCGCTGTCATGCTCGTCGCGCAACGTTTTGCCCAATCGCTGCGCCGCGCCGTAATCGTCCGGGTCGAGACAGTCGGCGAAGCGCTCGTCGCGGCGGATGTCGTGGACGCTCGCTTTGGCGGCGCCCACAAGCTCGCGGAAGTCGGCGGTCATCGGCTCTTCATTCGTAGCGCGCATGAAACGCCCGAAATGATAGACCGTCTCGCGCAAGGCGACCTCAAACCGGTCGCCGCAATAGTAAACGCCGAACGTCCCGGCGCTGAATCGCGTGGGGCGCTCCGGCGAGACGTGCGTGAACGGCGCCATCACATAAGAGGCGCCGGGGCCGGAAACCCGCCTCTCTGGCGGCACAAGGCTGATCTTGCCGATCGAGTCGCGCACGCGCGAATTGGTCTTCGCTTCCGCGCTGGCGATCAGCTCCCAGTCGGCCGGGTCGGCGATGTCTTCGAACAGGTCGATGGGCGGATAGACCGAGCGGATGATGCGCGTCGCGCGGTTCCAGTTGATGCGCGAAACAGGAGGAACCGGCGCTGCCTCTTCGCTCACCATCCGCCGCGCTCGGCGTCGAGATAGGCGCGCACCGCCGCGAGATCGACAAGCTCTCCGGCGAGCATGCGAGAAAGGGCGGACTGGCCGCCAAAGGCGGCGTTGTCTTTCCTGAGCCACGCATAGCCGCGCTCGGGCTCCTTGAAGAGCATGCGCAGCGCCTTGTGGATTCCCATCAGGTGCGACAGCCGGCTCGCCGTGTCGTAGGGGATCGCGCCAAGCTCTCCCTTTTTCCACCGCGCGAAAGTGCGCGGCGAGGGCGCGCCGAGAAGGGTGCGCGCTTGCGCGTCGGTGAGATCCCAGAGCGCGAAGAGGGTCATCGCCGCCCGCATCATGGCGGCGGCTTCCTCCGGGGTGATACGGGCGTCGCCGGCCTTGGTCTCCAGCCGGTCGAGGAGGGCGAGTTCTGGCATGGCAAGCTCCTTTAATATGGCAAAATATATATACTATTGTGCCAAATGGCAATATCTCTGCTCAAAGCCCGCGTTAACCCGCTCCAATCCCTCCCCCGCTAGGCTCGGGCCGCATGATTGTTGCAGGATAAGGGTATGAACCGTCTCGCCACCCTGATTTCGGCTTTCCTGCTCTGCGCCGCCCAAGGGGCGGGGGCGGAGGTCATCCGCATCGGGCCGAACCCTTGTCCGGTCCCGGCGGACGCCGAACCCTATATCCCGCCCCCCGACGTCCGCGCCGAAGATTTGAGCCCGTGGCGCGATCTCGCCTCGCTGCCGGTTATTGTCGATATCGATCTCGATCGCGAACGCCGCCGCAACCGCGATCTGGACAGCGAAGTCTTCCAGCGCTTCGAGGTCGATCCAGAGACCGGTGAGATTCTGGGCTTCTCGCGCCGCCCGGCGGAATGTCACGGCGCTGCGGGCGAAGCGCCGTCCGCCGGCCCGCAATAGACAACGCTATCAACGCTCCATAGAAAGCGGGCTTCACCCCTTTTCGACGGACCGACCATGCGCCTTTCCCGCTTCTACCTGCCCCTGCTCAAGGAAACGCCTTCCGAGGCGCAGATCGTCTCGCACCAGTTGATGCTGCGCGCCGGAATGATCCGTCAGGAAGGGGCGGGAATTTACGCCTGGCTGCCGCTCGGTTTCCGGGTGCTGAAGAAGATCGAGCAGATCGTCCGCGAGGAGCAGAACCGCGCCGGCGCCGTCGAGATGCTGATGCCGACCATCCAGCAGGCGGACCTGTGGCGCGAAAGCGGGCGCTATGACGCTTACGGCAAGGAGATGCTCCGCATCACCGACCGCGGCGACCGCGAGATGCTGTTCGGGCCGACCAATGAGGAAATGATCACCGAGATCTTCCGCGCCGGGGTCCGTTCGTACAAGGACCTTCCGAAGAGTCTCTATCATATCCAGTGGAAGTTCCGCGACGAGATCCGGCCGCGTTTCGGCGTCATGCGCGGGCGCGAATTCCTGATGAAGGACGCATACTCGTTCGACTTCGACCGGGAAGGCGGGAAGAAGAGCTATAACCGCATGTTCGTCGCCTACCTGCGCACTTTCGCGCGCATGGGCCTCAAGTCGATACCGATGCGCGCGGACTCTGGGCCTATCGGCGGCGACAGCCATGAGTTCATCGTCCTCGCCGACACCGGCGAGAGCGCCGTGTTCTGCGACCGGCGCCTTGTGGATATGGAAACGCCGGGCGCCGACGTCGACTTTGACGGCGACCTCCAGCCGATCATCGACCGGCGCACGGCGCTGTATGCGGCGACGGAGGAAAAGCACGATCAGGCTGAGTTCGAGAAAGCGGTGGCGAAAGATGACCGCATCGCCGCGCGCGGCATCGAGGTCGGACACATCTTCTTCTTCTCGACGAAATATTCCGAACCGATGCGCGCTGTGATCGCCGGACCGGATGGCAAGGAACATCCCGCCGAGATGGGCTCCTACGGCATCGGCGTCTCGCGCCTCGCCGGCGCCCTGATCGAAGCCCATCACGACGAGGCGGGCTGCAAATGGCCGGTTTCCGTCGCGCCGTTCCATGTGGGCCTCGTCAATCTCAAGGCGGGCGACGCGGCGACCGATGCGGCGTGCGACAAGGCCTACAAGGCGCTCGAAGCGGCGGGCGTCGAGGTTCTCTATGACGAAACCGGCGCGCGCCCCGGCGAAAAGTTCGCGCGCATGGACCTTATCGGTCTTCCCTATCAGCTCATCATCGGCCCGCGCGGGCTCGAAGCCGGCAAAGTCGAGGTGAAGCGCCGCGCCGACGGTCATCGCGACGAGCTGGCGCTCGATGCGGCGATCGCCATGCTTGAAAGCGACGTGAAGCGCGCGCTGGCGCTCGGCTGATTACAAGAAAACCAATCGCGGGGCGGGTCGTGAAGTCAGGCGCGTTCATGCTCTCCGAGCGGCGCAACGTCTTCGCCTTCTGGGCGGGGTCGCTGATCGTCACCGTCGGCGTCGTCCTGCATCTCCCGATGTTCTGGATGGCCCGCGACATGCATTTCATGATGGCGGGCATGCCCATGGACGCCGGCATGATGTGGGGCATGGCGCTCATCGTCATCGGCGTCGGCCTCACCGGCTTCGGCCTGCTGCCTAACGCGCAAACCGCCGCAAAGCCTGCCGGCCCGCGCGAAATCTTCTCGCCGCCGGAAGAAGCGCCGCTCTCCCGCGCGCACTGGACGGTGATGGCGATCCTCGCGCTGACGCTGATCATCGATATCATGAAACCGGCGAGCCTCGGCTTCGTCACGCCGGGGATGCGCGTTGAGTACGGCGTCGACAGCGCGATGGTCGCGTGGCTCCCGTTCGCCGCGCTGACGGGGACGGCGCTCGGCTCGTTCGCCTGGGGCGTGCTCGCCGACATTTACGGGCGCCGCGCCACGATTCTTCTCTCGTCGATCATGTTCGTCGGCACGGCGATCTGCGGAGCGATGCCTTCCTTCTGGTGGAATGTCGGCATGTGCTTCGCGATGGGGGCGGCGGCCGGCGGGATGCTTCCCGTCGCCTATGCGCTGCTCGCCGAGATCATGCCGACGAAGCATCGCGGCTGGAGCCTCGTGTTAGTGGGCGGCATCGGCGCGGTCGGGGGATATTTCGCGGCGAGCTTTTTGTCGGAGATTTTGCAGCCGATGTTCGGCTGGCGGATCATGTGGTTCCTCAACCTGCCGACCGGGCTGATCGTCATTCTGCTGTCGACATGGATCCCGGAATCCGCGCGGTTCCTTCAGCATATGGGCCGCGCCGAGGAGGCGCGGGCCGTCCTGAAGCGCTTCGGCGCCGTGGTCATCGCCGTGGAGAACGAAAGCGAGACGCACGACAAGCGCGCGCCGCTGCCGCCGGTCGACAGACGCTTTCTCGGCGTCACGGCGGCGCTGACCGCGGCGGCGCTCGTCTGGGGGCTCGTCAATTTCGGCCTGCTCTTGTGGCTGCCCGGCGCGCTGGTGGACGAAGGCTTCTCGTTCAACGCCGCGAGCGCGCTCATCGCAAAATCCTCGTTGCTCGCCGCGCCCGTCGTCATCGCCGCAACCTTGATGTACAGCCGCTGGAGCACGAAGTGGTCGCTGGTCGTGATGGCGGGAGTTATGGGGCTCGGGCTCGTGACGCTGCTTTTGCGCGGCTCGGGCGTTCCGGCTTTAGCCGATCCCGTCGTTTCCGTGGCGCTCCTTATTATCGGATCGACCGGCGCGATCTCGATCCTGCTTCCGTACACGGCCGAAGTCTATCCGCTGCACATCCGCGGGCGCGCCGCCGGGTGGATCGCCGGGTGCAGCAAGCTCGGGGGGCTATTGGCGCAGGCGCTGAGCCTCTTGATCGGCTCGCCGCCGCTTGGCGCCGCGGCGCTCGCGATCGGCGTCCCGACCGCGGCGGCGATGGCGCTCATTGCGGCGTTCGGACCGGAAACGCGCGGGCGCGACTTGCGGCAGATCGACAAGGTGGACGCGGGCGCCGACTAATCGTCGCCAATAGCGTCACGCGACGAACATCATCGCCGAAAGAACGACGGTCGTGAACACCATGACGCCGACGATCAGGTAGCTTGCGAGCAGTCTCATTTCTCTTTTCCCCAAAACCGCCTTCCAACCTGAAAACGGCCTTTCTCTCTTTGCGCGGGTGATATGGCGCCGGGCCGGCCGAAGTCATGTCCGGGAAACCCCGGACGGGCCGAAGCGTGCGCCGGAAGCGCCAAAACGAGGGGGAGGGCGCGCGCCGCTTTGATTTTGCCAAAATCCTGAACTGAGGTAGGAGCCAGAGACCGAAACCCGCCCCTAGCCGCCCTTCCGGAGCCCGATGGCCTCGACCCCAACCTCGACTCAGGCCGCGCCCGCCGCGACCCCGCCCTTCTCCTTTTTCGAATGGATGATCGCGCGCCGTTACCTCGCCGCGACCCGCAAGGGGACCGGCGTGTCGCTGATCTCGATCATCGCCTTTGTCGGCATCATGCTGGCGGTGATGACTCTCATCATCGTCATGTCGGTGATGCAGGGGTTCCGGGCGAAGCTTCTCGACCAGCTCCTCGGCGTCAACGGCCACATGTTCGTGCAATCGTCGGCGCCCATGGTGGATTACGCCTCCCTCGCCGAGCGCTTGCTGGCGGTTCCCGGCGTCGTCGAGGCGACGCCCGTCGTGCAGGCGCCGGTCTATGCGAGCGCCAATGGCGAGACCGGCATCTTCATCCGCGCCATGCCGAAGAAGGACCTGCTCGACATCGATTATGTGACGGGCAAGGATCACGTGATCGCCGGCTCGTTCGATACGTTCGGCGAGGGCAAAAACGGCGGCGACGAGATCGCCGTCGGCAGCCGCATCGCCTATTCGCTCGGGGTTTCGGTCGGCGATCCGGTGACGCTGATTTCCGGGCGCGGCGCCGAGACGCCGTTCGGACCCACGCTGCGAAAGAAAACCTATCGCGTCGGCGCGATCTTCGAGGTCGGCAATTCCGAGTTCGACGGGTTCATCGGCTTCATGCCGCTCGAGCAGGCGCAGCTCTTTTTCAATATCGGCGATGCGGTGAACCAGATCGAGCTGAAGGTCGAAGACCCCGAGAAGGTGAAAGCTTACCGTCCGGCGATCATGGAAGCCGCGCAAGGCTATGAAATCCGCGACTGGCAGCAGCAGAACCAGAGCTACTTCAATGCGCTGCAAACCGAGCGCAGCGTCATGCGGCTCATTTTGTTGCTGATCGTCGCGGTGGCGGCGCTCAACATCATCACCGGGCTCATCATGCTCGTGAAGGACAAGACCGGCGACATCGCGGTGCTCAGGACGATGGGCGCGACGCAGGGCTCGATCATGCGCATCTTCTTCCTCTCCGGCTCGCTGATCGGCGTGCTCGGCACGCTCGCCGGCGTCGTGCTCGGCGCCTTGTTCGTATGGAACATCGACGCCATAGAGAGGTTTCTCTCATGGGTGTTCAACACCGACCTCTTCCCGGCGGACGTCTATTATTTCTCCGGCGTTCCGGCGGAAATGCAGGTGAGCGAAGTGATCCTCATCGTCGGCTGGACGCTGTTCATGTCGTTCGTCTCGACCATTTACCCAGCCTGGCGCGCGGCGCGCCTCGATCCGGTGGAGGCGCTGCGCTATGAGTGAGCCCGTTCTCCGTCTCGAAAAGATCGAACGCCGCTACGGCGATCTCGTCATTCTTCAGCCTTCGGACTTTTCGCTGATGAAAGGCGAGACCGTGGCGCTGCTCGGCCCGTCCGGTTCGGGCAAGTCCTCGCTCCTCCACATCGCCGGCCTTCTCGAAGCGCCTTCTGCGGGGGAGGTCTGGCTCGACGGCGTCGCAGCGACGAAACTTTCAGACGCCGAACGCACGCGCATCCGCCGCGACATGCTCGGCTTCGTCTACCAGTTCCACCACCTGCTTCCCGAATTCACCGCCCTCGGCAACGTCGCCCTGCCGCGTCTCATCGCCGGCAGGAAAAAACCCGAAGCCGAAGCGGAGGCTTCGCGCCTCCTCACCGCCCTCGGCCTCGGCGAGCGCCAGCATCACCAGCCGGGCCAGCTCTCGGGGGGCGAACAGCAGCGCACCGCCATCGCGCGCGCGCTGGCGAACCGTCCGAAAATCCTCCTCGCCGACGAGCCGACCGGCAACCTCGACCCGAAGACTTCCGAGAAAGTCTTCGACGAATTGCTTGGCCTCGTGCGCTCCGAAGGGCTCGCGACCCTCGTCGCCACCCACGACCACCGGCTCGCCGCGCGCATGGACCGGGTGATCGTCATCGAGGACCAGCGGCTGAAGGCTCTCGCAAAAGCGCCCGCGCCGGTCGTCGTCTAACTGCCGGTTTCCCTTTTCCTCAGCGCTTCCTCCCGGCATAGTCGGTCAAAAGACCAACGATAATCAGGAGGAAGGTCGCCTATGAACGCGCACGCGCGGCTCGTTTCGCCGCCTATCGTGGCCGATGTCATTCGCGAGCAGGCGGCGCGGGCGCCGGACCGGCTGGCGCTGCGCTTTGAGGGCAGGGATTTCACTTATGCGCAGATCAACGAGCGTTCGAACCGCGCGGCGCAGGCGTTCCTTGCGCTCGGCCTGAAGCCCGGCGACCGCGTCGCCTGGATCGCGCGCAATGTGGCGACGTTCTGGCCGGCGCTGTTCGGCGCCGTGAAAACCGGGATCGTCCTGACGCCGATCAACTGGCGCCTCGCGCCGGCGGAGATCGCCGCCATCCTCGCAGACAGCCGCGCGAAGCTGCTGGTCGCCGAGCAGATGTTCCTCGATGCGCTGGCGAACGAGCCGGGATTCGCGCCGCCGAAAACCTTCGTCCTCGAAATCGGCGGCGAGTGCTGCTTCGATGCGCTGATCGACAGCCATGAAGCGCGCGAGCCGGACTATCAGCCGAGCCCCGACGACGTGGTCGTCCAGCTTTATACGAGCGGCACGACCGGTTTGCCGAAAGGCGTGTTGCTCACCAACCGCGTCTACGACACGGTCGGGCGCGCCGGCGTCGAACGCGGCGTCGTCCTGCCGAAGAGCGACGCTGAAATGATCCTGCACGCGCTGCCGCATTTTCATGTGGCGGGCGTAAACTTCGGCATCATGGGCATGTCGCGGGGGATGCCGGTGCTTCAG
>JAVJPA010000003.1:0-4256 GCA_040216495.1 Amphiplicatus sp. | reverse complement strand
AGAGGGGTGACGAGATTTCGTTGTTTGAAGAACTGTCTGAGACGACCAGGTATATCGGCGAGATCGGGTTGGACGCAGGGCCTCGCTATTATCGGTCATTCGAACGACAGAAAGAGGTTTTCGATCGTGCGTTGAGAATCTGTGCGACCCAACGCGATAAGGTTGTGAGTGTCCATAGCGTCAGGTGTGCGAGACTGGTGCTCGATGCGCTCGAAGCGCGTGCGGCGTGCCGAGAGAATATCATCGTCCTGCACTGGTTCTCTGCAACAAGTCCCGAGATTCGGCGCGCGATAGACCTCGGCTGTTGGTTCTCGGTGAACGAACAGATGCTGCTCACGAAACCGGGCCGAACGCTCGTGGAGTCTGCCCCTAAGGGGCGCATCCTGACCGAAACGGATGCACCGTTCCTCCAGTCGGCCGGCGCGCCCATCGAGGCCGGCGACGTAGGCGAAGCGTTGCGGGGCATAGCATCGCTATGGCGGTTGGAAGACGCGAATGCGCAAGAGCTGATCGTGACGAACGCCCGGCGCGCGCTGTCCTGTTGAATTTACCGATTGGGTTGCGGGGATTTGGAAGTTCCCTGACTATACGGTCGGGGTTGCGTAGGACGATAACAGGTTCGATAGCGCTGTAGTCAACGCCTGTTTAGAAATCGAATGACGCCGACCAAACTTCTTATCGGTCAGTTCCTGATCGTGTTTTCCATCATAGCCTTGTCCCTATGGATTGCTACGCAATGGACGGCCCATCAATTCGGCTATCAGGGGAGGCTCGGGGCGCCGTGGTTCGAGATTCTTGGCGTGCCCATCTACAAACCTTGGCGGCTCTTCCAATGGTGGTACGCCTATGAGGCCTATGCTCCTGGCGTTTTTAATCGGGCAGGAATTTTCGCGGCCGGTGGCGGGTTTCTCGGCGCTGCGGCCGCCATCGCCGGTTCGCTCTGGCGAGCGCGTTCCCAGAAATTCGTAACGACCTACGGGTCCGCGCGCTGGGCGAAGTCGCACGACGTCGAGGAAGCAGGACTCCTGAAACCGGACGGCGTCTTTCTCGGACGCTGGAAATCCGATTATCTTCGTCACGACGGCCCCGAGCACGTTATGGCGTTTGCGCCGACACGATCCGGCAAGGGTGTCGGGCTTGTCGTGCCGACGCTGTTGTCCTGGACGGAAAGCGCTGTCATTCACGATATCAAGGGCGAGAACTGGGCGCTGACTGCGGGCTGGCGCGCGCGCTTTTCCAATTGTCTCTTGTTCGATCCGACCAATCCCGCGTCGGCACGATACAATCCCTTGCTGGAAGTGCGACGCGGCGAGAACGAAGTGCGCGACATTCAGAATATCGCGGATATTCTTGTCGATCCCGAAGGCTCGCTGGAACGGCGGAACCATTGGGAGAAAACCGGCCACGCGCTGCTTGTGGGCGTCATCCTCCATGTTCTTTATGCGGAGAAAGACAAGACGCTCGCAGGATGCGCAGTGTTCCTCTCCGATCCGCGCCGCAGTTTCGAAACGACCCTGAAACTGATGATGTCGACCAATCATATCGGGACCGATCCTTCGCCGCGCGCGCATCCCGTAGTGGCGCAGGCGGCGCGCGAATTGCTGAACAAATCGGAGAATGAACGCTCGGGCGTTCTCTCAACCGCCATGAGCTTTCTCGGGCTCTATCGCGATCCGGTCGTCGCGCGCGTCACCGCTGCGAGCGACTGGCGCATCGCGGACCTGATCGACGGCGACCGGCCGGCGTCGCTCTATCTCGTTGTGCCGCCGTCTGACATCTCCCGCACCAAGCCGCTGGTGCGGCTCATCCTCAATCAGATCGGCCGGCGCCTTACGGAAACGCTTCCGGGAGAAAAGGGACGGCGGCGCGTCCTCATGATGCTCGACGAATTCCCGGCGCTCGGCCGCCTCGATTTCTTCGAGTCGGCGCTCGCCTTTATGGCTGGTTACGGCGTGAGGGCCTTCCTGATCGCGCAATCGCTTAATCAGATCGAAAAGGCATACGGACCGAACAATTCCATTCTCGACAACTGCCATGTGCGCGTCGCCTTCGCCACCAATGACGAACGCACGGCGAAACGCATTTCCGACGCGCTCGGGACGGCGACGGAGCAGCGCGCGCAACGCAACTATGCCGGCCATCGTCTCGCGCCCTGGCTTTCGCATGTTATGGTATCGAGTCAGGAAACGCAGCGCGCCCTCATTACTCCGGGCGAAGTCATGCAACTGCCGCCCGATGATGCCGTGGTCATGATCTCGGGAGCGCCGCCCATCAAGGCGAAGAAACTTCGCTATTACGAGGATGCGAATTTTACCGAACGAACCGGTGCGCCGCCGACGTCGCCAATGCTGCCGGTGCCACGTCCCGACGATTGGCCTTCAGGTCTTCGCAAAGGTGACTGGCGGCTTCCGAACGACGATGCAGCGCCTTCGTCAGGCGGCGATGAAGGCGGCCGAGAGCCGCAGCTGACGCCCGCGCCCGAGGACGTGGAAAGTAGAATCGATGACGAGTGTGAGAAGTCTGACCGGGAATTATCCGAAGAGGATTTTGCCGACAGCCCTAGCAATTACGCCCGAAAGGAATCGGCGGAGCGCGTAAGGCGCGTCGCCGCCCTTGATCGCGTCGACCAAGATTTGTTGCCGGACTTTTGATGATGGCGAAGCGCCGCGTTCATGTCAGAATCAGCGATCGTGTCTGGGCAGACCTCGACAATGCAGCGCAAGGGCCAGGCGTCACCCAATCAGCGATCGTCGAGGATGCGCTGCGCTGCTATTTCGATCCCGAGGCGAAAGCCGGATGCGAGGCGGCGATCCTGAAACGCCTTGACGCCATCGATCTTAGGCAAGGCGCCGTCGAGCGCGACGCCGCCATCATTCTCGAAACGCTCGGACAGTATGTGCGTTACTGGCTAACGCGCACGGAACCGCTGCCGGAAGGCGAACGGGACGCCGCCCATAATCTCGGGCAAAGACGCTTCGACTATTTTATCGAACAGGTGGCGGCGAAAATAGGCGAGGGGAGAGGTCTCGCTGAGCGGGTATGCAATAACGACCTTTCTGGCGATTGATGAGCGGCGTTCAGTGAAAATTCCGGCCGCCGGGCAGGATTTCATCCATGTGTTTGGCGCGCTCCAAACGCCGGCGGAAATCGCCTTTTCTCAAATCCTCGATCACTGGCCGCTTGAATTCATCCGCTCTTGAAAGCCCGTCATCCATCTCGCCGTGATAGTCGCTGAGGTCCGCGAGTTTCGGCGTCAGATTGTATAGCCGCCGGGCGACGACGTGGATGACATCGCCCTCGCGTTGCAGGACGCCCGAGACGCCGAGGAAGCGGGCTCCCAAAACTTCCCGCCGAAAGCGTTCAAAGACTTTCGGCCAGATGATGATATTGGCGATCCCGGTCTCGTCTTCGAGCGTCGCGAAGATGACGCCCTTCGCGGTCCCCGGCCGCTGGCGCACGAGCACCAGTCCAGAAACCGATACGAGCGTGCCGTTCGTCATCTTCCATAAGTCTTCATTGGCGACATAGCGCGCGGATTTCAGCCAACCGCGCAGGAAAGAAACCGGATGGCGCTTCAGCGACATTTTTATGGTCTTGTAGTCATAGGCGACTTCCTCGCCGAGCGGCATGGTTGGAAGCACGACTTCTTCTTCCTTGCGGAACGCACGCTCGGCGGCGAACAATGGCATCTGGTCGTCGCCCTTCGCTTTGTCGAGCCCCTGCACGGCCCAGAGCGCGTCGCGGCGCGACAGCCCGAGCGATCCGAAAGCGTCGGCGTTGGCGAGAATTTCGAGCGACGCCTGCGAGAGCCCCGTCCTGAGCCAGAGATCGCGCACGGAATCGTACCCGGCGCCGCGACAGTCCTCGATGCGTTCGGCGTCCTTGTTCGCCAATCCCTTGACGAGCCGGAAGCCGAGGCGCACCGCATGATTTGAGCGCATGGACTTTTCCATATCGCGATGACGCGCGTGAATATTTTTAAGGCCCTCAGACTCTTCGAGCGTCAGATCGCTGAACGAATGATTGACATCGACGGGTCTTACTTCGACGCCATGCTCTCTTGCATCCCGGACGATCTGCGCCGGCGCGTAAAACCCCATGGGCTGCGCATTCACGAGAGCCGCGCAGAAGACGTCCGGATAACGGCGTTTGAGCCAGCAGGAGACATAGACCAGCAGTGCGAAACTCGCCGCATGACTTTCAGGAAAGCCGTATTCGCCGAAGCCTTCGATCTGCTTGAAGCAGCGCTCGGCGAA
>JAVJPA010000002.1:0-4641 GCA_040216495.1 Amphiplicatus sp. | reverse complement strand
ACCTTATCAACGCCGGCAAGCAGACCATCACCGAGCTGAAGCGCACGTCCTACTTCTCCAGCGCCGACTCATTCGCGATGATCCGCGGCGGGCATATCGACATCGCCATTCTCGGCGCCATGGAAGTCTCCGAGAAAGGCGATCTCGCCAACTGGATGATCCCCGGCAAGCTGGTCAAGGGCATGGGCGGGGCGATGGACCTCGTCGCAGGCGTCAAGAAAGTCGTCGTCGTCATGGATCACGCCTCGAAAGCGGGCGAGTCGAAGCTCCTGAAGGAATGCACGCTGCCGCTTACCGGCAAACAGGTCGTCGACATGATCATCACCAATCTCGGCGTGTTCGAAGTCGAGCGCGGCAAGGGGATGAAGCTCGTCGAGCTCGCCGAAGGGGTGGAGCTTGACGAAGTGAAGTCGAAGACCGAAGCGAAGTTCGAGGTCGCGCTGTAACGCCGATGTCAACGCTCGCGATCGCCGATCTGCAAACCCCGGCGCTGCTTCTCTCGCGCCCGCGCCTTGATCGCAACATCGCACGCATGAAAGCGCGCATGGACGGATTCGCCGTCAGCCTGCGCCCGCATATCAAGACAGTGAAGTCGGCTGATGTTTTCCGTCTCGCGCTAGAGGGCGCCGCTGGCGTCACCGTGTCGACTCTGGCCGAAGCCGAATACGCCGCCGCCAACCGCGTCAAAAACATTCTTTATGCGGTCGGCATGGCGCCCGCCAAACTTCAGCGCGCGGCCGCGCTTGCGGGCGAGAGCGTCAATCTCATCGTCACGGTCGATTCCGTTGACGCCGCGCGCGCCGTCGCACAGGCGGGGCTGGCCGCCGTCATCGAAATCGACAGCGACGATCACCGCGCCGGGGTCAAGCCGAAGAGCGAAGACGCGGGAGAGATAGGCCGCGCGCTCGGAGGTTCTTTTCGCGGCGTGATGACTCATGCGGGCGGCTCCTATGATTGCCGCAGCGTGGCGGACATCCGCGCGATGGCGGAGCGCGAGCGCCGCGCCGTGGTCGACACGGCGGCGATGCTCGCCGAGGCGGGCATGGCTTCGCAAATCGTCAGCGTAGGCTCGACCCCGACCGCGACATTCGGCGAGCGTTTCGATGGCGTCACCGAAGCCCGGCCCGGAGTCTACATGTTCATGGATCTTGTCATGGCGGGCCTCGGCGTTTGTTCGCTCGACGATATCGCCATCAGCGTGCTCGCCTCTATCATCGGCCATCAACGCGATAAGAACTGGCTGCTTGTCGATGCGGGCTGGATGGCGCTGTCGCGCGACCGGGGCACGGCCGGTCACGCCGTCGATTACGGCTACGGCGCCGTGTGCGACGAGGCGGGGTCGCCGCTTGAGGAATTCATTGTATCGAGCGCTAATCAGGAGCACGGAATCATCACCCGCCGCAGCGGCGGGCCGATCGATTTCAGCGCGTTTTCGATCGGTCGGATGCTCCGCATCCTGCCGAACCACGCCTGCGCGACGGCGGCGCAATTCAGCGCTTACGAGGTTCTCGGCGACGACGAAACGCTCACCGCGCGCTGGCCTCGGATAAATGGCTGGTGACGGCGCGTTAAAAGCCTTCGCGCTTCTTCGTCTTGAGAGAAACTTCCTGGAACCAGCGGGTGTTCGTCTCGTCGCGCGCGAGAGCGCCGAGAATTTCAGCCATTTGCTCGGGGCTGAACTGGCTGTCGTGACAGCGGAACGCTTTTTCTTCGGTGGCGCGCACATCGGCTCCGAAACGCACGGCGACGTTCATCGAACTTTCCGCCTGTCCGATCAGCGGAAAAGAGCGGTCCATATCGGCGACTTGGTCGTTTGTCGGCGCGAATGTCAGCAAGCGCGTCTCGCCCCAGTCCCGCGACAGCATCGCCTGTTGAACGAGGGCTCCGACCAAGCGGTGGTCGGGATGGCCCGTATAGCCGCCCGGCCCGAAGGTCACGACGATATCGGGGTTCAGTTGTTCGATCTCTTCGACGATCCGCGCGGTCGCGGCGCTGAGGCGGTGGATCTGCTCAAGCACCGACGCATTGCCGACGATCTGGTCGGGGAAGCCGAAAAAGGCCGGCGGCTGGAAGCCGCGCGCAGCGGCCGCGCAGCGGCCTTCTTCCTCCCGCACCGCCACCAGTTCAGCGCTGTCCGCAGCGACGCCGAATCCTTCCCGCACCCCGTACCGCCCGTCCGTGACATAGGCGATGTGCACCTTGCCGGTCCTCGCATGCGCCGTGAGCGCCGGACCGGGGCCGGTCTCGTCGTCGGGATGGGCGAAGATCGCGAGGATCGTCGCGGGCTCTTTCGCCGCCGTCGGAGCCGCGCAGACAGCGGCGGCAAAGAGAGCGATGGCGGTTGCTCCGTATACATTCATCGGCGGCCTCCGTGCAGAATTCAGAGATTGTTGAAGGGAGAAGCATAGGCGATCTTCCCCGACAGGCCGGCGAGGGCGCCGGGCGTAAGTTCGAGCGCCATCATGTATTCCTTCGGATAAGCCGTTTCGAAGCGCCCGGCCGCCTCGACCGAAAAGCTGAAGCGCGAATAATAGCCAGGCTCGCCGAGAAGAAATATCGCCGCGGCGCCGCTTTCATGCGCTTCCTTGATCGCCGCCCGGATCAGCGCGCCGCCCACGCCTTGTCCTTGCATGTCCGGCGCGACCGCGACGGGCGCAAGCGCGAGAGAGTTTTCCGGCGCCGTAAGTTTCGAAAGCAGAATGACGCCGGCGATGCGCCCGTCCGACTCCGCGACAAGCTCGATGACCGCGTCGCTGCTGGCGCGCAAGGCTTCGACAAGCGCGCCTTCGTGGGGCTGACCGAAAGCATTGTCGATGCAGGCGCGGATGGCGGGATAATCATCCTGCGCGGCGGCGCGGACGATCATGAGCGTGCTTTCAGCGCCGCCATGTGCGCGCGCGCTTCCCCGACATAATGAGCAGCGCCCATCAGCGCCATCTTGTCCTCGCCTTCGCGAAGATCGCGGAATTTTTTCGCCGGCATCCCGGCCCACATCTCGCCGGCGGGCACGATTTTCTTCGGACTGAGGAAAGCGCCGGCGGCGAGCATGCCGCCCGTCTGCACCACTGACCCGTCTAGCATGGTCGCGCCCATGCCGACGAAGCCGCCATCCTCGACCGTCGCGCCGTGCAACATGCATTTGTGGCCTATGAGCGCGTTCTCGCCGATGATCGTCGGCAGGCCGCCCGTGCTTGGATGATCCACATGAATGACCGTGCCGTCCTGCACGTTCGAGCCTTTGCCGACGACGATCCTGTTGGTGTCGCCGCGCAGCACGCAGCCGTACCAGACCGAGGCGTTCTCCCGCACTTCAACGTCGCCGCAAACGACGGCGCCCGGCGCGATGAACGCGGTCTCGTGGATCTTGGGCGTCTTGCCGTCGATGGCGAAAATCAAAGGGTCCATGCTCAGGCTTTCACAGCATCCGGCTGTTCATCCGGGTGCGCTTTCTTGAAGGCGTCGAGCGTAACGCACCGCTCATAGACCGCATTGAGCCGCTCAAGCCCCGACAAATCAACCCCGAACCGCAGCGCCGCATAGACCTGCGGCACGAGGCAGATGTCGGCGAGGGTCGGCGCGTCGCCGACGCAGTAAGCGCCGCCTGCCTCGCCGATCATCTGGTCGACCGCCTTCATCGCGCCGCCGACCCATGTGTCGAGCCACTGGCGCATGGCGTCGTCGTCGAAGCCGGGCAGCGTTTTCAGGTATTTCTGCGTACGGAGGTTTTGCAAAGGCTGCGCCTCGCAGGCGATGGCGTAGGCGATCTGACGCGCCTGCGCGCGCGCAATGGGCTCTTTCGGGAGGAGAGGCGGCGAGGGGTGAAGCTCATCGAGATATTCGATGATGGCGAGCGACTGGGTGAGCGTCGCGCCGTCGTCCGCGACGAAAGCCGGGAGCAGCCCCTGCGGGCTGACCTTGAGATAGGCGGGCGATTTCTGCTCGTCCTTCAAGAGGTTCACGGGCGCGTACTCATAGGACAATCCCTTCAGCGCGAGCGCGATGCGCAGCCGGTAGGTCGCGCCGGAGCGCCAATATCCGTAAAGCTTCATGCGCTTTTCTCCTTGCTCGTCTTTACGGCGGCATAAGCCGGGCGCGGCGGGATCGCAAATCACGCATTGCGCTTGCGGACAAGGGCGACTTAAACAGGGCGCATGAAGGTTTTCGCCTGATGCCGTTTCCCCCCATTGAAATCCGCGTGCCGCCGTGGGCCGAAGCGCTCGCCGACGGGGCAGGGACGCTTTCCGATGTCGGGAGCCGGATGGCGCTCGTCATCAGCGCGGCGCGCATTAATGTCGAGCGCGAGGGCGGCGGCCCGTTCGCCGCCGCCGTTTTCGAGCGCGACACAGGGCGGCTTGTCTCGCTCGGCGTCAACCTCGTCGAGAGCGAAGGCATGTCGATCCTGCATGCGGAGATGGTGGCGCTCGCCATCGCCCAGAAGCGGCTCGGCTCGTACGACCTGTCGTCGCCCGGCCTGCCGGTCTGCGAACTCGTCTCCAGCGCTGAGCCCTGCGCCATGTGCCTCGGCGCCGCGCCATGGTCGGGGGTGAAGCGTCTCGTCGCGGGCGCGCGGGTCGAGGATGTGGAAAAGGTCGGTTTCGATGAAGGCGCAAAGCCGGCGGACTGGCCGGAGGCGCTGGCGGC
>JAVJPA010000001.1:0-7469 GCA_040216495.1 Amphiplicatus sp. | reverse complement strand
CACATTCGCAACGCCCCGGCTCTCGCGCTGTCCGGCGGCGAACGCCGCCGGGTCGAAATCGCGCGGGCGATGGCGAGCGGGTCGATGCCGGCGAACGGTTCGTCGAGCAGCATGAAAGCCGGACCCGTCGCCAGCGCCCGCGCGATTTCGACCCGGCGGCGTTCGCCGCCGGACAGCGCGAGAGCCGGGGCGTTGCGAATGTGGGTGATGTTGAACTCGACCAGAAGATCGTCGATCAGCGCCTGCTGGCGCTCCTTGTTGCGTTCGACCAGTTCGACGACGGCGCGCAAATTCTGTTCGACCGTCAAACCCCGGAAGATCGACGCTTCCTGCGGCAGGTAGCCGACGCCGAGACGGGCGCGCTGATACATGGGCAGCCGGGTGACGTCATGGCCGTCTATGGAAATCGCGCCGGTGTCGACCGGGATGAGGCCGGTGATCATGTAGAAGCAGGTGGTCTTGCCGGCGCCGTTGGGGCCGAGGAGGCCGACCACCTCGCCGCGGCGGACGCTCATCGACACGCCGCGCACCACGGGCCGGCGCTTGAACGATTTGGTGAGATTTTCCGCGAACAGCCCGCCGCCGCCCTCGACCACTTTGGGCTTCAGGGATTTATGCGGCGCCGGGACCGCCTGAGGGGTTTCGATCGACGGGGTCATCTCATCGGTCATATAGCGGCGCCTGCCTTTAAGGTTTGGTGAAGCTAGAACTGGGTCGGGGCTGCGTTGGCATGAAAAATGCCGCGGATCCGCTGGCCGCCGGGGGCGGTGAAGTTGATGCGGCCGGTGTCGAGCCAGTAAACCAGCGCCCCGCCCGACATGACGGTCTTGCCTTGGGTCACGACAACATTGTCCGAAACCGTGATCGCGCGGGCGCCGGCGTCATAGAGCGCGCTGCCGCCGGTGATCGCTTCCTTGCCGTTGAAGTAGCGGATGTTGCCGATGGCCCGGATGGACGAAAAGCCGCCGTCCTCGCCGATGGTCGCGACGAGGCGCTCCGAGGTGAGAATGGCTTCCCCCTGAACGGCGCGGACCTTGCCGGTCCAGGTGGCGACATCGTCAATGAGTTCAAGGCTTTCGCCTGTGATGTCGATGGGTTCGTCGCTGTCGGCCACAAGTTGCGCGCGCGCGGCGGTCGGCCCTGCGGCGGCGGCGATCGCTACGGTTAGAATGAACGCCTTCATTGCGGCTCAGCCCCCTTTGTCGTTTCCGTCGTCGCTTCCGCGCCAGCCCCCTTCGTATTCTTGGGGTAGATACGCATACTGACATTTCCCTCAAACACGACGCGTCCTTCGCCGTTGTAGGCGCGCATGCGGTCGGCCCGCAAGGTTCCGGTCTCGGACTGGCCGCTGACCCCGGCGTCGGTCTCAACCGTCTCATCGTTGATCGAGACCGTCGCCGCCGGGGTCGTCAGCACGTAGGTTTCGCCGCCGACCGCGTGCTCGACAGTGACGCTGTCCTTGAGCTCAAGAATTTTCGAGGAGTTCTGGAAGACGCCCTTGTCGGCGTAGGCGATGGTCGTTTCGTTCGCGTTCCGGGAAGCCGCGCGCGGACGGACCAGCTCAACCAGATCTTCCGCGCCGGGAGTTTGCAGGGCCGACTCAGCGATGATCTCGTAAGGCTGGCCCTTGTCGTCGATGCCGACGACGCGCGGGTTGGCCATGTGCAATTCTTCTGGCGTCGCGTCTATGTTGGCGAAGTCTTTCAGGAAGGCGTCGTCGACGCCCTGCGAGCGCGTGTTGAGAAGAAAGAAAGCGACAAGGGCGACGGCGAGAAGCGGAAGGGCGATGCGCAGCCGGCGCACCATGAGCGATCGCGCGGCGGCCTGCGCCGTCGTTAGGCGCTGGCGCGTTTCGAGCGTTTCGAGAACGCCGCGCCGCGCGCGCGTCGGTTCGGCTCCGCTCTCTTGATTTGTCAACGCCGCGCTCATTCCTGCCGTCAACCCGCTTTGGCGATCCGCCAGACGCCCCTAATCGTCGTCCTTAAGGGCTATATAGTGTCCTCTTCGCCTCTTCGCAGCGCAAGGGTCGCCTCAAGGCGTTCGGGAGCGACCGTCAGGAATGGGCGAGAATGTCGATTTCCGGCCATCCCGCGAGGTCAAGCGCGGCGCGGGCGGGCAGAAAGTCGAAACAGGCTTTGGCGAGATCGGCGCGACCCTCCCGGGCGAGCATTACGTCAAGTTTCTCCTTGAGCTTGTGCAGATAAAGCACATCGCTCGCCGCATACTCTATCTGGGCGTCGGTGAGGGCGTCGGCCCCCCAATCGGACGATTGCTGCTGTTTCGACAACTCGATCCCGAGAAGCTCGCGGACAAGATCCTTGAGGCCGTGCCGATCCGTATAGGTCCGGACGAGCCGCGAGGCGATCTTGGTGCAGTAGACCGGGGCCGTTGCGACGCCCAATCCCTGCATGAAAGCGGCGACGTCGAACCGGGCGAAGTGAAAGAGTTTGAGCGTTTTGGGATCGGCCAGCAGCGCCTGGAGCCGGGGGGCGCTTATGGGACCCGGCGCGAACTTCACAAGATGGGCGTCGCCGTCGCCGGCGGAAAGCTGCACCACGCACAGCCGGTCGCGCTGGGGGTTGAGGCCCATGGTCTCGCTGTCGATGGCGACGATCGGGCCAAGATCGAGGCCGGCGGGCAGGTCGCCGTTGTGCAGGTGGTTCGCCATGGAGGCGGGGCTTTCTCAAAAGCTTCAGGTTGCGCGTCGCATAGCATCGCGCGGGCCGGGTGAAAACCGCGTGAAGCCGCGGCCCTTTAGGTCAGCCGGCGGCGCCCGCCCGGGCGGGGTTTCTTCGCGCGAAATCGAGGCATTCCGTGAAAAGATGGCGCTGCGCGTGGCTGCCGCCGATCAGGCGCAGCGTTCCCGCCGCCGCCGCGAAAGAGCGCGCGGCCGTTTCATGGTCGCCATGCGCGAAGGCGAGGCTGCCCCGGGCGCAAGGAAGCGCGGCCTCAAGCCAGGCCGTTCGCGCTTCGCCTGACAGGCTCTCGGCGTGGCGTTCGATGGAGGCGAGAAACTGCGCCGCCTCTCCCGGCGCGCCGGCGCGGGCGAGGGCGTACAGGTAGTGAATGTCGTGGAAGGGGAAGAGGTGCTCCCCGATGCGGCGGCGGGCCTGCTCGACCACCGGCGCCCAGCGTTCGCCCACATCGACGCCGCGCATTTCGAGCCGCCAAAGCATCGACACCGCGCCGATCTGCTCCTGCGGGAATTCCGGCCATGCGCCCCAAAGGCGCTTGTCGAAGATGGCGAGCGCGCCCTCCGTGTCTCCGGCGCCGAGGCGGAACAGGGCCGCATGCCACCAGTTATGATCGCGGATGAAGACGCCCTTGCGGTCCCAGGTATGGGCGCAGTGATCGAGCCAGTTTGCGCCGTCGCGCCAGCGGCCCTTCGTGTCCATCACATGCGCGACCGCGTGGTGCGCCCAGGCGTCGTCGATGGCGATTTCCGTGGCGCGAAGTCCTTCAGCCTCCGCCTCGCCAAGGCGGTGGTTCTGCTCCAGCGCGAACGCGATCATGCCGTGCGCGTATGGCGCGCCCTCATGCACGATGCGCGCGCGTTCGCCGAAGCGCAAAAGCGCCGCCTGATCCCCGAGATTGAAGGCGTGATACTGGCCCCATTTGATCGCGCAAAGGTCCGCCGGCCAGCGCACGGTGAGTTCGTCGAGGCGCGCCAGCGCGCCGTGAAAATCCTTCGCCGCCCAAGCCTCGACCGCAGCGCAATAGAGCTTTTCGCGCGCGGTGGCGGCAGGCTCGCCGTCGCGCATGCGCGCAAGATAAGGCGCCGCATTGAGCCAGCCTTCCGCCCCCTCGAAAGCGAGATGCAGGGAGGCGGAGTGGGCGTTGACCAGCGCGCAGCCGGGCGCGGCGTCGGCGACGGCGAAAAGCGCGCGCAGCGACGAACCGTAACTCAGGAATTCGCGCACATAGGCGCTGTAACCGGCGGCGGCGTCGGCGCCGGCGCCGGAAATGGAAAGATCGAAACAATCGCGGACTGGCATGGGAGGGGACCATATCGGGGATCGCGCGGCGGCGCCATTCACTTGCGATGACGGGCGGTCACGCCGGCGGCAGGCGGCGGGCCAAACAAAAACCCCCGCCGGCGAGGGCGGGGGTTTGAAGCCGGATAGGCAAGCGCCGCTAGTCGCTGCGCATGATCCCGAGAATGTTCAGGATATGCACGAACAGCGTCACGAAAGACCCGTACAGCGCGAAGGCGCCGAAGATCGACGCGCGCTCGTTCATGGCGCCGCCTTCGGTGTAGAGCGACTTGATCATCTGCGTCTCGTAAGCGGTGATGGCCGAGAAGACGAGAACGACAAGGCTCGACGTGATCAGGCTCATCATGCCGCTCTTGAAGAAAATCATATTGACGATAATCGCCAAGAGCAGGCCGACAGTCGCCATCATCAGGAAGCTCGCCCAGCCCGACAGGTCGCGCTTGGTCGTGTAGCCGTAAAGGCTGACCGACCCGAACACGGTCGCGGTGATGAAGAACGCCTTGTAGACCTCGACGGCGGCGCCGCCCATGCGGAACGAGTACAGCATCGGCGCGATCAAGAGGCCCCAGGCGAGCGCATAGGCCCAGAACATGCCGTGGGCGGCGGTCTTGGAGCCGCTGAAAATAATCTTCGGCGCGAACCAGCCGATGCCGAGAATCCCGGCGAACAGAACCCATTTCAGCGGCGTGCCGGCGATGGCGCCGATCAAGGCCGGATTGGAAGCGACCAGAAACGAGACGAGGCCCGTGCCGGCGACCGCGAGCGCCATGTAGTTGTAGACGCCGAGCATGTACTGGCGCAGGCCCTCATCGACCGCGACGCCGCGCGACCCGGTGACAGCGCCGCCGTAATTCCTGCGTGTGTCGTTCATAAACTTGAAAACGCTCCTTTCAGCGCAATACCGAGCGCTAATATTGGATGCCACGCGCCCGACTTCAAGCAAAACCGGAAACCGTCTGATTGAATTGCGTAAGAAGTATCAACGGCTTAGGAGTTAGCCTCTTACGCCTTGCGCAGGCGGGCGGCGAAAAACCCGTCCATGCCCCCGAGATCGGCCCACAAAGAGGGGAGAGTCCTCAGGTCGCCGCGCTTCGTTAACGCTTCGTGAAGACCGCCGATTTCGCCGGCCGCGACCGGCTCTCGCGAGAGGTCGGGATGGCGCGCGAGCGCGGCTTCCACCTGCGCCTCGCCTTCCTCGGGCTGGAGGGAGCAGACGGCGTAGACCAGCACGCCGCCGCTCTCGAGCAGGTCCGTCGCCTTGTCGATCATGCGCGCCTGCAACGCGGCGAGTTCGGCGACGCTCTCTTCTTTCTTGGCCCATAGAATATCGGGATGGCGGCGGATCGTGCCGGTCGCCGTGCAGGGCGCGTCAAGCAGGATGGCCTGCGCCTTCGCCGCCGGCGACCACTCGAGAACGTCCGCCTTCACGGTTTCCGCCTTAAGCGCCGTGCGCTGAAGATTCTCCAGAATGATCTTGAGGCGGAGACCCGCGATGTCGACGGCGACGACATTCGCGCCGGCGGCGGCGAGCTGCATCGTCTTGCCGCCGGGCGCAGCGCAGAGATCGAAGACGCGCTTGCCTGAAACGTCGCCGAGCAGGCGCGCCGGCAGGGCGGCGGCGGCGTCCTGCACCCACCATTTTCCTTCAGAAAAGCCGGGCAGAGCGGAAATGTCGGACGCGCCGGAAAGGCGCAGCGACCCGGTCGGCAACAGCTTTGCGCCAAGGCTTTCAGCGAGCGCTTCCGCTTCGGCGCCGTCGCGCGGCGTCAGGTCGAGCGACGGCTCGCCGCGATGGGCGAGCGCCATCTTGCGCGCGACGGCCGGTCCATAAGCGCGCTCCCACGACCGCCACATCCAGCCCGGCGTATCGCTCCGCACCGGGAGCTTTTCGAGCGCCGCCTTGCCGCCGGCCGCCAACTTGCGCGCGACGGCGTTGACGAGGCCGGCATAGCCTTGCGTTTCCTGAAACGATTGCGCGAGGGCCACGGCGGTTGAAACGGCGGCGTGATCGGGCGTGTCGAAAAGCGCCGATTGCGCAGCGGCGAGGCGAAGCATGTCGACAGCGCGGGCGGCGCGTTTCGGCAACGGCTTGTCGATATACTCGCCGATCAGCGCATCGAGCGATCCCTGCCGGCGAAGAACGGCGGATGCGAGCGCCCGCGCGAAGGCGCGGTCGGACCCTTCGAGTTCTTCAAAGGAGCGGCACTTGGCCAGCGCCTCGTCGAGGCTGGCTCCGGCCCTGACGAGCGTGAGAATATCCAGCGCCGCCCGGCGCGACGCGAGGCCGGGGACGGGAGGAGGGGGCTCTGGATGTTTTGACGGACGACTTGAGCCTGCGCGATCTTTTGAAGGCCGGCCCTTGGCTGGGCGGTCCTTCGTCGGGCGGCCCTTGGCGGGATAAGGATGTTTCATCGGCAGGGCTCTAACCACGGGCGGGGCGCCCTTGTCACGCGAAACTCACGCCGAAGCGGCCTTTGCGATGCGTCGGTTTGCCCTTATGCTGCGCCGGTCGATGGGGTTCGACAGTGGCCAGTGGACAGTGATTTGGGGCGCGGTGCTCCGTCCATGTATCCGGAGCGAGGTGGGGAAAATGAAAAAACTGATGGCCGCCGCAGCGATTGCGGCGCTCTCGATTGGCGCGGCGTCGGCGCAGGAAGAGTATGTCTCCAATCCGCGCGGCGTGATCCCGAATTTCGACGTTGCGAGCGTCGGGCCGATCCTGACGGAGCTTGGGGCCGTATGGCAGCAGCGCCAGGGCGCCGGCGGGCAGCCCTATATCGCGCTCAGCGCCGGCGGCGATCTCTCGATGATGATGATCCCGACAGCGTGCAAGGGCGAGAATTTCACCAATTGCGTCGGCATGAATACGGTCGCCGCCTTCTCGGGCCACAGCTTCAATCACCAGACGGTTTCCGCCTTCAACCAGCGCTACTGGTTCTCGACGGCGGGCATGAGCGAGGACGGTTCCGGCGCTTATATCAGCCGCTACGAGATCGCCGATTACGGCATCGCGCGAGGCAACGTCGCGTCGAGCGTACTCAATCTTTATGAGCTCGCGAAAATCTTCCAACAGGAACTGACGACCGCCGCCAACACGGTGAGCCTTGAGGGATATGCGGAAGATCTCGCTGCGCGCCATCTCAACGCGACCGGCCTCACCGCGCTCGCGGGTCCCGGCGCAACCACCGCGGCGACGCGCCATCAGGCGGCGATGGAGGAATCCGCCAGCCTGATCCGCACGCTGATGTCGGACAAGGCGGCGCCGAGCAACAAGATCGAGAATATCGGCGCCAAGCGTTAGGCGCGAAGCCCGTCCGCGCGGCTTCCCATCCTTCGAGACGCGCCCGCGCCTGCCGGCGCAGACGCTCCTCGGGATGAAGATTTCTCCTGTCGCAACAGAACTTCCTTCATCCTGAGACTCTGGCCCATAGCTCAATAACGGCGCGCCTTTCCTCCCCCGCGATAGCGGGGGAG